>PLCG01000041.1:32816-51805 GCA_003135575.1 Nitrososphaerota archaeon
ACTCCCTCCCGGTCTCCCTGATGAGCGTCTCGAGCTTCCCGTGTATCTCCGTCGGGAAGGGGCCCTCTCCCACTCGGGTCGCGTAGGCCTTCGCCACCCCCATCACGTCGCCGAGCGATGTCGCGGGTATCCCGAGGCTCGCGGGGACGTAGCTGGCGAGCGTGTGCGTCCCGGTGACGTACGGGTAGGTCCCGTGGATGAGGTCGAGCAAGACCCCCTGGGCGCCCTCGAAGAGGACGNNTCCACGTCTCCTACGAGCCCCTTGAGCGAGGCCTTCGCCGACTCGGTCCAGCCCTCCATCGAGGGGAGCTTCTTCATGAAAGTGCGGTAGAACGCCAGCGCCGAAGTCAGGTCGAATGTGCCCCTCTCAAGGTCCCCGGCCCTTGGGGTGAGCCTGAGCGCCCGCATCGCGTAGGAGGGGCCGATGCCTCTCTTCGTCGTCCCGATCGCGTTCGCGCCTCTGAGATCCTCGATGAAGGAGTCCATCGCCTTCTCGAGAGGGGTGACTATGGTGCACCTGCCGTCGACGACGAGGTTCGCCTTGTGCCCCTCGCGCTTGATCATCTCGACCTCCTCCTTGAGCGTCTGCGGGTCGACGGCGACGCCTGGCCCGATGAGGAGCCTCTTCCCTTTCAGCAGGCCGGATGGGAGGAGGTGGAAGACGTAGGATTTCTTCCCTATGACTATCGTGTGCCCCGCGTTGCTCCCGCCGTTGTATCGCACGACGGAGTGAAACCGGTCAGCGTAGTAGTCTACTATCTTCCCTTTGCCTTCGTCTCCCCACTGGAGACCGACGATGCAAAGGTTCCGCAAACCGCGCCATCTTCGCCGAGCCGCATTTAACTCTATACGGCGGAAAACTATGCGCGGCCCTTTGCTACGATGCCTTGAGGCCCAGATAGAGCCTGCCGAGCTCCTTGTGCTCGAGGAGCTCCCTAGCGCCGCCCGCGAAGACGACCTTCCCGTTCGCCAGGAGATACGCCTTCGACCCAATCTCCAGGGCCTTCCTCGCGTTCTGCTCGACGAGCACCACGGTGATGGAGAGCTCCTTGGCCAGCGACCTTATGGTCTCAAGGACCTGGGTCGCGATCTTCGGGGACAGGTTGCCGGTCGGCTCGTCGAAGAGCATGACCTTCGGCTCTCGCACCAGCGACATGGCCATCGCCAGCATCTGCCTCTCCCCGCCGCTGAGAAGGCCCGCCTTGGCCCCCAAGTAGCGCTCCAGTTGCGGGAACTTCGCCTTCACCCCGTCCAGCCTGGCCTGCCTCTGTCCGCCCTGAAGCGTGTACTCGGCCATCCTCAGGTTCTCGGACACGGTCAGGTTGGTGAAGATGTTTTCTGTCTGGGGGAGGTATGCAAGGCCCAGCTTCGCGATCTCGTGGGCGGGGACACCGACCAGGGCCGCCCCGTCCATCGTTATCGAGCCGCTGTATACCGTGGTGAGGCCCGCGATCGTCCGAAGCAACGTGCTCTTTCCCGAGCCGTTCGGTCCCACGAGGACCGTGATCTCCGAGGCGGCGGCCTCCATCGAGATTCCGTTGATTATCTGGAGCTTCCCGTAGCCGGAGAAGACGTCGGTCAAGACAATCAAAGCGATCAGGCACCCAGGTAGGCTTCTACCACGCGCGCGTCCGAGACGACCTCCTCGGGAGTCCCGGAGGCGAGCAGCTTCCCGTAGGCCATGGCGTGCATGTAGTCGACGTATGTAATCGCGATGTCGAGCCTGTGCTCGACGATGAAGAAGGTGATGCCCAGCTCGTCGCGGAGCCTGAGAATCTTCGCGAATATCTCATGGGCCAACGTCGGGTTCACGCCCGAGATGGGCTCGTCCAGGCAGATGAATTTGGCACCGCTCATCAGCGCCCTGCCCAGCTCGACGAGCTTCATCTGGCCCCCGCTAAGCTGGAACGTGGGCTGGTTCCACTTCTCGGAAAGCCCCAGGAGCCTGAGTATCTTCCCCGCAGCGGCGACCTGCTCCTCCTCCCACTTCATCCAAGTCCCCTTGAAGGGCGCCTTGAGGAACGACTCGCCGGGATGGTCCTTTGAGGCCACAAGCAGGTTCTCCAGCACTGTGAGGTCCCAGAACAAGGCAGGGATCTGGAAGGTCCTCGCGAGCCCTAGGCGATAGAGCTTGTGGGGGGGCCAGCCGGTGATGTCAGTGGACTCGTAGGTCACCGTCCCAGAGTCGGGCTTGTGGAGGCCCATCACGACGTTGATGAGGGTCGACTTGCCCGATCCGTTCGGGCCGATGAGCATGGTGACGGTCTTCTCCTCGACTTCGAGAGACACCCCGTCTAGCGCCTTTAGGCTCCCGAAGGACTTCTCAATCCCTCGGACAGACAGGATGTCTCGCATGAGGCGACAGACGCCCTTAGGCTAGGGCGCGCTGGTCCAGGTGACCTTGTCCGCCGTGTAGTCCCAGGTGCCCGCGTTGACCCAGCTGCCCTTTCCGGTCGAGTCCGCGACGACCTTCCATATCTGGTATGACCCAGGTATCCTGTCGCCGCTCGCCTGGAGCGCGTTGTTGCCCGTCACGCCGTTTACTTCGGCTGCGACTCCTGGCAATGCCGCGTCGATTGAAGCTCCGTCGGTCTTGCCCGCCTGCAGTATGGAGAGCGCCGCAATCCAGGTGTCATCGTAGGCTCCCAGACAGTAGAAGGAGCAGCTCTCACTTGACGCCGCTGAGAAGACCTTGAGGAAGGCGAGGCTCGCCGTGTTGTTCTGAGGGGCATAGAGCGTGCTGACGAGCTTCACCTTGGCGGTTGCCGNNTGCGCCTGGATCGTGCCGCCGCCTGCGGTCACCGTGACGGCGGTCCCGTTCACGAACTGCGAAAGGGTCGCCTCTCCGTCAGACCCGAACCACGTCGGGGTTAGCAGGCCTGGGAAGCTTGTCCCAGCCTGGATGAGCATCGTCCCGGCCTCTTGGAACGCAACGTCGTAGATTGCGACCTTGCTTGCTCCGTATGTCGAGACCGCGCTCTGATAGTCAGTGTTGAGCTTGGTCAGTATCGCCGTGAAGTCGGTCGTCGCTGTGTCGTAGGGGATGGTGTCTACCACCTTCCCTCCGAGTGCGGTGAACCTCGCGGCCGTGGCGTTCGCCAAACCGTCGCCGTACGTGTCGTGCCTGTTGACGATGATCACAGCCGAGTATCCCCTGTCGACGAGAATCCTACCGGCAGCCAATCCTTGGGCTGCGTCGTTGGGGGCAGTCCTGTAGAGGTAGTGCCGGTTCGGAATCACCAGCGCAGGTGAGGTGGAAGACGGGCTGATGAGAACGATGTGGTTTGACTGGGCGTAGGTGAGCAGGAACTGCGCGGTGCCGCTGTTGAGCGGGCCGACCACAGCGCCGACTCCCTGGCTAGACCAGGTCTGCATCTGTGTCAGCGCTTTTTGGTTGTCGAGGGCGTAGTCGTACACGTCCACCGCAAACTTGACGGTGCAACCTGCCGCTGTGACGTTCTTGTTGATGTCGCTAACGGCGATCGCCATCGAGGCCTTGATCGGGATACCTTCCGTGGAAAGTCCGCCCGAAAGGTCGTTCAGCTCGCCTATCGTAATGGTCTGAGTGCTCTTACAGAGGGGGCTACTCGCTATGTTGACGGTCATTGCCGCGCTAGAGCTGGTCGAAGAGCTAGCCGAGCCGGAGCCCGGAGTCAGCAAGAAGTATCCTGCCGCTGCAGCCACCACGAGTATCACGATGACACCCGCGATGATAATCTGAGTAGAGACCCCAGGCCTAGAATTGGATGGGTTCAAAGTTCTGACGGAGCGCCATTAACTGACGAAACTATATAAAACTTAGCAGGATTATTACGAATGAGCACAATTTTTGGTTGCGCCGTTCATAATCTCGGCGGTCATCTATGGCTCGCTCTTCGCGCTGATGGCCATAGGGTTGACGCTCACCTACCTGACGACCAAGGTTCCCAACTTCGCCTACGGCTCCTTCGTCACGATCGGCATCTACGTCGCGTTCACTCTGTCTCGGCTCCGAGGCTTGGACCCGTATTACTCCACGCCAATCTCGTTCGTCATGGGGGGGATCGCGTCTCTGCTGATGTATCTGCTGGTGTTGCGGCCGCTGAGCAGGAGGGGGTCGTCTTTGGTGTCCTTGATGATAGCGACGTTCGCGGTCGATGTCGCCTTCGTCGGGATATTCGGGATCTATTCTGACTACCTGACCTCGAGGTTCGGTGTCTCCGACAGCAAGCAGTTCTACCAGCTTCCCGGTGACTTTTCCCTGGGCGGCCTTCCAGGGATGTTCTTCTCCTCGCCGCTTCTTCTGGCCGCCATCACGCTGGGGCTTTTCGTCCTGCTCACAAAGTCCAATTTCGGCGTGGCGATGCGCGCCTCGGTGGAGAACGCCTCCCTTGCTAAGATACTCGGCATCAACGTTGAGAGGGTATACATCGCGTCATGGTTCCTCGCCGGGGCCTTCGCCGCCAGCGCCGGGTCATTCTACGTGCTGTGGCTCCCTAGCGGCATCGATACCGGGACGGGAATCATTGTGGAAATCTTCGCCGCTAGCATCCTCGGAGGGCTGACGAGCATCTACGGCGCCGTCCTCGGAGGCTTGATCATCGGAGGGAGCGAGATCATAATCACCTCACTGGGGTCGCAGGCCCTCGGCTCCTGGGTCGCGATCTACCAAAAGGCGATACCGCTCGTCCTCATGGTCATCACTCTCCTGATCCTGCCGCGGGGCATCGTCTCGATTGACTTTCGAAAGTTGCTCCGTTTGAGAAGGAGATCCTAAATGGCGATAGACCTTACGATCTTCGGCATTAACCCAATCCTCTTCTTGCTCGGCCTTGGGAACTTCGTCGCGCTCTACGTGGCGATAAGCCTGAGCCTCAACCTGGAGGCGGGCTACACGGGCATCCCCAATTTCGGCAAGGTGTTGTTCGTAGCCGGAGGCGCGTCCTTCGCGGGCGCGTTCTCCGGGAGGCTCGCGACGTATCTGCTGGGGGTCGATACGCATGGGAACTACATCATCTTCAACGCCCAGGCGGTCGCGGGCAGCGTCGACCCCTTCCTCGCCACCCACATCCCTGCGGCGTTCGCCCTGCTCTTCGTCTCGGTCCTTGTCGCTGCTATCGTAGGCGGGGGACTGGGCTTCCTCGCGTCCTACCCAGCCGTGAGGCTGAGGGAGGACTACCTTGGGATGCTGCTCCTAGCTTCCGCCCAATTCTACCAGATATTCCTCGGCGGCTTTGAACCGCTGATAGGCGGCACGCAGGGGATCCTGGTCCCTGACCCGTACGCAGCGTGGTCCGGGGCAGGGCCGGGGGTGAGGGACGCGGTCGCCTTAGGGGTGATATCCATCTTCGCGTTCCTCGTCTACGTCTTCGTCGAGAGGATCGCGAGGTCGCCTCTCGGGAGGACGCTGAGGGCCATCAGGGATAGCGAAGACGCCTCAGAGGCCTTGGGCAAGGACAACGTCGCGATAAGGAAGAAGGTCCTGGTGATCGCCTCTGCAATAGCAGCAATGGCGGGAGCGCTCCTGACGTTCTACGTGGGCTNNGGTCGGGGCAGACACGTGGACCAGGATCGATTGGACGTTCTGGCCATGGCTGATGGTGATAATGGGAGGCGTCGCAAACAACACGGGGGTCGTAGTTGGGTCGCTCGTCTTCGGCTTTACTCTGAAGTTCCTGCAACAGATCAGGTACTCGATGCAGGCGTACCTCCCGATCGACGTCAACTGGGTGCAGTATCTCGCGTTCGGTACCCTCCTGATAGTCATCCTGATGGTGAGGCCCGACGGGATCTTCCCTGAGAAGCCCTCTGCGACCTTGGGCAACGCAAGGATCTCGGCTATCATCGAGGCCTCGAGCAAAGACGACCAGTCGACTGCCGCAGAAGGGACCGAAGAGAGCAGCTAGAGGATTAGTGGCGCCGGCGACGAGATTTGAACTCGCAAGCCCTTTCGGACGGCAGCTTTCCAGGCTGCTGGGTTACCAGGTTACCCATACGCCGGCCTTGCATCAGGCTGGTCGGCGACCGGCACAAATAGGTTCCCGAGTTCTGCGCATGGGTGCTGAAGGGACCCGCACCGCAAAATAACCCGTGCTTTGGTGGCTGTCGCAGATGAACTCCAAGCGCCTCGCGACCATCCTCGCGCTTGTCCTCCCGTCGTTCATGTACGGGCTATACAGGTTCTCGGTGGGGGTCCTAGTCCCAGGGCTCGAGGCAGTCTATTCCGTGAACGACGCGACGGCGGGCCTCGTGATCTCTGCTTCAGTCTGCGCCGTCGGCCTCGGCGTGATAGGCTCGGGGGTGCTGGCACAGCGATACGGAGACGTGAAGGTGATCCTTGCCGGGTTCCTGCTCTTCTCCTTCCCGATGGCAGCGATAGTGGTCTCCAACAGCCTCGTCGTCTTCTCTCTCCTCTTCCTCCTGGCCTCCTTCGGGAGCGGCCTGATGATCACCCCGTCCTATGGCCTGGCGGCAGCGATGTTTCCCCAGCGAAAGGGCTTCGCGGTCAGCTTCGTGACGTCAGGATACAATTTCTCTGGGTTCATCGGCCCTTCGGCGGCGGGCTACCTGCTGACATCCTATGGATGGGGTGCCCCGTTCGCAGGCTTCGCAGTGATAGGGCTCTTGTTCTTCTTCGTCTTCATCGCCGTGCTTGGGAAAGGCGTGAGGTCAGCGGCTGTAAGCCCTCTAGGCACATTCTCGCAGCTGCTGAGGACTAGGGTCATCCGCGTGCTGGCAGTCGCGGCCTTCTTTGCCGACTTTGGGTTCCTGGTCTACCTGTCGTGGGCCCCCAAGTTCCTGCTCTCAAGCTTCGGGGCAGGGGGCGTGAGCACGACGACCATCGACACAATCTTCGGGTTCGGCTTGGGGCTTGGCGGGTTGGGCACCCTCGCCGGGGGCAACCTCTTCGACAGGATAGGAGGCAGGAAGAGCGCGACCGTCGCAGGGGTCCTTCCGGCAATCGCGCTCATCGGCGTCTTCGTAGCGGGCTCCTTCCAGCTCGCGATCGTCTTCGTGCTCTTGACCGGTATCTTTGGGAACATGTTCTGGTCGCTGATAACCGTGATGTGCCAGGTTAGCGTGCCGGAAGACAGAAGGACGGCAGCCACAAGCGTGGTTCAGACCGCGGGGTTCGCGGGAGCGTTCCTAGGCCCGGGGATTGCGGGCGCAATCGGCGGACCAGTCTCTACAGTGCTCATCCTCACCTCAGCAGTCCCCTTCATCGTCCTAGCGCTCGTCGTTGCTTTCCTCTATCGCGACCCGGCGCGCGCTTCGCCGCCAAGGCGATNNCGACTTAAGCCGCGTCTCTGGTCGACCGGGTGTTGGGCCGGGTCATCGACGCTCACGTGCACTGCTCCGACGGGAGGAGCGACGACATGCTCAGGCCCTACGCCAAGCTCAACGGCCTGCGCTACGACCTGAAAGAGCTCATTGGCCTCATGAAGAAGAACGGGATCGCCACGGGGATCCTCATGAGCCCACCGATGGGGAAAGGGGAGCCTTTACCGAACACCAAGGTGGTCAAGCTCTGCGAAAGGAGCGGGGACTCGCTCTTCCCCGTCTTCACGGTTGAGCCGGAGGAGGCCGCCGTCAGGGAGGCCATCAAGCTCGCGAAGGCCCAGCGCGGCGTGGTGAAGGGGTTCAAGATCTGGCTCGGATACCGCCGGGTCTTCGCAAAGGACAGGGTCTTCAGCCTGCTCTACGACTACGCGGAGGAGCACGTGCTCCCAGTCCTCTTCCATACGGGCGACACGGCGAGCAGCACGGGGAGCTTGGCGCACGCGCACCCGCTCACGTTGGACGAGGTGGCGAACGAGAGGGAGGACCTCAAGATCGTCGTCTGCCACATGGGCAACCCGTGGATCGCGGACACCGCGGAGCTGCTCTACAAGCACAAGAACGTCTTCGCCGACATCTCTGGGCTGGTCGTCGGGGGAGGAGGATACGGGAATGAGTACTTGCGCACGCTCGCCCAGAGGATAAGCGAGGCAATCTACTTCGCGGGCGGCGCGGAGAAGATTCTCTTCGGGACCGACTATCCGGTGGAGACGCACGAGGACGGCCTCGCCCTTGTATCCATGCTCAAGATCGCGCAGGCCGACAAGGAGAAGATACTCTGGCGCAACGCATCGAGGCTGTATTCCCTCTGACGAGCCCTGAGATAGCGGTCGTCGACGTCCCCAAGGGCGACAGAGACAGGCTGCTCCCCATCCTTGAGGAGAGCTTCGAAGGCCTGTATCTTTGGCACGCGAGGCGGACCCTCCAGAGCATAGACGCTGTGCGGGCCGCGAGGACCGAGGCGGGCGAGGACGCGGGGCTGCTGATGCTCAAGATGCTGGACGAGACGGCGGGGTATGTCTACTACGTCGCCGTGCCATCCCGCTCCAGGAGGCAGGGGATAGGCGGGAGGCTGCTCGACGACGCCATCTCCTACTTCGCGGGGAGGGGGGTGCAGGACGTCTACGCCAGCGTGGAGGAGGAGAACAGCGGGTCGAAGGCGCTCTTCGAGTCGAGGGGCTTCCAGGAGGTCGAGGGCTCGGAGATGGCCGGGAGGTATGGCCGCATCCGTGCCCTGCTGATGTATCGCGAGATGATGGTGGTGCCGGGCGAGGTCCTGCTCGGCAAGCGGCTCGACGCCAGAAAGGCGTGAGCTCAGGCTAGACGCTCTCTGCGCCCGCGGCCTGCTCGGCGGTGCCTTCTTCCTTGGCGGGCTTGTCCTGCTTCTTCCACATCTTCGGGTAGGTCCCCTGGTCCATGATGACGCGCCTGACCGGGAACGCGATCCCTTTGGGCTGCGCCTGCACCTCCTCCGTGCTCATGGAAGCCTCCGCGATGCCGATCATCTCTCCCTTGGCCGTGAGGAGGACGACGGTCTCGCCCTTCGTTATCCCCTTGGAGAGCGAGATGATCCCCGGGATGGCGAGCATCGCGCCGTGGCATACCGCGTCGACCGCGGAGTCCTTGACGACGACCTTCCTGATGCCCTCGAGGCACGCCTCTATCGGCCAGACGACCTTTCGCAGCTCCGAATCGTCGCCGGAATCCTTCCATTTTTGGACCGCGATGTCGAGCTCGTGGAAGGTGATGATTCCCTTCGCCTCGTCTAGCGGCCCCACCTTGGTGCGGCGGAGTTCGACCATGGTCGCGCCCACCGTGATGACCTCCCCGATGTCGTAGAAGAGCTTCCGGATGTAGGTGCCCGCCTGGCAGACGCACCTGAGGAGGAAGAGGTTCCCCTTTTGCTCGATGATTTCCAGCTCATAGATCCGCCTCGTACGCGTCTCCCTCTTCACCGATGAGCGCTGCGGCGGGCGCTGGAAGATCTCGTCGGTGAACTCCTTGATGACCCTGTCGACCTCCGGTCTGGGGACGGAGGAATGGATGCGCATTATGCCTACGTACTCCTTGGGGAAGATCAGAAGAAGCCCGAGCGCCTTCGTTGCGTGCCCAAGCCCTATGGGGAGCATCCCGGTCACTCCGGGGTCGAGTGTGCCGCTGTGCCCTGCCTTTTCCATGCTCAGGAGGCGCCTCACCCATGAGACCTCTTCGTGGCTAGTCGGGCCTGAAGTCTTGTCCAGCGGGATGAGGCCGTAATTCAGCAGCTCTTTGATTGGCCGCTTCGAGGGCTCCCAGCCATAGTTAGGGTCGGTAGGCTCGTCGCTGATCTTGACCATGTCGTCGGAGACCACGCCTTGCAGGGCGGCCTTGGGTTCCGTCGTCAAGACGACCGTCTTCTGCCGCCAACCTTGCGGCTGCCAGGCTTCCGCGGGGTCGAAGGTTTCGGCGCCTTTTCGAGCTTCTTGATCTGACCTAGGACTTCCTCCGCGACCTTTGCCGCAGGGACGCCGTCGGTGCCCACTACGAAGTTGAAAGGCGAGAGGTCCTTCCCGAAGCTCATCCCGTAGAGATTCTTGTAGAGCGCGTAGTTCTTGCGGTCCCTCTCCTCGATCACCTTCGCGACCTCCTCAGGAGACGAGGAGTCCCGCTTCGCCATCCGCTCGGCCCTGCTCTTCTTGGTCCCCGAGAGCCAGACCTTCACGCCGTCCTTCGCGAGCCACGGGAGCGTGTAGCTTGTTATCACGACGTCGCTCTTCTGCGCCCTAGCGAGGAGCCGCCTGTCGACCTCCTTGTCGAACTCGGGCGAGCCCGCGCGCTCCTTCATGAACCTCATGCCCTCCTCTGTGTCCCACCAGTCGTCCCCCACCGCGTTGTATCCCTCCTCGATCGCGATCTCCTTCAGGATGTCCCCTCCCCCGATGAGCTTCAGGCCCAGCTTCGAGGCGATGATCTTCGCGACGGTCGTCTTGCCCACCGCCGGCATACCGCATAGAATGATTGCCTTCATGGTCGGAGCAGCCCCACGCAGACCTCAGGTCTGCGATGTCCCCAACAGCTTAGTCATGAGTGTCGCGAAGGAGAGGGACGAGAGGAAGTACCACCAGATGAGCACCATGCTGCCGTTGGCGGCGACGATGTACGGGATTGGTATCGGCGAGAAAGCGACGGGGATGGCGAAGCCTCCGACGAAGTTAGCCATGAGGTAGTAGACCGCAATGAACGGGAGCCAAGTCACGAGCACGACCTTGAACCTTCCCGTCGAGGCCTTCAGCCTCATCTGGTCCATCTGGGTCTTTTTCTTCTTCAGCTTCTCCTCCTTCTCCTTGTCCTTGTCGGCTACGGCTTGCTTGAGCTCCTTGTCGAAGGCCGCGACCTCTGCCTTGATTCTCCTCTCCTTCCTCAGGTCGACGAGCAGCCTCGTAGCGACGTTGGACATGAAGCCTAGGCCGACGGCGGTGAACGTTATGATCAGCGTCGATTCTGGGATCGCAATGCTCACGCCTTCGCACCCCTCACGAGCGCTGCGATTTCTGCGGCGGCTTTCGCGGACCCGCCCTCATCGTTGCGGATGAACGCCATGGGCGCTCCGCTGACGAGAGATGCCGCGGAGAGGAAGTTCCTCGCGAGTGTCAGCTCGCCCGCCACCTCCTCCTCGGTGATCTCGTCCCTGTACCTCGTCGTGTCGTTCTTGCGGCGCGCGAGGATCTCCTTGGGCGAGGCCTCGACGAGCAACAGGTGCGTGGGCTTCATCGGCTGGATCACGCGGAGCGGGAGCCCGGGCCAGAATCCCTCAGGCGTCCTGATGAAGAGGTGGGTGTCGATGAAGACGACCTTCCCCTTGCCCCTGCTGATGCGCGCGGCCGCGGCCTCCTGCAGCCTCTTCTGCTTCTCGACCGGGAGCTTGCGCATCTCGTCGCGGTGCTTGACCCACTTTAGCCTGAGCGCTTCGTCGAACATCGCAGAGCCGAAGACCTGGACCGTGGAGCCGGGGACGGCCTCTTTGGCCTTCTCCACCACCGTGCTCTTCCCCACTCCTGGGACTCCCACTATGACGATTCTGAGACCCATGACCAAGCACCTTCGCTACGCCTGGCCCAGTATTCCAGCGAGCCTCGGGGAGAACTCCTCGAGTTGCTCCTTGACGAGCATCTGGTAGTACTGGAGGACGATGTCGCAGCCGAGGAGCAGGCCTATGCCCGTCCCGAAGACTCCGAAGACGTCCGAGACCGAGGCAACAATCCCGATGATCATCCCTCCTATGACCGTGATCGGCGGGATGTACCTGTTGAGGACCTGCTCGATGGAGAGCTNNGTCCAGCCCTCCTGAACCCGGGCACCTGGACGTCGGCGTTCATGAGGTTCTTCGCTACCGTCTTGGACGAGAGCCCGCCTATCTCGACCCAAATCCTCGCGAACATGACCGCGAATACCATCAGGAAGAGGCAGTAGATCACCGCGTGGAGCGGGTCCTGCGAGGACTGCTGTATCCCGTTGGGGGGCGTGATGTAGTACACGATCCCTCCGGTCGGGTTGAAGTTAGCGTCGTAGGTGACGAGATAGTGGAACCACGAGGGCGGCGTCGACCCGACGTAGTTGTGGATGAGGCGCGTGAAGAAGGATATGTTCGCGGTCAGCGCGGAGACGAGGATTACCGGGATGTTGGAGACGTAGAGGAGCTTGATCGGGTAGACGCCCTGGAAGCCCCTGTACTTCACGGAGGTGATGGGCACCTCGACCCTGATCCCCTCGATGTAGGTGATGAAGAGGATGACCGCGACGGTCATCACGAAGGTGAACGCGCTAGGGAACTGGTTCGACCTGATTAAGACCGATGACACGCTCCCGTTTGAGATGGCGGCCACCAAGGCCGGGATGAAGCCGTAGATCACCGTGGGCGCCCCCTGAGTTGGCGCGACAGGGTAGGGCGAGAAGGTGTCCCACCACAGGGTCTGCGCCACTCCGGCGAGGATGAAGAGGCTGATACCGCTGCCGATGCCCCATCCCTTTTGGATCATCTCGTCCAGGAGGAGAATCATCACGCTGGCCCCGAAGAGCTGGAAGAAGATGATGATCGCCTGCGTGCTCTGGAGCGTCCCTAGCGCTCCTCCCAAGATGTAGGCCCCGGACTCGATGCCTATCACTAGGAAGGTGAGCAGCTTGGTGGCCGTGCCGAATATGGCCTTGTCCTCGTGTTGGCTGAGGTCGAGCTTGAGGATGTCGCTTCCCTGCAGGAGCTGGAGGATCAGCCCTGCCGTGACGATGGCGCCTATCCCGAGCTCGGTGAGCGTCCCCTGCGTGGACGCGAAGATTATCCTGAGGAACGCGAACTGGTCCTGCTGGTTGCCAAAGTGGAAGAGCGGCGTGATAGACATTATCATGTAGATGACGAGCGCGCCGCCGGTCCAGATGAACTTCTCAGTGAGTGTCGGCTTCTTTACGGGCTTAGGTATCTCTGGGAGGATTGTGGCGACGCTTTTTACGAAGTTGCGCAGAGAGACCAAGATTACTTGTGAACTCCGCTCTCACTCTGTGAGTATCTTGCCACCGGCTTCCTCGAGCTTCTGCTTTGCCCTCTCGGTATATGAAGAGACCTTCACGTTGTAAGCGCGGGTGACGTCCCCGCTCCCCAGGAGCTTCTCCACTCCCTTCGAGTCGAGGTCTATCGAGACCGGCCCCTCCTTCGCGGCGCCCGCTTCCACGAACGTGCCGAGGTCGCCGACGTTCGCCCACTTTGACAGCTTGTGCCAGCTCGGCGGCTTGAACGGGTCCCGCCTGAAGTGGTCGGGGTCGTTGAGTATGAGCCATGACCACTTGTGCTTGTGGAGGCCCGCGTTGCCGTGGCCGCCCTGCTTGCCGGAGTGCCTGTGCTGGCCTATCTGCCCGTAGCCGTGCGTCCGCGAGCCGCGCNNCCGTAACCGTGAGTGCGAGAGCCGCGCTGCTTCCTGACCTTGCGTATCCGTGTCGGCAACTCAGATCATCCTCCTGACGATCTCTGCGAGCTGCGGGTTTTCCCCGAGGATGCCCCCCTCCCTGAACTGGCGGCGCGAGGAGCGCTTGAACCCTCCCTTGGGCGGAGAGAGGCCGAAGAACGGCTTCATCCCCTTGATCGAGGAGAGCCTGTCGGTGTCCTCCGCCTTGATTATCGCCTGCGCCAAGTCCTCGTGAGTCTTGAACCCCATGGATTTCAATGCTTCATCGTCGAGCACCTTCGAGTTGCTCACCCTCCCCTTGGACTTTAGGATGGCAGTGAGCAGCTCTGCGTCGATGGGAGCCCACGCGACGTAGTCCTTGCAAAGGCGGACGGACCCCTTGGAGACGGGGTCGTCGCCGACTATCGAGGCGGAGAAGCGCTTCCCGAGGCCCAGCTGCACGAGGGTCTCCCTAGTCCCGCGTGGGACGTTTATCTGCCCGTGCAAGTTCACGACTAGAAGTTTACCCATTCTCTCCACCACATCTCATACGTTGAGCCCGTGCGACTTTGAGAACGCGTCGTAGACCGCGTTCGCGAGCGAGGAGAGCGTGTTCGTGGAGCCGAACGTACGGACCCAGACGTCCTTGACGCCCGCGAGCGCCAGGAGGTTGGTCAGCGCAGGACCCGCGACCCTTCCGAGAGAACGCGGACCGGGGAGCAGCTCGACCGTCACGCTACCCGCCTTGCCCATGATCCTGTAGGGGACGGAGTGGTTCGTGCCGCACTTGCACTCCCAGCTGCCGCAGCCGAGCTTGACTGGTATGATGTTGAGCAGTGCGTCGTTGGTGGCCTTGTCGATCGCGGACTTCATCTGGGCCGCCTTGCCCTTGCCTACGCCGAACCAGCCGTTGCCGTTCCCGACTGCTACGACCGCGCCGAAGCGGGTCAGCTCGCCGGCGTCGGTCTGCTTTTGCACTATGCCGACGTAGACTACCTCCGAGGAGAGGTCAGGGACGAGTTTCTTCACCATCTCTGGCTCGCGGATCTTCCACCCCTGCTGGAATATCTCCTCCAGGGAAGTGATCTTCCCCTCCGACACCATCGTGCCGAGCTTGGTGCGCGGTACCCAAGGTATCTGCTTCTCTTCCTCGCGCCTGCGATAGCGTCCGCCTTGTGACATTCTAAACTATCACTTTGCTCCCTTCAAGATGGCCTGCTTAAGCGCGCTGGTGTTCTCGGCGTAGTCCTCCGGCTTGAATCCCGACTTTAGGAGCCCGGAGAACGTCCTCGAGTACTTCTCCTTGTTCTCGGCGAGCAGGGACTTCGCGTATTCCGCGGTCACCTTCCCGCTGATGCTGTCCGCTGAGGGGGCGGCGTCGTCTGACATCGGGACGTCCACGCCGGCGTCCTTCACTCCCTTTACGAGCGCCGAGACGCGAGAGCCGCTGACGAACAGCGAGAGACCGTTGTAGAGGTAGGCCTGCTCCACGCCGTTCTCCTTGGCCTTCTTCCCTGCGAGGAGCCCTAGGAGGTAGCACGCGGGCACTGACTTTGGCGACCCTTTCCACCCGAACTTCTTGAGGTTCCTGGAGTGGGCCGAGGAGAGCACCTTGTCGCCCTCCGTCGCGGGCTTGATGAACTGGACCGAGACGTTCTTCGAGGAGACCCTCACAGCTAGGAGGGGGACCGAGGAGGTGATCATCTTCTTCCGGGCCCGGTAGTCGGTGGCGCCCATCCTCCTGCGCCTGTAGATCGGGACGTACGCGTGTTTTGTGCCAGCCATGTTCTATCCCTACTTCTTCGACTCCTTGATCTTCTCTAGGAGATGCCTGACGTCCTTGACCTGGCCTCCCTTTATCTGCCTGTAGAACTTCGTGTAGTTCTCCCTCGTGACTTCGTTCCTGTCGCGAGCGACCGTGAGCCTCCACCTGAGCGCCCTGACCTTGTTCACCCAAGCTCTCTTCTTGGGGCTGCGCGAGGTCAGCTTCCCCTTGAGCGAGCCCTGGTGCCTGATCTTGTGCTTGCGCCGCCTCTCCCTGAGCCTCCCTCTCGAGATGCCCTTCTCGGGCGCTACCTTGATGGCGCCGAGCCCGACGAGCCCGCGGATCGTGCTCCGGGTGATGGCGTCCTGGATGAAGTCTTCCGCCTCGGGGTCGAATCGTATCCGGTCCTCGCCCACTCCGAGGACGTCGGCAGCAAGGCGTCGCTTACTTCTCAGATTCAATCGATCTCAACCTCGTCGGGTTCAGGACTCGGAGCCCCAGCTCGGACGCCCTCTTCAGTATCTCCGCGCGCTTCCTCGCGCCGACACGCCTCCCAATCCTCACGGCGTCCGTCTCAGGGATGAGCTCGTCGAGCTGGGAAGGGTTGTGAACGAGAACGTCCACGCGTCCGCTCGGGTGGTAGCCGCGCGCCTTGGCGGGCCCGCCGTAACCGATCTTGACGCGCTTTGGGTATCCCTTGAACGACTTGCGCACCTTGTTGTCGAGGCCCTTTGGCTTTCTCCACTCCGGGTGGAGCCTGACATACCTCCAGCTCTCGGGGCGGACGAACTTCGGCCTCGCCTCCGCTATGCTCCTCCTCAGCTCGAGTAGTTCGTGGAGCTCTTTGCGCGCCGAAGTGGCCTTGGTGCTTTGCTTTGTCGTTGCCATTGTTAACATCAGTTCCTCTTCTTCTCGTACACGTAGATGCCGTCAAGGAAGATGCGCTGGTCCTTGCGCTTTATCCTCGTGGCCTGCTCTATGTTCGCTGCAGTCTGCCCGATTGTCTCCAGCGAGGCTCCTTTTATTATTATGTCGTCCCCTTCTGTCGAGACCTTGAGACCCGGAAGAATCTTCGCGAGCCTCGGCGACCTCTCGCCCATGAAGTTCTCCACCACCACTTTGTCGTCCTTGATCTTTACGGTCACAGGGAAGTGGGCGAAGACCACCTTCATCTTGTACTCGTAGCCCTTTGTGACCCCGTGGATCATCCCCCTGACTATGGAGGAGACGGTGTTCGCGGAGATCACATCCTTCTTCTTCCCCGTGAACGGCTTGATCGTGACCTGGCTCCCCTTGACCTCGACGTCGACCGGGATCCTCTGGAAGACCTTGTTGGCGCTGCCGTTTGGCCCTTTCATGACCAGCGTCCGGCCGGTCACGCTCGCGGTCACACCGTCAGGGAGCTCGAGCTTCCTTATCCCGTCCTCGAGCCTCTTCGCGGCCTTGTCGGCCACGCTGTGGGTGCTAGTAGACATATCCTAGAAGCCTCCCGCCCAAGTTCTGCTCAAGGGCCTCGGTGTGCGAAAGTACTCCCTTCGATGTGGAGACGACCAGCATCCCCACGCCGACCGCCGGGAGGTATCTGGCCTCCCACTTTTGGTATTCCCTCGCCTTGATCGGGAAACGCGGGGACACTGCTCCGCAGCTGTTTATCCTTCCGAGCAGCTGGACTCGCAGCTTGCCCGTCACTCCGTCGTCGATGAGCTCGAACTCGCCGATGTATCTCCTCTTCTGGAGCACGCGCATTACCTCGCTCGCGAGCTTGGAGGCTGGGATGACGACGCACTCCTTCTTGTGCCTCATCTCCGAGTTCTGCAGCGAGATGAAGAGGTTCGCGAGTATGTTTGTTACTGGCATTTCTCTCCCATCACTCTCTCAGTCGTACTTCCTGAATCCGAGCTTCTCCGCGACCTCTCTAAAACACTGCCTGCAGAGGAGGAGGTCGTAGCTCCGAATGACGGCCCCGTACTGCCCGCACCTGCGGCAATACCTGGTCGACTTGCCGTACTTTCTCACCTTAGGATGTCTTTCCTTCACTCTATGGTTACCTCGAATTCGCGCTTGAAGTACTCCATCGCCTCGTCCTTGGTGACGACGTGGCTCTTTCCGACGCCCGATGACTTGCGGGACCTCCTCGAGACCCTGTAGCCCGGCCGTTCCAGGAGGACGGAGACGTTCATGCCCCAGATGCCTATCTCTGGGTCGTATCGGATGCCAGGGATCTCGATGTGCTCCTTGAGCCCGAACGAGACGCTTCCCCTGTCGTCGAAGGAGGAGGAGTTCATCTTCTTCTCCCTCGCGATGAGGAGCCTGTTGGCGAGGTCCTTGCACTTTTCCTGCCCGCGCATGGTGACGATGAGGCCGATAGGCTCGCCCTGATGAGTACCAAAGTCGCGGATGGACTTTTTCGCCTTGCGGGTCGCCGGCTTTTGGGCGGTTATCTGCTCGAGGACCTTCCTCGCCCTCTCGACCGCCTCACCCGACTTGCCCACCCCGATGTTCACTACTACCTTCCCGATCGAAATCTTGCGCATGTCGCCGACTTCGGCGGAATGCTTTGCTGATGGCTTGGCCATCATGCCTTGACCTGGACCTCCATCGCCGGCTTGTCCGTCCCCACAGCGAAGATCATCCTCTCGGGCAGCTCCGTCTCTCCGCTGGGGAGCGAGAGAGATATCATCTTCTCGCGGGAGCTCGTGCCTTTCTTCACGCTGATTATCCTGCCTACCTGTCCTGCCCTCTCGCCTGAGACCACCAGAGCGCTGGCGCCCTTCGCCAACTTCAGGATATCCATCGCGGACTGCTTGGGCACCTTCATGACCACTGTGTCTCCGCACTGCGCGGAGAGCTTGTCGTCGAGCAGCGAGCGCCCGTCATGGAAGCCGAACTGGATGTGGCCTCCTGTTATCTTGACCTTCGACTTTACGCGGCAGAGCTTGACACCCGCCTCCGTCGAGACGATGTCCAGCGGGACCAGGCCGTCCGGCGAAGGCACAAGCCTGTACGCCTTGTTCTCCTTCGGGATGCTCACCACGTCGAAGAGGCCTACCGCGAACCCTGGGTCGTGCCTGGCGACGCCGTCGACGAGCACCTCGCCGCGGGTGAGGACCTGCATCGTCTCCTTCTGGGTCGCGACCATGCCTAGGAGGTCGCGGAGCACCACCGCTAGGGGGTAGGCCTTGTCGATGGGGTGGCTACCGGGGCTCGGCTTAGTCACGAACCTGGCCGCCTTGCGGGCGATGTCCCACGACTTTGGCGCAGAGATGCGCTTCATCTTTCCTCTTCCGCTCTTCTTGCCCAAGTTCTAGCTCTCCTCCTCGCTCGTCTTCTTCTTGGGGGCGGCCTTCGGCTCCTCAGACGCCAGCTCCCTCTCTAGGCGCTGCTTCCTGAGCTTGTCGTCCAGGTTCAGGTTGGTTATCACTACTTTAGAGGCGTCGATGGGCACAGGGCTTGTCTTCCCGCCCGCGATCTTCTCGCGAGTCACGCCCTCGACGAAGAGCTTGCCGAGCTTGGTGTCTACGCCGGTGATCTTCCCCTCGATCCCCTTGAAGCCTCCGCGGACTATCTTGACTCCGTCTCCCTTGATGGGCCTTATCGCCGTGCGGCCGTGCTTGTCGCGAAGTTCCTCGGACAAGGCTGAACCGAATTTCTTCATTTGATTATCATTCTCCTTTTCTCATACCACCACGGATGCCAGATTGGCGATACGCGGCCACTTTTCTGCGGCCTCGCTCGCGACCGGCCCCTTGATGTCCGTCCCTTTCATCTCGCCCTCCGGCGTTACCAGGACGGCAGCGTTGTCCTCGAAGCAGATCCTCTGTCCGCTGACCCTTCTGACGGCGTACTTTTGCCTGATGACGACGGCCCCCCAGACCTGGTTCCTCAGGTCGGGCGGGCCCCTCTTCACGGTGCACTGGATGTGGTCTCCCACGGAGGCGGACGGGTACCTCGCCAGCCTGGTCTTCGCCCGCGTCACCATGATGACCTTCAAGGTCTTG
>PLCG01000030.1 GCA_003135575.1 Nitrososphaerota archaeon
CATGCGAGTACCTCGATTCCACGATAGGACGGCGGCGCGAACGACTCAAGGTAGCCGCACCTTCCACAGCGAAACGTCGTGACCGGATGGCGTTCCCGGCCGCTCATCTTCACTCCCGTCCAGAAGCTCGGCGTAGGGGAACCTTCAATCCACTGCGCCTGCAAGTTCGCGCCGTAGGTCTGATCGAGCACGAATCCTTCCTCCATGTGGCCGGAACACTTCGGGCAAGCAGTAGATCGAGACATGATGGCGGCTGAAGAGGTTAGCNNTTGCCGTCGGGATCCTTGAACCACGCGACGCGTGTGCCGCTTGGCGCGAGCCACACGCCCTGATCGTCCTGATCCATGAACGAGTAGCGTTCGAACACCACCCCACGCTTGGTCAGACCTGTGACAACCCGTTTGATGCCTCGCACCTGCCAGCCGAGGGAAGTGAACGGATGCGGATGCACGGCGTCGACTTTTTGAATGCGCAACGGAACGCCCGCGGCGTCAAATACGAGCGCAAACTGGTCGTCCTCGACGAGGCGCAGACCGAGCGTTTTGGAGTAGAAGGTCTTGGCGCGCTTCGGATTGCTCGTCGCGAGGAACGCAGTGAGCGTGCTTTTGCCGATCATCGGGTGCGCCTCCCTTGTGAATGCCGTGTCAGTCCAGCGAACAGCTTGAAGCGCGGTTAGCCCGCAGCCGCAGCGTCGGTTCACGGCTTCGGGCGTCGTTTCTTCGTATTGATAGTGAGCAGGCCTCGGAGCGTAACCGAACAATGAACCCGCGCCAGAGCGAGACTGTCCTCTGTGAGCGCCATGCTCAAGACCGTGCCTGGCTCGACAGAAGGCCAGCTGGCCGGCCACTCGCCATTCTTCGGGAGCTTCGACTCCGGACAGTAGAGGTGATCGTCGACGATCAGTGCGCGCGGTTCCAGGGGCCCGTATCGGTACGTGCATTCTTCACCGGAGCCCGGATCCCGATGGATCTCGTACTCTCCGCTCGCGCCGCCATACGCCTGAATCCGGAGAGGGAGCTTTCGGCAGGCGTCGTCAGCTGCTCGGCGCTGGAATTCTGTGCTGTCGCGCCGGTCCTTGGGCGCCTGCGCGCTCGTCATTCCGGGGGCACCGGACGTCGCGATGATCGCTGCGGTGAGCGCGAGCATTGCGTAAGTCTTCCGCGATGAACCTGACTTTCCTGTCTCCAATCCAATCACTACCTCACCCTAGCACGGCTCCTGACATAATCCTAACCTGAAGAACGGGCCGCAGGACCGTGCGTTCTGCCTCCCAGAACGGGATGAACGAGGCTCAAAAATAGGGGAGCAGGACTGCGGCGAGCGCAAAGGCCGCTAGGGGAATGACGACCCACGACGAAACGACCTCGACCGAGAGCCTCTGGTTGACGACAGCGAACCTCTTCGNNGGCTTGCGGAGATGGGGATGGAGAGCTGCGTCGCGATCCACATGATTACTATCGTCCCGGTGAAAGCCGCCAGGACTCCTTGGGGAGAGAGCCCCAACAGCCGGTCGCCTACCGTCCCTGCGACGTTTCCCCTCCCGAACAAGACCATGCCGAGTATCGCGCATGCCGCGAGGACGAAGATGACGGACACGCCTGTGCCGAAGGCTGAGAATTGGAGGCCTCCCGTCGCGAAAGCGGTCCCGTAGATCAGGCCGACGTTGTTGGCGCTCAGCACGTATGCGAGAGCGACCGAGACGAGGCCCACGCCGGCCCGGTTGACGGCGTCTACCGAGAGCAGGCTCGAATTCGCAGTCGCCATGCGTATCAGCTTGTAGCACAGAAAGGTGAGGGCCATCGTCGCGATCGGCGCGACCGCCCAAAATACGAGGATCGTGGCGAGGCTTCCTGTCTGTATCTGGAGCGAGGACGCCAAGGCGGCGCCCGCGAAGGCGCCGACCATCGTGTTGCTAAATGAGACTGGAACCGCGACCAGGGTCAGCCCCAGGGTAAAGACGATGGAGACCACGAGCGTCGTAAGGATGGCGGCGTCGGTCCCTTGGCCCACGACCAGCCCTGCCAAGCTCCCGTTCATCTTCGACCCTTCTACCACGACTCCCAGGATGATCCCCGCCGAGCAGAGGATCGTGGCCTCGAGGGCGGAGAGCGTACCCGAGCCCCTTTCGTTCCCTATGAGTATGGAGCTGTTGTTCCAGCCGAAGACGAAGGTAAGGGTCCCCGCCAGCAGCAGCGCGACGNNCTAGAACGAGTACGATGTCGCTTGCATGCTCGGCGTTGTCAGCGACGTCGTCGGCAGAGAAGAGGAAATCCTTCATGAGTATCAGAGTGACTGGGTCTATCCCTCCGCGGGACTTTTCGAAAAGGGCGGCGAGCACGTTCTGCTTGAAGGCGTCAGCGGCCTCCTCGTACTCCTCGACCTTGCGCACTCGCTCGAGGACCGTCTTCCGGTCTATTTCGAAGGCCTCGATGAGCCGCTGCAGAGCGACCACCGCAAGGTCGAGATTGCCGAGAAACTGCTTCATGTCGTCCGACTTGAGGACGCCGCGCGCTTTCTCGTCGGTTATCTCCATCAGCGTGATCAAGCGGGCCGCGTCCTTCGCCTTGTCGGCTATCTCGTGTATCTTCTCGATCAGGTTGAGAATGTCCTCCCTCACGCCGCCGAAGAACGCCCCTTCTGCTATCTGTGAGCTGAGGTCGCGGTGTTCGGCGTCAGCCTTCGCCTCGAGGTCGAAGATCTTGTTCCTCCTGCTCCAACACGACGCCCTGTCTCCCTCGGCGACGCCTGCCACCAGACCAGGAATCTCTTGTTCGGCCTCTCTCGCTACGCTTAGGATGTCCTGCACCCTCCGCATAATCTTGCCCTCCTTCCTGCTGAAGGACACGCCGGGCAGGCTCACCAAGGTGTCTCGCTAGACCAGAATGCGATACTTAAGGTAGGCTCAGAAATCTGCCAGTAGCGAGGGCTCGAAGAGAGGTTATACTCGGCGGCCTATGACCGGCTTCAAGCTTCCGGGGAGGCTGGCGTGGATCTCAATCAGGGGCTTTGCCTCCTTCACTCCTCTGGTCTTCGATATGCTTGCGACCGCCTTTTCGATTGACTTGTCGTCGTCCGCCTCAACCGTGACGATGGCGTCGAAGGCTCCGAGGACCATGTCGACTTGAGTCACCGAGGGGACGTCTCGAATCTCGAAAATGCTGGTGCGGTCGGCATCGCTGTAGACCGTGACCAGGACGAAGGCTCTCTTTTGGATTAAAGACCACCAAAACTCTCTTTTTCGGGCGGGTGCTAACACGTGGGGTTGCCAGCTATTAGAGCTTTGGTATCAATTTTCTTCCGATTCTTCCAAAAAGCGGCCAGTTACGGCCCCGAACCAGGCTCGTTGGGCCTCGCAAGCCCTCTCTCCGCATCGCTTTCTTGAAGTTGCGCTGTGAAAGGTCTAGGCGCCGTATGTGCGACGACGGCTTTCACATAAGCTCCTTACTTCTGTCAAGCCTAAGGGCGGACCAAGCTAGCGCGTGCGGCGCGCTCGGGGGCGCCTTCACTTCATGTCCTTTGATATCCACTTCTTCTCTTCTGCGGTTGGAGTGAGCTTGTATCCTGACGACCAGAGGAACGTCCTCGCAGTCGACCCTCCGACGTGCTGGAACTTCTCCTGGAGATCTTCCTGGAGCCTCTTCTCGTCTTTCCTGAACGAGGCGAGATAGCCTTTGAAGGAGCCGAACTCCTTCTTCAAGCTCGCGAACTCGCTGGCGTTGTGGATCGTAGCCCTGATCTTTCTCTCGTTTCGCACTATGCCCGCGTCGCCCATGAGGGCCTTCACGTCCTTCTCGGTCATCTTGGCGACCTTCTCGGGCGAGAACGCGGCGAACGCCTTTCTGAAGTTGGGCCACTTATTCTCGATCATCGTCCAATTCAAACCNNCCCGCCGTGAAGAGCGCCCTGCTCATCCTCTCGAAATAGTCGGCATCGTCCTTCGGCGGAATGACCTTCTCTGGGTGGGGCATGGCTCGGACCGAGCAGTGCGTCGATATTAATGAGGGAGCGGCTCATCGAGCGTGGTTATCCCGCCACAGTGGGGAAGGTGAAGGTCCACACCTCGTAGGAGATGAGCCAGTCGTGAGAATACCGCACATACACATCATGTGCGCTCACGTGGGCCGTTTGCGGGTTCCCGGCCGAGTTGTAGCCGCTCATCGTGAAGGTCGAGTCGAGCGTCGCCGTGTTACCGGTGACCTTNNGGGTTCATCGCGGTGAAGTTCGGAACGGCAAATTCTTGGAATATGCTGCCGCCGAAGAGGTTCTCGATGTTCTTGGTGCCGGTGTAGTTCCCAGTTCCAGGCTGCCTGGGCCCTTGCACGTCATACCGGGCGGTAGCGTTGGTCGCGTACGCCTGCACGATTAAGGTGACGTTCATGGAGTGTAAGCCCTGGAGATGTGAGTAAAAGTCGCTGTTGATCTGGGCGACAGGGTCCGTCGCCGCCACGAAGGGGCCACCGGAGGTCTCGAAGACCGCGACGGCTACGACGGCTACAACCGTGAACACGAAGAGCGCGAGGAGCGCCTTCGGGTGCTTTGCCTTGCCGAACATGCGGGCGCCGCGTCGGCCGGGAGGCCATCATAAGAAGAATTCGTCCAGCGCCTCGTTCAGGGCCGTCGCCAGCAAAAAGAGAGATTACGTCTTTGCACAAGCTAAATACCGATTGGGGGATTGACCGCGCGTGAAACGGACGCAATCTTCTCCGCCCCCGGTTGAGATTACGCCCCAGGAGATGCCCACGGAAGAAGTAGGCCCGTCCGGACCGTGGCCGCGCTCTTCGGCTCTCCTCGTCGTCCTGATAGTCGCCTTTGTCTTTGGCGCCCTCTCGTTCATTCCCCTTGTTGGGGCAGTCCTGCTCTATCCTCCCGGCTTCCTCACCGCCTCGGCGGGCTTCGTCACGAGGTCGGCGGTCGGCGATGCCCTGCAGATCCTCTACCAGCTCCTTCTGCTAGAGCTTGGATACCTGCTCGGGAAGAAGATCATGTTCGAGCGGGACTACCTCTGGTTGCTGATCCCAGCATACCTCGGGGCGGTCCTGGGATATTTCATCGGGATCCCCGGCCTGCAGACGACTACAGTCGCAGGAGGCATCTTCCTCTTCCAGACCAACCTCTTGGACCCGGTCCACGTCCAATCGGCCTTCTTCAACTCCGCCACGCCGATGTGCCTTATGGTCTCCGGCATCGCCCTGGCCTTTGTCGTCCAGAGACGATCGGCCGCGGCTGCCATGCCCGACGCCGAGGACGACCTGACCAGCAGCGGCAGGCTTCTCGCCGTCTTCGTCGCTGCGGCGATCTTCTCGTTCCTAGGTTACCTCATGCCTCCACTCTTCTACCTAATCTTCAGCGCCATCGTCGGCTCGGGCGCGGCCACCACGGGGATCCTTTACAGTGTGACGACAAATTCCAGCGTCATAGCAAACCCCCTCTTGTTCTTCCTCGTCCTCTACTTCATCGGCGGCGGCGTGAAGATACTGAGGGACACGAACACCGTCCTGATAATGCTCTTCATCGCGGTCCTGGTCGGGGCGATCGCGGGCAACCCGGTGGGAAGCTACGTCACGAGCTACGTCGCCTCAGGCAGCGGCACCTTCCCCAACTATCTGGCCAACACAAACATACTCACGACCTTCCTGACCGCTGCCGTCGCCGTTAGCTTCGCAGGCATCTTCCTTGGGTACGCGGCCATCGCAGAGTCGGCCACGCGGCGGCTAGTCAAGACCGGCACTCTGCCTCCACTGCAGACGGAGCAACCCGCCCAATCCGCGAACCCAGCGACAGGCCCGTAGCCCGCGGCAACGGCGCGCTGTCCTCAGGCGGCTCCGTATGCAACATGTTATCTATCTGAGATGTCGCCGCACGGCCATGGCCCCGTTGGCCGCGACGGGCCAGGTAGAGGTGCGGCAGCGCAGCCTGTTGCTGCCCTTCGTGCTTCTCGGCGCCGCGTTCGGCGTCGCGGAGTTCCTTGTGGAATTGCTGCCACAATATCTCTTCACGAGCCTCGGAATCGACACTCAGGCCCCGGCAGTGATGTCGTTCTACGACTTGCTCGACGCTGCTGTCAGAGTCGCGCTCGTCCCCCTCGCGCTGTTCTTGGCGTTCTACCTCCTCGCCTCGAGGAAGGACATCAATCTAGGCGGGTCGTACTTCCCGATCCTCTTGTCTATCTTCGTCGGGACGATGATCGTCTTCCTCCCCGTCGGAGTCGGCAGGGTGCTTAGCAGCCCGCCTCCTCCGGGGTTCACTGGCGCGGAGGCCGTGGTCCAGTCTATTGGCGCGTCGGTGGGGTCTTCTCTCAACCATGCTTTCATCGGGTTCTGCGCTGTCTTCCTTTGGCAGATGGTCAACAAGCCTCCCCGTATCTCCTCGTACGTCGAATCCACGGAGAAGCTGCACGGACTGGAGGACCTCTCCATCGTCGGGGTGGTCATGGTCGTGGTCTATCTCTGGGAGTACCTAGCGCGAGCCTACGACGCGATACATCCGGTGGGCGGCGCAAACGAGTTGGCCGGGCTCTTTGCCTCGGTCCTGGGCGCTGGCTCGCCAAGCTTCCACGCCGTCGCGATTTGGCAGCAGATCCTGCTGCTGCTCATCCTCCCGTTCGCACTCTACTTCTTGATCGCGCGCTACCAGAAGCTGAACCCGTTCGTGCAGGGCCGCAAGATCCTGGCGATCGTCTTCGTCTGGGGCCTGTTCCTGCGGACGGTCCCCCCGTTCTTCTACTTCTACTTCACGAGACTCTTCGACCCGAACGCGGTCCCCTCCGTGACCCTGGCATCCACGTTCGCAGATGAGTTCGTCCCCACGAACCTGATCGGGATCTTGAGCGCCTCATTCACTTTCCTCTTCCTTGGGATAACGGCTGTCGTGTTCGCCTTCTTCTCCAATCAGAAGAAGACCAAGCCTCCTCAAGCGCCCATTGCTGGATAGGCCCCGCGCCTTGTGATTCACTTCTCACCGTAGAAGAAGTTAAAATGCTTATATCTGCAACTGTGCCTAGCGACCTACATGGCTCAGATTGTAGACATCTCCCTAGACCTCCGGAAGGAGACCGCGAAGGGTAGATTCATCCGACAGACCCAGTCCATTTGTCCTGATTGCAACAAGATCTTACCTGCGATAGTTTTCGAGCGCGATAACAAGGTCTTCATGACCAAGACCTGTCCCGAACACGGAGAGACCGAAGAGCTCTATTTCGGAGATTACAAGATGTATGCCAAGTTCGCCCGTTTCTGGAAGGACGGGAAGGGGACCCATGCGCCGAACGTGCCCATGGACGTCTGCTCGTGCCCCGCGAACTGCGGCTTATGCTCCAACCACCTCTCACACACAGGCCTCTCCAACATCATCATCACGAACAGGTGCGACCTGACGTGCTGGTATTGCTTCTTCTACGTGAAGAAGGGCCTTGAGGGCGCATACGTCTACGAGCCCACGATGGACCAGATCAGAGAGATGGCCAGGACCCTAAAGTCCGAGAGGCCTGTCCCAGGGAACTCAGTCCAGCTGACAGGCGGCGAACCCACCATTCGTCCTGAGCTGCCAGAGATCATCAGGATGATGCATGCAGAAGGCATCGACCACGTCCAGCTAAACACCAACGGCATCAACCTCGCGCTCGACCCGTCTCTCGCAGGGCGGCTCCACGAGGCAGGAGTCTCGAACCTCTACATGTCGTTCGACGGCACCTCGCCGAAGACCAACCCCAAGAACCACTGGGAGGCGCCCTACACGCTAGAAGCGTGCAGGAAGAACAACATCGGCGTCGTCCTCGTCCCGACGGTCATCAAGACTGTCAACGACCACGAGCTCGGCTCGATAATCGATTTCGGTCACAAGTACCTCGGCACGGTCCACGCAGTGAACTTCCAGCCGGTGTCCCTCACAGGCAGGATGACCAAGAAGGAGAGGGACAAGTACCGCATCACGATACCTGACTGCATCAAGAGGATCGAGGAGCAGACCAACGGCGAGATAACCTCTGACGGCTGGTTCCCAGTCCCGTCGTGCTCCCCGCTGACGAGCTTCATCGAGGCCTTCACCAAGAAGGAGCAGTACGAGCTCTCGATACACTTCGCATGCGGCGCAGGAACCTACGTCTTCGAGGACGCAGAGACCAAGAAGCTGGTGCCGCTGACCAATTTCGTCGACATCCAGGGGATGGTCGAGTACCTCGAGGAGAAGACGGAAGAGATCTACTCGGGCACCAACAGGTACGTGGTCGCCGCGAAGGTCATCACGCAGATCTCACGCTTCGTGAACAAGGAGAAGCAGCCCAAGGGCATGAGCTTCGCGAAGATGATTTCCAACGCGCTGATCAGGCACGACTACACGGCGATAGGAGACTTCCACACGAAGAGCATGTTCATCGGGATGATGCACTTCCAAGATAAGTACAATCAGGACGAGGAACGCCTTCAGCGCTGCGACATCCACTACCTCACCCCTGATTTGAGGATCATCCCCTTCTGCTCGTTCAACGTCATCCCAGAGTGGTACCGCGACAAGATCCAGCAAAAGTACGGCCTCCCAATCGAGGCATGGGAAGCGAAGAACGGCAAGAAGCTCGAGGACGGGCTCTACCGTGGAACCCTGAGGCGTGGCGGGCACCACGCTGGCTGCGGATGCGCTGTGGGCGAGCAGGGCGAGCAGGGCGAGGAAGTCCACATCCAACCGATTACGGGCACCTAGACAAGCCTGGCCTTTCGAGGCCAGTGCTCTTTCAATTTCTGTCAATCCGAATGTGTGTTTATATTTCGCCCGCAATTACTAAGATAGGATGAAACGTTCAGAGCAGGAGCGCAGAGAAGATTTGTCGTTTCTAAGGGCCAAATTGGCACAACCTGAACGCGAACTTGATGCTTGGCTGAATGAGATAGTAGACGGATGGATTGCCTCTCGCAAGGCCAAGAGGTCACGCACAAGAAATGTCTGACGAAGGCGAGAGGAACGATGTCCGACGGCTTAACGAGCGACTAGAACCGGTGATGGTAAGCAGAGTGGCGACAGCAGCCCGACTTTCTCCTGAAACCCTTCCAGACGAAATTCTCTTGCTAGAGAGTGTCGTTGTCTTGCGGAGGAGCTCAACTCTTGACGCTACCAACTCCCGTTAAGGTGATCTAGTTTGGAAAGCCTAGTGCTGAAGCCTGGGAAGCTGGACATAGAGTACGACGGAAAGAACGATGTCCTTTACATCTCGGTCAGCAAGCCCAAAGAAGCCGATGACTCCATCGAACCGCAGGACGGTGTCGTAATGAGGACCAGAAAGGGTGAACTCGTCGGCATCACCATTCTTGGATTGAAGGACCGTCACGGGACCTGAGGCGCGAGACGAAGGACCAAGGAAGAGAACTTGATAACGGTAATAGACCGCCGGAGACAAATAGACGAGTATCATCTAGTGAGACGCCGGGGTAAATACTACACGCTCCTGTTGGGCGAGTACGTTCTTTACACCTTCGGTCGAAGGTGCTCAGACAGGAAGCAATGCAAAGAATGCTATGGCTGCTTTGCCGTGTGCAATTGCAGCTGCAAGGTTGGCGAGAAGGGTGAGGAAGCCCACATCCAGCCGATCACAGGCACCTAGTACCGTCGCAAAAAGGCGCAACTCTCCAGAAGCAGTGGCGCATAAGTAGGCCAACAGCTTTTTACTGGAGAGTCTTCATGTCGGGAATAGCAGAAGGATTGATATCCGATTTAATCGAAAAAGGCGTGGAACGAATAGCGTCAAGGAAGACGCTCAGTTCTCAAGACCTCACTGTGCTTCTTCTGCACGAGCAAAGCAGGAGCATCTCGAGGATGGAGAAGGGGATGGAGGGGATAGTCGGTGAATTGAGAGAACTAAGGACGGAAGTTGTGCCCCTACTGAATCAAGCGCGGGACATCGCTGACATCAGGGCAAGGATCGAGCGTATAGAAGCGAAAGTCAGCTAGACAAAACTTCTTTCAAACGGCGTAAACCATTCAGCGCTCAGAATGCGAAAAACCAAAAAAAATCGAAGGGCTGCAAAGCCGTATATACCATGTCTGCAACCAAATTTATTATTAGAATGGCGAAGCCTCCTCGTCCCATTCCTCTGACGGCGGCACTCCTCCTTCTCGCAGTCTTCCTCATCCCGGTATTCGCGCCGTCCGCCCTTGCGCAGACCGTGGTCGCAACTGTAACCTTGCCCGCAGGAGGTGTTCCTTACTACGCCGCCTACGACTCCGCCAAGGGCGAGCTTTTCGTGGCGAATTATGGCAGCAACACGGTCAATGTCATCTCTGATTCGACCAACGCCGTGGTAGCGACCGTGAAGGTGGGCGCTCTTGCATGGGGCGTCGCGTACGACTCCGTCAAGGGCGAAGTCTTCGTGACTAATAATGGCGACAACACGGTCTCCGTCATCTCCGATGCAAGCAACGTAGTGGTCGCGACAATCAATGTTGGGACTGCTCCTCAAGGCGTCGCATATGACTCTGCCAAGGGAGAGGTTTTTGTCGCCAACCAAGGCGCCAACACCATCGCGGTCATCTCCGACTCGACCAACGGCGTTGTCGCGACCGTCAGCGTGGGAACTGCTCCAACCGGTGTCGCGGTCGATTCCGTCAAAGGCGAGGTCTTCGTGCCCAATCGCAGCGCCAACACGGTCACAGTCATATCCGACTCGACCAACGCAGTGGTCGCCACGGTGAATGCGGGAACTAATCCAACAGGCGTAGCCTACGACCCCGCAAAGGGCGAGGTCTTCGTGGCCAACTTTGGCACCAACACCGTCTCAGTAATCTCAGATGCGACCAACGCAGTGGTCGCCACAGTGAATGCGGGAGCGCATGCCTACGGTGTCGCCTACGACTCTGCCAAGGGCGACGTGTTTGTGACCAATCGCAGCGACAATACCGTCTCGGTCATCTCCGACGGCTCCTCTACGACGACCACCACCCCTGAGTTTCCCGCCCAGTGGTTGATCGCAACGCTGGCGTTTTCGCTAGCAATCGGCGGTCTGCTATTGGGCAGAAACCAGATGAGAGGGACGGGCGTTTCTCAGAGCCGAGTCTACATCCAGCCAGTCACAGGCACCTAGCCTCTGCAGCCAAGCTCACTAGCCGGCAACGCCCTGGGATTCGACCAGAGATGCTGCCAGTGGCATCTACGCTTATATCGCCGGCGCGGCTCGTTGGCTGACTTGGATGGCTCGAGAAGTGAAGGCCGAGGGAGTAAACCCAATCGAACGGGCTCTCAACGCGCGTGTCTTCATGAAACTAGGAGTATCGCCCCACTCCAGGTGGGCGAAGGACTACGCCGAGATGATGCGGCGGCCGCTGACGGCGGAAGAGTGGCGGAACTTCGAGGAGAATGTTCTGAACGACCCGAAGAAGCTGGACGAATGGGTTGACCGGGTGATTGCTGGATGGACCGGGAGAACATCGACAGGCTCAAGAAAGCGCTTGACGGCGTCCAAGAGTCGCTGACTCGAAGGATTCCTGTCGTCGCGGTCAGAAGTCCAGTGAACCTCGCGGAAGAGGTGGCTGCATTCGGTCACTTAGTGGACGTTGTATCTCAGGTGCGTGGCGAACTGCGAGTGAATGGCCTCTACGACCTCGAGCGAAACCTTTCGTCGATTGATTCCGTCGAAAAGGCGAACCCCGGTGCCGAAGACGACCGGCGCCAGAGCGATGTCGAATTCATCGACCAACCCGGCGTTGAGATATTGGAGTATAACGTTTGCACCGCCGGCAACCCGGATGTCTCTTCCCCCGGCGGCCTGGCGGGCCTGCCTCAGGGCGCTCTCGATGCCGTCGTTGACGAAATAGAACGTCGTGCCGCCCGGCCGCTCCCAAGGAGTGCGAACTTGCTTCGTGAGGACGAAGACGCCGGTATGAAAGGGAGCCTCTTCCGGCCAGAAACGCTCTCCTCCGTCGAACATCCGCTTGCCCATGATGCTCGCCCCTGTGCGGTTGAAGGTCTCCTCCATTAGGCGGTTCTCTTGGCCCGTCTCGCCACCTTCACCGAGCTTGAGATTCTCGCGGAAGAACTGCTGCTGGAACACCGACTTCTGGAGATCCGTCCATTGGCTGGCCCAGTCGTTGTAGCCCGGGTCGTTGGCGTGCTCCAATTCCATTCCTTCTGGGGCGATGAATCCGTCAAGAGTCATTCCCATGCTGAAGAATACTTTGCCCATGAGGAATCCCTCGTGGTTCGGGGCTTGATTATTTCAGTCTGTATGCTTGGTACTCTCAAACATTGATTCAGTCGAGTTCGCGTTTGTGAACCTGAGCGCGTAGGCCACTGATGCGCCGTCGGAGAGCACGGCTGAGGAAGTCTCACGAGATGAGATTATTAGCTCCTGACTACTTGAAGAGAGCGTGCCGTTTCTAAGGCTGGTCCGGAACGATGCGAGCAGCTGCGCCTCCTACGTTCTAGGCTGTCCTACCGCGCACGAGTGCGTGGTCGTCGACCCGAAGGAAGACGCCTCCGAATACATCAAGTTGGCAAAGCACAGCGGCACCAAGATCACGCACGTGTTTGAGACTCACGTCCACGCCGACCACATATCAGGCGCGAGAGAGCTCGCGAAGCTCGCGAAAGCGCCGCTGCACCTCCACGAATCAGCGGCAGTAGGGTTCGAGTTCGAACCGTTGAGGTCCAATCAAGTTCTCGACCTTGGGAACCTCAGGTTGAAGGTTCTGCACACGCCAGGACACACCACGGAGAGCGTCTCACTGCTCTACATCGACAAGACTCGGAGCAAGCTACCCTGGGCAGTCTTGACTGGCGATACGCTGTTCGTGGGCGACGTCGGCAGACTGGACCTTGTCGGAGCTGGCACCCCAACGCAGATGTATCATAGCATCTTCAAGACTCTCCTTTCGCTGGAAGATTACGTCGAGGTCTATCCAGCGCATTACGCCGGGTCGGTCTGCGGCAAGGGGATGAGCCCTAAGACCTCTTCGACGATCGGATTCGAACGCAGATTCAACCCCGCGTTGGGGGTGTCGTCCGTGGGCGAATTCACCAAGTATCTGAAATCCAATTCGCTGAAACCGTTCCCAGAGCACAAGAAGATCAAAGCAAGGAATGCCGGTCTGGCGTAGAAGTTACCAATGGTCACACGTTCAACTTTGCAAGGGAAAGCATGGGACGAAGTTCACAACTCCTGACGCGACCAACCTCTGTGATGATGGGCCTCGCCTCGCTGCGGGCGCTCGCATCAATCCTTATACCATCCACCAAGGACCTAGACGCCTAAGATGCCCACCAAGAGAAGGGACAAAGCGGAGGCGGACCTGAAGAAGGCAGGCCGTGACGTGAAGAAGGCCGGAAGAGATATTGAAAAAGCCGTCGAGAAAGGGGCTCGGGACGTAAAGAANNCCCTTCATTTACCGTTCTTCAAACTTCAGGGTAGCGAAAGCATAGCTAACCATTGCTCAAGGAATCTTCGATGGCTTGGGCCTCCTTCTCAAGAAGAGACTGCTTGCGCTCCAATCCCCATTGATATCCACCCAGTTCGCCCCATTTCCGAACTACCCTGTGGCATGGAATGACCAGCGCGACTGGATTCGCCGCGCAGACATTGGCGACAGCTCTGATTGCTCTAGGTGAGCCAACTCTTCGCGCAATCTCCGAGTAGGATATGGTCGAGCCGAACGGGATTGATCGGAGCTCCCTCCATACCCTGTATTGGAAAGAAGTCGCCCGGATGTCCAAGGGCAGGCCGTTGAGCTCCTCAGCTCGGCTGCCCTCGAGGTAATGCAGGATTCTGCTAACCCACCTTGTAAGTCCGACATCGTCGCTTGCAATCTCTGCCTTTGGATATTCGTCCTTGAGCCGCACCCTCAGCTTCTCGTCAGAATCGCCCAAGCTCACGGTGCAGATCCCCTTGTCTGTGCCTGCGACGAGCAGACGGCCGAGGCGACACTCGGCGATGTGATAGCTGATGCGCATTCCTGCCCCTCCCTCCTTGTAGTTGGAAGGGTGCATTCCGAGCACGCCATCAGGGTTCGAGTAAAGCCAGCTGACGGAGTTGTGTCCGGCCCCGTAGGTAGACCTCCTGACCGACTCCCCCCTCTTGAGCAAGAGTCTTGCGCGGTCAAGCTTCCCTTTCTCTGCGTACTGGCGAGGCGTTATCCCGACCGCTCTCTTGAACGTGCGTTGAAGGTGGAACGGGCTGATCCCGAGACGCTCGCTCAGGACCCTCAGGGTTACTTTGCCGTCAGGGTTTCTGTCCATGAATGCGCAGGCCTCCTCGATCCTCCTCTTCTGCTGAAGACGCGCCTCCTCGTCGCTCGGGCTACAGCGAAGGCATGCCCTGAAGCCGGCTGCCTCAGCTTCATCAGGCCGGGAGAAGAATACTACATTCTCCTTCCGCGCGCGCTTTGACGGACATGAGGGAATGCAGAATACTCCTGTCGAGAGTACCCCGAAAACGAACTTGCCGTCATAACGGCGGTCCCTCTGCTGGACGGCGTGCCATAGGTCGTCCCTAGAAACCTGAGCCGGCTCACTTTGCATTGTCCCACAGCTCTGGTTTTGCGCGAGGCGTCAGTGTCGATTTAATGCTTTGTCGAGAGGGACTTGCAGCAGTAGCGCGCTGCCTTATGCTGAATTCAATACCCCAGTCGCGCTGCACGACATCCAGGCTTAGGCGCCCCCTTCGAATCAGGCTCCTGACGTCGTCTAGACAAGGCTTCAGGTCATCAACAGGAACCGAGCCTTGCTCTGCGACCAACGAGAGCACCACCTGCTCGGTCCTTGTGAGCTCTTCCGCGAGAACGGGGTCGCGAATTGGTTCTTGGTTCACGTCTTGCAGTTGGATTGTCTCGCGTTCTTATGTCTCGGCTCGGAATCTTGCTCTCAAATTCCCCACTTCCAGCCGATCACTTGACGATGACGGTCCCCATCATCCAGCTATGGTAGCCACAGTGGTATGTGTAGGTGCCCGGCACCGTGAATGTGAACGTGAAGCTCGCGCCTGCGTTCAGGTTGCCAGAGTCGAACGCTTGCGCACCAGTCGGGATGTTCACTGACGTCACGGTGTGCGAAGCCGAGTCGTTGTTGGTCCAAGTCACGGATGCGTTGACTCCTCTCACAAGCGTGACCGTGGCGGGCGAGTATCCTGGTGAGGCTTGGTTCCCTGATGCTCCGCTCAAGATCGAGACTTTGACGGCTCCGGCCGTTCCAGTCGTGCTCGTCGAGGTGCTGGTCGTCGTAGACGTGGTGGATGTCACGGCGGCAAGGCTGCAGCAGACGAACCAGACGTTTCCGACTCCCTGGCCGTTCGTATCGCCTGGGGCCTTGTCCTTCGAGTAGTGGTAGAGCGGCCAGCCGTAGTAGGACAGCTGCTTGATTCCGTCTGCTCGGGGGACCAGCTTGAAGTCGTTGCTGTCAAAGCCGGGAGGCAGCGTCAGGTTGCTCGCGTAGAAGGCCGGCCAGGAGGTTATGCAGGTGCCGGTGCAGGTGCTCTTCCCTGCGGTCTGGTTGTCGCTCTCGCGCAAGTACAGGGTCCAGTCCGTGGCGTTGGTCATGTAGAATCCGACACCCAGTTTGTAGTCGAGTTTCACCGTGAGCGGCGCAGTGCTGCTTACGCTTGAAACGGTGCTCGTGGTCGTCTGAGTGACCACGTTGGTGACGATGCTGAATTGCGTCGAGACCGCGCCCGGTTGTGTCGAGGTAATCGTCGAGACGCCACCGGGAAGAGTAGACGTGACCACCGAAGTCGTGACGACCGTCGTGGGGTTCGTGGCGAAGTAGCCAGCAGTCCCTGCAAAGATTATTGAGAGCGTAGCGAACGCTACCGCCACCGAACGAAAGTTTACCATATCGAAGCGTTTTCACTGGGCGACCAGTGATATACTTGGTAGAAGACAAAACATGTGTTCTGGCTACATGTCAGGCGGCCTTGTCCAGCCTCAGGCCTGTGCCGTCGTAGAGGAGCCGATCCGAGAAGAGCGCCCTGACCATCTGCTCGGTCCTTTCATCGTGGTAGCCCAACTTCATTATGAACAAAGACCGCCTGCCGCTTGCCTGAAGGGATTGCATCGCTAGTTTCAGGAATTTCTGCGACCTCTCGTTCCCCAACGATACGAGCAACTCTGAGACGCTGTCGAATATGATGAGCTCTCTTTCCTCCGCCTCTTCATTCTTGGGGGCCCTCTCAATTAGCGCGAGCAAGGCCCGTTCATCGTGCGAAGGGACGACAGACTCGCCCGCCCGCCCGGGGGGAGACTTCGAACCTTGCGTAGTCATGACGTAAACGTGCACCTTCTCGTTCCGGGGGAGCAAAGGATAGACGGGGCTACCCCTCCAGGTGAAGACCGAAATCCGAGACCTCCTCGACTCGTCCTGGACCAGTTCTCGGAGGGCGAACTCGAAGCTCTGGGACGGGTCCGCCTCCATCAGGACGCTTCCGTTGGACAATAGCGCGTCGTGAAATGTGAGGAGGTCCGCGAAGCGTTTGAGTTCCCGCACGTGGACGAGCTCCATCGAATAGCTTCCAGCGAGCTTCTTAGCCACCTCCGACGCGCTCTTGGTGTAGATGATGGCGACGGAGATGTCGGAGTCGACCTGCTTTACGAAGACCCTGATGACCTCGCTCTCGCTGGCGTGCGTGAGGATGTCGAAGCCGTAGGATGTCTTGTTGAGCCCCTCCGCCACCAGGCTGAAGCGATACTTCGCCCCCGACCTACCGGGGACCGGGTCGTCGCGGAGCCGGAAGTTCGCAGACCCAAGGGTCGACCGCATCGACTTCAGAGCTGCGACGGCTGCCTTCTTGTCGGTCGGGGCGAGAACCGGTTCTCGCAGCTCGTCGAGGCCCTGTGCTAAGATGGCCTCGGTCTCGAGAGGACCCACCTCCTCCTTCAATTTGACGTAGATACTCAGGACGGCCGATCCCTTCGCAGTCAGCCTGTAGGTCGTCCTGCTCACGCTAGTCTCGCGAGTGAGAAACTCGTTCCGGAGGAGCACCTCGATCAGCGTCATCAGCATCGGCCAGGTGAGATTGGCCTTGTGCATGATTTGTGTAGGCCTTGGCGACCCTTCGTGTATGACCCGAAGTATGTCGCAGATTATCTCCATCCGCGACCGTCTCGGAGTCTTTCCTTGCGGCAGCGTGACGCCGTTTTCGACCACCCCCTTAATATCACTAGCGAGATTCGCAGGGATGCGGAACGGGCGAAAGCGCCAAGGGTTCTCCCGCTTAAATAAGGTCAGCAGCGAAAAATCCGCAGCCTAGGGAGAATGTCTTGGACTGCGCGGGAGCATGCCGAATAAGCTGCGGCTTGACAGACGAGGTCGCCCAACTCTTCGAGTCCAGAGTCGTCCCACTGTGGCAAGGAGTCTACGACTCTCTGGTCGCGAGGGCCGAAATAAGACCCAAGTCTCGAGTGCTAGATTTGGGGACAGGTACGGGAGAAGTAGCCCTCAGGGCGGCCAAGATAACCGGTCCGAAGGGGTCTGTCGTGGGGTCCGACATGTCCAAGGAAATGATTCGAATATCAGAGGACAAGGCACGCCGTCTCGGACTAACGAACGTCAGTTTCAGGCAAATGAACATGGAGGCTCTGGACCTGCCCGACGACTCGTTCGACAGAGTCGTTGGAAACTACTCAGTTTGCTGCTGCTTTGACTACAGAGCGACCCTTTCTGAGACGTTGAGAGTTCTGAAACACAAGGGAAGGCTCACTTACAATCACAACGGGCCTGGCGAGTCTCTCGAGTTTCAGCTCATGCTGAGGCTACTCGAGAAATATAGGAGCAAGAGACCTTCCGGCAAGCTCAGGGCAATTCGTGAGGCGAACGCACTTCAGGACAGAGCTTGGAGCCAGTATCGCGACCCATTCGCTACCTTGAACCTAATGCGCACAGTCGGCTACGAGTTCCCGGAAGCTACCGTCACTCAAAGGAGCGTCAAATACCGAAGTGCCCAAGATTATGTCAATCGCCTGCTTAAGCTCAGCTGGAAGTCGGAGGCGGAGGAGATGTCAGAAAGGACTCTTGGCGAACTTGTCAGAGAGGCTCTCAGCCTCCTTGCTCCGTTTTCGACGAACGAGTCGGAGCTTGTCATCAGAGATGAGATGATCTTCTTCACGGGATGCAAATGAAATCACGGTGAGGGCAGCGACAACTTGGCTATGACTTTCTCGACCCGCATTCTTTTCGATTCTTTTTGAATATCACCGAGGCGTGACCTGAGCGTTCTCAGGAAGAGGTCTCTGTTCTTCTCAGTTATGACATTGATCGCGTTCTCGGCATACATCGGAAGCTGATTGCTCGGCGAGTGTCTAAGCTGGTTCACGAGCAGCGGCATCACTTGATCAGCGTACTCCTTCCTTGAGGTGAGTTTTGTCAGAATGCTGACGGCATGATCCCTGCTGATTACCGAACCTCTGTTGGCGGCTTCAATGATTCTTGGCAGCATTCGACGCGTTTTCGCAGGCGCCTCCAAGGCGACGGAGTCGAGTGCTGTCATCGCTCCCCACGCCAGTCGATTATTCTTGTTGTCGAGGAGGGAACTGAACTCTTCTGCAAACTGGGCGATCAACTTGGGCTTTCTCTCCCCTATCTCGTAAAGGACTTTGATGCAGTCGCTCTGAATCTGCCGGTCCTTGTTGGCTAGATTCCCGACCAAGTCGGCGATTGCCTTCTTGTCGTTCTTCAGGACGATGCTTTCAGCGAGTTTCACATTGGGTGCCTCGTCCCGTCTTTTGAGCGAACTTGCGAGCTTGTCCATGACAGTCACCTTCGGTTCGTCACTCTATCCCTCCCGACGCGTTCTCGTTATTAGGCTAGTGGGCCCGAAGGGAAGGCTTATCGCTGCAAGCCCGGTCATCCCAGTCCCCGATGCGCGCATCCGCAGCTGGACTGGACTTTTACATCGTAGATGTCTTCGCCGAGAAGAAGTACGCCGGGAATCAGCTCGCGGTGGTCAGGAAAGCTGCAGGTCTCTCCACAAGCACGATGCAACAGATCGCTAGGGAGATGCACTTCTCGGAGACCACGTTTGTGATCTCGGATGAGCCGCGAAAGGGCGGATACGATGTCCGGATCTTCACCCCGGCCAGCGAGCTTCCGTTCGCAGGTCACCCGGTCCTTGGAACTGCCCAGGTAATCAGGGACGAGATAATTCGGAAGCGGGTTGACCGGCTGAAGCTCAACCTCAAGATCGGACAGATTCCAGTCCGCTTCGGAGACAAGCGGGAAGGCTCGCGCTTGGTCTGGATGAGACAGAAAGAGCCGGACTTCGGCGAAGTGTTCGATCGCGCAACAATCTCGAAGATCCTTAACTTGGAGGAGAAGGACATAGATTCAAGGTTCCCGATTCAGGACGTCACGACAGGGCTCGCGACGTTCGTAGTCCCCTTGAGGACGATGGACGCTTTGAAACGGGCAAAGGTCTCGACGGCCCTCTACTTCGAGCTAATCGAAAGGACTCGAGCGAAGCCCTTGCTGGTCTTCTCGCCCGAGACTCACGAGAAGGGGAACGATCTGAGCGTGCGCGTCTTCACCGACTTTGCCGGGATACCGGAGGATCCGGCCACTGGAAGCTCTAACGGCTGCCTGGCCGGCTACCTCGCCAAGCACCGGTACTTCGGCGAGGACCACATCGATGTCAAGGTCGAACAGGGGTACCAGATCAAGAGGCCGTCAAGACTCTATCTGAGGGCGGCGACGCACGGAGACAGAATCGAGGTCGATGTCGGAGGCAAGGTGGTCCCAATAGCCAAGGGAAAACTGCAATGACCGCATCTCTTGATGGGGTCCGGTCTCTGGGTCTTGGGCTAGACTAGACTCTTCTCGAAGCAGACGCTCATCTCGCTCTCGCGATACTCTCCGTAATTCGGAATCCGATGATAGCCAAAGCTCTCGTAGAGCGAGATTGCCTCAGGCTGACGGAAGCCCGTCTCTAACCGCATTGTCCTGTATCCTCGCGCTCGAGCTTCTTGTTCCAATTCGCGCAGGATGGCCTTCGAGTAGCCTCTGCCCCTAAAACCAACGCGGACGAAGAGTCGCTTCAGCTCTGCGACGTCTTCCCCCAACGGGCGGATCGCTCCGCAAGCCACCGGTTGGCCACCTATGCGGCCAATGACGAACGCGCCTCTTGGGCCTAGCGCGTTCTCGGGTTTGAAATTACCCGATCCATCCTCCATGTAGTCATATCTGCGCGCTAATTCAGCCGAGAGTGACTTGATGAGCTCCGTAGCTTCTGGACCTCGCGGATCNNAGATCTGCCGCACCCACCTCGAAAATTTCCTCGCTCATGCTCGGTCTGCTCTTGTTTGCGTAGTGTTCGGCGTGGTTGTGCTCATATGCCAACACTCTAGGTTGACGTGAGGGACGACAGCCACGCTTGCCCGCCCTCGTCGTTGAAGGTGGTGGAGAATCTCGCCTCCTTCACGTAATTGACTTTCCAGCCGCGGCTGAATGCCCCCAGTATCTCGTCCCGAGTGACCCTCCTCGGCCCTCCCCAGTTGGCAGGCTCCCTGTCGCTGAAGCAGAGCATGATGTAGGTGCCCGACCTGCTGAGCGCGGATTTCAGGCTCTTCCCGAAGACCCTACGGTCGTCGTCCGAGAAGACGTGGAAGAGCCCGCAGTCTGTGATGGTGTCGAAGCGCTGACCCAGCTTTTCGAGATGCAGTGCGTCGCCCAGGACGAACCTCGTCCTCACAGCCCTCTCGACCGCCTTCTTTCTTGCCTTCTCCAAGGCGCGAGGAGACGCGTCGAGCCCCCACGCTTCGTGCCCGAGTCCGGCAAAAAATATGGCGTTCTCCCCCGTGCCGCGACCCACGTCCAGCACTCTTCCGCGAATCTCGCCTTCCTTGGCGGCCCGGACGAACTCCGCTTGAGGCCTTCCAATGTCCCACGGCGGCGAGCCTCTGTAGGCTTCGTCGAAGAAAGAAGCCATCTCGGACGGAAACCGAACCCCTTCACATAACCTTGTTGTGGGCTTTCGCAGATACTACTCTGGCTTGGTGAGTGGGTCAGCGATGAGGGACCATTGATCTACTTCGGAAGCCTACCCTGTTGCACTAGCGGCTTCCCTGCCAAAGAGAGCGACCCTTTCCTGACGATTCCTGAGAAGCCGAACCCGCTCACCGACACGGCCCCTGCCACCATCCTGTCCTGCCCATTCTCGTACTTCATTGAGGGATTGAGTCCGATGGTAACAAGTGAAAGGGCGCGTTTTTCAGGCTCGACGGCTTCGATGAGCTCCGCGAGCAAACCGCGCGAGCCCTTGCTCTGCCATTTGATGAGCTTCCCACCTTTGAATTGGAGCCTCGCGTCCTTCAACAGCCCGAGTCTTGTGACCGCCGGCGAGATGCTCAAAGAGCCGGTAGCCGATGACGGGTCGACCTGCTTCGACACGAGCCCAGGAGGGATATAGGTCACGTTTTCGCCGCTTTCGACGTCGCTGGAGTCCACCACTCCGTCCTCGACGACGACTTCTCCCTTCAGCGAGAACTCGAGTTTTTCCTTGCCCGTTCGCAGCATGGCGACCTCGCCGTCTTGCATCCTCTCTGAGATTGCCCGACCGCGCGCACCTAGGGACTTTAGGTCGACAAGGGCGGCTTTGAGCTGGTTCCTCGCGATCTCCTCAGGTTTCTTGCCGACGAGCTTGCTGTAATCTGGCCCAACGAAGCCGAACGGGAGCCTCGCTCCTCTGAGCTTTGCTTTTCTGGCGGCCTCGTACCAGGAGGCATTGTAGCGGGTCGAATCTGCGACCGCTTGTCGGTTGAGCTTTGGTGCATAGGCGCCTATTGGCGGTCCGGGGATGAAGACGTAGGCATCAGAGCCTGCGAGGAGGCCGTACTCGTGCCTCCCCATCTTTCCTAGCGCGTCTTTCGGAGTTAGGCTTAGGCCCTCGATGTAAGTGGGCTCGTCCTCCAGAAGCAGGATCGCGGCAGCCCCCAGCCGTCGCGCCTCGAGCAGGAACCGCTTCGCGAGCGGCAGTCCGTTGCTCCACGTCTCGATGGTGAGGGTCTCGCCCTTCTGTAAGTGAAGGGACTCCGAGAGAGTCTTCGCTGCAACTTGGTCGTAAAGCCCTTGGTCGCTCAAACTGGGTCGAACGAATATCCCACTGTAGATAAGCGTGAGGTTGCGGGTGGGATTATTGGAGAAAACTGCGAAAGAGTCCTAGCCTTTCGATCTGTTGCTTTCTCTCTGAGCGGACTTGCGGGCCCTGTTGAGCTGGGCGATTTTTTCCTTGTATTCTTTCTTCTTCTTCTTGTTTCCTTGGACGCGCGCTTGGTCGTAGAGCCTTCTCAGTTCTTCCAATTCAGCGGCTTCATCAGACAACTACGGAAATAGGCCTAGGGCACCATAATTATGTCTTTCATGTGGCAGCGTGCTTGCGGCCGCACCTTTTTATATACTATATAAGCCCCCAAATCTTGGTTCGCTCGTTATGCCCCAAACCAAAGCAATAGTAAGCATCGAAAACGTTGTCGCTTCCGCATCGATAAACCAGAGGGTCGACCTGAACTTGATAACCAAGAACTTCGTCGACGTGGAGTATCATCCAGACAAGTTCCCCGGCCTGGTCTTCAGGCTGAAGAACCCAAAGACCGCCACCCTGGTCTTCAGCTCAGGCAAGATGGTCTGCACCGGCGCCAAGTCGGAGGAGCTGTCGCGGAAGGCGGTCCAAGAGGTGGTCAGGCGGTTGAAGAAGGGCGGCATCCCCATCAAGAACGAGGCAGAGATAGTCATCCAGAACATCGTGGCGTCAGCGAACCTTGGAGGCAAGATTCACCTCGAAGAAGCCGCGAGGACGCTCCCAAAGTCGATGTACGAGCCTGAGCAGTTCCCCGGCTTGATCCACAGGATGCCCGATCCGAAGACCGTGATACTTCTCTTCGCTTCCGGGAAGCTGGTCTGCACCGGCGCGAAGAGGGAAGCCGACGTCTACAGGTCCGTGAACAACCTTCACGTCATGCTCGAAGAAAAAGGGCTAATGGTCTACTGAGGGTCCGCTAGCAAGCCGCTGCGCCGAAGCGGCGACTAGACCTGGTCGCGGATTCCTGGACGGAGCATTACCACTTATAAGTGGTAATTGTCTCCTGCCTGACGAGGTAGCACCAGATTGGGAAGTGGCCCCATCTGGTACCTGGGATTCGTCTTCAACCACAACAGGAGGTTCGGAGCGCTATACGTGTTCGGCCTCATCTTGAGCGTGTTGTTACCTGTCTACGTCTGAGCGCCGGGCTTCGAGTAGCAGAGAAAGTCTAGGCCGTCGTGTCACGGGAACCTAGATATCTGACCAGCGCCTCGGCCCCGCGTTGAGGTCGACTGTCCGAAGCCGGTGACCTGAACGGCAAGGTCTGCATGGTGACCGGCGCGTCCTCAGGAATCGGCAGGGCGACGGCCACCGCCTTGGCGGAGATCGGCGCGAGCGTGATAATGGTCTGCCGCGACGAGGCCCGCGGCAAGGCTGCGCGCTCTCAGGCGATCTCCGAAAGCGGAAACCAATCTGTGAGCCTGATGACGGCGGACCTGTCCTCGCTCGCGCCCGTTCGCGCACTTGCAGCAGATTTCAACGCCAACCATCCCAAACTAGATGTATTGGTCAACAACGCGGCGATCTTCACCAACGAGCGCGCCGTGACCCCGGATGGGTTCGAGCTCATGTTCGCCACAAACTACCTAGGGCCGTTCTTCCTCACCCGGCTCTTGATTCCCAAGCTGCAGGCTGCCAGACCTGCCCGGGTCATCAACGTGACCGCCCCTTCGACCGTGATGCCCGAGCTCGATGACCTTCAGGGAGAGCGGAAGTTCGGGTCCATCGGGGCCTTCGGCGCATCGAAGGCCGCCGACCTGCTCTTCACCTATGCCCTCGCGCGCAGATTGGAGGGCAAGGGCGTGACGGTGAACGCGTACCACCCCGGAATCGTGAAGACCAACCTGGTCCGAGGAGCTCCTCGGGCGGTTCGATTCATAACGAGCATCCTGAACGTCCTTATGGGCGTCTCCCCCAAGCGCGCATCGGTGGGGCTCGTGCAGCTGGCTTCGTCGGGAGACTTCGGAAGCACCACGGGCGCGTTGATTCGGAATGGGAAGCCGATGAACGCTCCCTTCAGCGATGACATCGATACCCAAGACCGGCTCTGGCAGGTCAGCTGCAAATTGACGGGGCTTCCAGAAGACGTATGAGCTCGCAGAGAGGGATCGGAGAGGGTCGAGGCTTAGGGCGAAAGAATGGGTGAGAGAGTGTATGTCGGGGTGTCCGGCTTCAGCTATTCCAGTTGGAAGGGAAAGTTCTATCCCAAGGAAACGAAGCCGGAGGAATTCCTTTCGCACTACTCGCGTCATCTAGACAGCGTAGAGATCAACAGCTCCTTCTACGCATCGCCCAACGCCGCCACTGTGAAGAACTGGGCGGCAAAGACAGACGAGAAGTTCAGGTTCGCATTCAAGGCCTCGAGGCAGATCACTCACATCCTGAAGCTCGGAAAAGGCTCAGTGGAAGCGGCGGACAGGCTCTCCAACACGCTCGACCTGTTGGGTCCAAGGCGAGGGCCCATTTTGTTTCAGTTGCCTCCCTACTCCAAGCAAGACCTCTCCCTGCTCGACGAGTTCCTTTCGAAGACGTCCGCCATCAAGGATCGGGTCTTCGAGTTCAGGCACGAGTCATGGCTTCGGGAGCCCACCTACCGACTACTGGAAAAGCACGCGGCGGGTTTCTGCATCGCGGAGACGGAGGACATGAAACCGGTGTTGCAAGTAACCGGAGGGCTCGCCTACTTCAGGCTGAGAAAGGATTCTTATGACGCGAAGGTCGTCGACCAATGGGCCAAGAGGATCAGCGAGACCGCCGAAGGTGCGCGCGAGTGCTACGCCTTCCTTCGACATGATGAAACCGGTGAAAACGCCATCCTGGCGCAGCGGCTCTCCGAAAAGATAGCGAGCTAAGGCCACAGGGATTTCAAAAGGCGTCGCTTATTAGGGCGCCGGCTCGATTGCCTGGGAGAGTGTCCACCAGGCGCTCGGGTCTCGCACTGCGGTTACAGGTCTTCTCTTCCGGCTTTGCCGTGATGGCGCTCGAGCTCCTCGGGAGCCGGCTCGTGACGCCCATCTTCGGCAGCTCCATCTGGACGTGGGGCAGCCTCATCGGGGTCGTCCTCGCAGGCCTAGCGGCCGGTTACCGCTTCGGCGGCTGGATGGCCGACCGCTCGCCGACCACCCGGAAGTTCTCGATGATCGTCTTCATTGGAGGGATTCTGATTCTCCTCGTCCCCTTCATCGCTCCCTACGCCCTCTCGTTCTCACAATACGCCGGGCTCGGAGACGAGTACGGCCCCTTGCTAGGGACAATCTTGATTCTCCTGCTCCCGACCTTCGTGCTCGGGATGACCTCGCCCTACGCCATCAAGCTGGCGTCGCAGACTCTGTCGTCGGTGGGAAACGTCTCAGGGAACCTGTACTCGCTGTCGACGATCGGGAGCATCGCGGGGACCTTTGGCACGGTCTTCGTTCTCATCCCCCTCCTGGACGTCCGGGTCATCATCCTGGCCCTTGGCCTCGCCGTGATCGGGGCCTCCTTGCTGGGGTTGCCGCGGTCATCGGCAGTATTCGCCATCCTCGTGCTTCTGGTTGTTTCCACCTCGCTCACGCAGGCTGCGCCGCAGGTGGCCCTGCACAACGGCTCCTCGATTTACGAGAAGCAGACGCCCTACAGCACGCTGGACGTGGTCGACGTTGGCAACGTAAGGACCTTGTTCCTCAACGGCATCCCGCAGAGCTCGATGGAGATCAACAACCCGACCCACTTGGTCTACGACTACACGACCTTCTTCAACCTAGGCATGCAGATGCACCCCAACTCCACACAAGTGCTCTTCGTGGGGGGCGGAGGGTTCTCTGGCCCTAAATTCTTCCTTTCGACCTACCCGCACATCCACATCGATGTCGCCGAGGTGGACCCCGACGTGATAGACACCGCAATGAAGTACTTCGCGGTCAGCCCCAACCCGCGCCTCACCATCTTCAACGAGGACGGAAGACTCTACCTCTCAGAGACGAGCAAGACCTACGACGTCATCATCCTCGACGCGTACGCCAAGAGCTACGTCCCCTTCCATCTGCTCACCCACGAGTTCATCAAGCTCGTCGCGTCACACCTCAATCCGAACGGCGTGGTCGTCTCGAACCTCATCGGGTCCCTCCAAGGGTCCACGTCGAACCTTGTGCGCGCAGAGTACCGGACCGTAAACGACATCCTCAACAACTCGGCGGTCTTCGAGACGATATACTCCCCCTCGACCGTCCAGAACCTGCTGCTGGCGGCGACCCCCTCACGGACGCCTATTGCCGACTCCATATCCAGGCTCAACGCCTCAGAACTCGCAAGCCAAGTCTCTCCGACTGGTGGGTTCGCCCAGCATCTCTACCAGGGGACCATCAGGACCGACGACATGCCAGTCCTCACGGACAACTACGCCCCGGTCGAGAGTCTCATCGACCCGCTCACTGGCTCGGCCTACGTGATAGAGCAGGAGTATGGACGCCTCACCCCCACGACCTCCTTTTTGGGGACCGAGTCCGTCGGTGGTCTGCTGCTGATCGGTGTCGCCTGGTTCGCCTATACCCTGAGAGTCGGCAAGCCGTTCGACCAAATCGGCGTTGGATAGCTCAACTTCGAGCCGCGCGGTTCCCAAGCCGGACCGTCGGCAGAGCCGCAAGCTCTCTCCGCAGGCGAGCGACTGACGTGAACCTGAACGTCCATCGCATCCCAAAGTCCTTCGCTCCACGGACGTTCTCCTCCTTGTCGTCGATGAAGGCGACCTTGGACGGCACGGCGTCGACCCTCTCCAACACCTTTCGGAACGCCGTGGGGCTAGGCTTGACACTTCGAATCTCGCACGAGGTCAAGAACCCGTCGAAGAGCTTGTCCCACCTGACTTTTCTCAAGAATCTCGCGTGCGGAAGCGACGTGTTGGAGAAGAGGTACACCTTGAATCCCTTCCGCCTGAGGGACCTCACGATCTCGACGGAGCCTACGCGCAGCTCCGCGAGCCGGGCGAACGGCTCAGTCCAAAGCACATCGGGAGAGTCATCCTGTCGAAGGCTCTTGCCGAACTTGCCGAGCGAGCTCGTTAGGAATTCTCGGGTCGAGATATCGCCCGCCTCCAGCCTCGGAAGGGCGGCCTCTAACACGCGCCGCAGATCGTCCCGGGGAATCCCGTACCTATCTGAGATGGAGTCGTAGATCGGATAGTTGTTTCTCCACTTGATCATCACCCCGCCAAAGTCGAAGATGAAGACTGGGACCTTAGGGCGGTCTTTCTTCACGCGCATTCGGCTGCGCCTAGCGGGAGGCCGTTATAGTCTTGCCCGGAGATTGCAAAACGTATAACCGGAAACGCATCCTTACCGGATTNNACGTTACCTTCCTCGCAGCCTTTCCCCAAATTTCTAACTTGGGGCCGGTCTGCTGTGACAGCGGCCAGTTCGTCGCCAGGGACTTTTCCGCGTATTACGTAGGGCTGTGGCGCCTCGTCCACGACCCGACGCAGCTCTACACCCACGGCTTCGTCGCCGACGGAGAGATCCATGTCCTGCCCATCCAGGAGCAATACAAGTATCTCCCCTCTTTCCTGCTGATGACCTACCCGCTCTTGCTTGTTGGCTATCAGCAGGCCATAATCGCTTTCAACGTCTTCCAGTTCTTACTCCTCATTCCCATCGGGCTCCTCATCTATCTGCTTGTGAAGGACAAGGGATTGGCGACCACGCTCGCGGTCGGTGTCTTCGTCCTGCTCGCGCCCGCTCCCGCTCCCGGCTGGGCGGTCTCCGTCCCTTACTTTTGGCTGTGGAGGGAGGGACAGGCCAAGGTGCTGGAGACCTTCATGCTCTTGCTCTCTTTCTACCTTGGTACGCGCGGGAAGCCCGCCCTCTCAGGGGTTGTCTTCGGCCTGTCCTGCTTCGACCCTAGGTTCGGTCTAATCGCCCTGCCGGTCTTCGTAATGTATAACCGGAAACGCATTTCGACGTCGTTCGTGGCGCTCGTCGCGTGTCTGGCCGTCTCAAACGCCCCCCTCTTGATCTTCCCGCAGATGGGAGCAGGATTCCTCGAAATGGTATTCACGACGGGCATCCCCACCGTCTTCTATCCTTACGCTCTCATCCCCCTATTCGCGGTCGTCTCTCTTTGGGTGGTAAACCGGAAGGAGATGGCGTTGGCATGGCGCTTCTAGCTCCCCTCTCGAAACACGGGGCCGGTCTCTCGGCATGAGGTCCCGGAGCGACGAGGAGATATCGGGTTGACTGCCAAGGACGGAAAGAAGGACAAGGGAGCTACGCGCTGGTTCTACTCGCTTCTACCGGTCGACATCGCGTCGGGGCCGGTGGCGACCCTGATCCAGCTCTACATCCTCGAGCTCCACGGCACCGTGATCGACGTGGCCCTCGCGATCACCCTCTACAGCGCGGTCAGCATCCCAGCCGCGATACTATGGGGATACGTCACCGACCGCTTCCAGAGCAGGAAGACGATAATCGTCCTCAGCTCCGTCGCGATATCGGGCAACCTTGTCCTCCTTCCTCTGGTGGGAAGCATCTCGGGAGCCGCCCTAGTCTACGCCCTGTTCTCGCTCGTCTCGTCGGCCTCTGCCACGCCAGCCAACCTCCTCATAATGGAGACCCAGCCAAAGTCGCGGTGGGCCTCCGCATTCGCCAGGTTTACGATGCTCTCGAGTGTCGGAAGCACGCTCGGGCTGGTCCTGGGCGTCGTCTGGTCCAGCGTACTCCCGATCTCCCTCCTCGTCCTTCCCCTCTCGACTCTCTCCATCGTCTCGGCAATACTCTCGTTCTTTACGATAAGGGAGCCCGCGATCCCGTTCGAGAGAGAGCTAATCGTCACGCAGAGGCGCAGCTTGCAGGAGAGGCTCCTCGCGCTCCCGCTCTTGTTCCTGCACCTCCCGAACATCGTCGACTTCAAGTCTGTATTCACGGGGCTTCGCAACACGCTGACGAGGCAGCTCCCCCTCCTCTACCTCTCTATCTTCGTCTTCTACGTCGCCAGCGGGCTCTTCAACACCTCTCTCGTCCCCTCCCTCCACGCCGCGGGCCTCACAGGGAGCGAGATCTTCCTTGCGTCCATGATTGCCATGGTGGTCCAGACGGCGTCGTTCTACTTCGCCGGACCCTATGTCGAGAGGCGAGACCTGAGAAAGTCAGCGGTGGCGGGACTTCTTCTGCGGTCGGCCTGCTACGCAGGTCTGGGGATATTCGCGGGTTTCTCGAGCGGGCTCGTCTTTCTTGGAGGGGCGCTAGTCCTCTACCCGATAGCCGGTGGGCTTGCCTTCGCGATCTATTACACGTCTTCCAATACCATGATCTTCAACACCCTCGGGGCCAGGAACCAGGGATCGAGGCTCGGGGTCTACAGCGCCCTCGTCGGGGTGGCGACGATGATCGGCGCGTTCGTCTCAGGATACCTCTCGTTCTACTTCGGGTTTCTCGCGACGTTCGTCCTCGCCTCCATCCTCCTTGTGGTCTGCGCGGCGCTCATCCCTAACTTGACCTCGACTGAGAAAGAAGGGGCCCCGCGCGCCACTGGTTGATTTGAGACGACTCGACAAAATGCGCGAGGTTACCGCGAATCTCATTCTGGAAGTTCTTGGAAGAGGTGAGTGGCGGACGGGTGGCCCTTGATCTCGTCGCAGACCATCCCGCCGTTCTCCCACTCACTTGGGGAAAACCGTGACACCTAGTTAGCGGGAAAACATGTTAAGCTTTATGAAACTACAATACTAAAACCTCTCAGGGCAGCCGGCAAGCAGGTTTACTATCGTCCGAAGCAGAGGCCCGCTCGGCTTGAAGGACGGGTTCGTGGAGTATGTCTCCGGGGGGCGGCGGGCGGAAGCTTACTGCTCCAACCCGAAGGACGGCCCTTCCAACGGGCAGGTGATCGTGATACACGAGGTCTGGGGCTTCACGAGGTTCATCAAAGAGACATGCGGCCGCCTCTCCAGGCAAGGATTCAACGCTGTGGCGCCCGTGCTCTACTGGCGTGACAAGGCGCTCTTTTCTCCCGAACGGCTGCGCCAGGGGATAAAGGTGATGTGGGGGCTGAGCCTTGAGGAGAGGTACGAGGAGGCAAGGCGGCAAGCGGCGATAAGGAAGGGACGTGTCTCCCGCGACACCGAAGCGATGCTGCGGGTCCTCTACGATAACAGGTTCAGGAGCAGGCTCCTTGGGGACCTTTCCTCTCTCGCCAGGCACCTCCGGAAGGAGTCGCCGGACCTCAGGATAGGCGCGATCGGCTACTCGATGGGAGGCAAGCTCGCTTTGCAGCTGGCCGCAGCCTTCCCTCGCCTAGCTGCGTCGGCGGCCTACTCGGCCGAGCCCATATCCGGCGCGACGCTTCAGAAGGTCGATTCTCCGATGCTCATGCTATATGGCGGCAAAGACAGTTTCATGATGGGCGGTGTCCCTGCCTTCGTGAAGGAGACGATCGACAAGGGAAAACAGCTGGAGCTTAAGATCTACCGCGGTGCGGGACACGAGTTCTTCGACGACACGAGCGAGAGGGACTACGACCAGGCTGCCGCGGAGGACGCTTGGGGCTCGACTATCGGCTTCCTACGCAAGAATCTCTCTGCGCCCTCCGGGTGAGTCACGGCGCGAGTTCGAGAGGCAGGAAAAAATCTGGGAGACCGAGCGCAGTTCAAGACATCTAGCCTTGAATGCTGCTCGTGAGCAGCACTGCGTACTCGGTCGTCCCGTTGCTGAAGTCCAAGGATACTGTCGATGTGGTTGTGCCGCTGAAGTCGCCGCGAGCTACTGCTCTTAGGATGAACGAGCCCGAGGAGCTGGTAGCCCCCTGGCCCTGGATGGATGATCCGCCAGGCCCCATCACTGCGGAGCCTGAGGTGACGTTGTAGGTCGTTCCGTTCACTTTGAGGCTACCTCCCGCGTTGAGGATGTATCCCGCCGTGAGCTTGCCGGTGACCGTGAACGTCAGCGTTCCGGATGCTGTCCCGTTTGTCTTGCCATTGCTCCCCACGACGAAGAATTCTCCCTTCGTGCTCGTGAGAGTGACTGTCTGACCCGTCGTGAAGGTCGTTGTTGTCTGGCTCCCGCGTCCGTCCCCGTGTGGGCCTCCCCCGTTGGCCCAGATGCCTGGGCCTGGGTGCATCCCGTTCGGGACTGGTGCCGTCGCGGCGATGGAAGCCGCTGCCGCCGAGCCGGAGGTTGTCGTTGGACTGGTGTTGGTAGGTGCGGTCGTTGCGAATGCCGGGTAGGCGAGCAATGCTGCCATTACTGCCGCGCCGAGCGCAACAACTGCGACGTTTGTTGTCTTCATTTTGTTTCCGCCTTGAGCATTACTGCGCTTCGACGCTTATAATCGGTTGTGGTGCAGTCGTCTAAAAGTCTCAGTGCAGGCCAGGACTCGCACCCCTCTCTTGCCCTGCGAGCGAAAAAACCGTCGGAACTCGGAGCCGAGAGGCCAAAGGGTCGCGGGGCGCAACTGCCGACCCCCCCTGGCAACTCCACTTCCTTCGATAGCAAGGGTGAGCGGGAGGTCGCGCTAATAATCGATTATGGTGCAAGCGTCTAAACGACGACCAGACGCCGAAGGACCGACCAAGCCTCAGGCCGTCGTGCCCTTCGCCAGCGCGTCGAGCTTGGCCATCACCTCTTCCGGCGGCTTGACCTCGAGCTCCCTGACGTTCTCCTCTACCTGCTCGGGACGCGACGCACCCGTTATCATGGAGGTCACCGCGGGGTTCTTCGCGATCCAGTTCAGAGCGAGCAGGGACAGGGGCATCCCGGCCGTGTCCGCGAGGGCCTTGAACTTCTCGACGATCGCGTAGTTCTCGGGCTTGTTCATCCTCCCCCAGAAGCGCGGATAGAGGGCACCCCTCGTCCCTGCGGGTGCGGGCACGCCCTCCGAGTACTTTCCTGTCAAGAACCCACCCGCGAGCGCGGAGTAGGTTATGGCACCCAGGCCGTTCTCCAGGCAGTAGGGGAACAGCTCTGCCTCCGCCTCGCGGTTGAGCAGGTTATACGGCGGCTGGAGGGCCACAATCCTCTCGAGGCCGAGCCTCTCGCAGACCTCGTTCATCGCCCGCATGTTCTCCACCGTGAAGTTGGAGCACGCGAGATAGAGGACCTTTCCTTCCCGGATGAGCTCGTCGAAGGTCTTCAACGTCTCCTCCAGGGGGGTCACCGGGTCGAACCGGTGCATGTAGTAGATGTCGATGTGGTCAGTCTGCAGGCGCCTAAGGCTGACGGAAAGCTGCCAATGGATGTGCTTGCGCGAGAGCCCCGAGTCGTTCGGGCCTTCGCCGACCTCGTGCCCTAGCTTGGTAGCGATGACGAAACGGTCCCTGTCCCCTCGCACAGCTTTTCCGATTATCTCCTCTGACTTGCCTTGGGTGTAGACGTTCGCGCTGTCGATGCTATTGATCCCAAGGTCAATCGCCTTCCTGACAACTCGGATAGAGGTGGCTTCGTCCACGTCCCGGCCGAAGTTGTTCGTCCCCAGCGTCATCCTTGATATCTTGAGCCCGGATCTTCCGAGCGACCTGTATTCCAAACGGGCGTCCTCGGTCCCCGACTCGCTAGAAATTCTTTTCTCGGCGCTTGCCTGCCTTGCCCCTCAGAGTGGCCTAAATACCTGCGACCTTGCGGGTGGAAAACGATGCAGTTCGCCAGCACGAGGATCCAAGTGGTCGCCGCGGTGCTAATAGTGGCGTTGCTGGGAGGCACGTACGTCTACTACACGGGCGTGGGAAGCGCCACCGGGGTCACCACAACAAGCCACACCACCCAATCCACAGAGATAACCATCCCAGGATCGGGAGGGACAGGTTCCCGTTCGACGGCCCAGACCGTCTCAACCTCGACAGCGCTGACCATCGTCTCATCGACGACCATCCCTTGCAGCTCGTCCTCGGGGTCTTCGGGCGCGCCTTCGACCCTGCCGGATTACGTCCCTCTCTTCTCCTCGATCAACCAGATGACGATGGCGGTCCAGCAGATCACGGTCGATCAATATGGGAGGAGCAACACGAGCTCTGCGCAGGTGGGCTTCAAGGTGGAGGGTCAGGTCATGATTAACAACACCAAGCTATACCAGGTCAGCCTTCAGGTCACCACCGCGGGGGTCAACGGCACCAGCAACTCGACGCAGGCGGTGGCGTACTTCGACTCGGCGGGTGACCTCTTTCTCGCGACACAGCCAAACCTCAACGTGACCGGGCCGGCAGCTGTCAAGCTCGTCGCTCCATACCTTGATCCTTTCAACTATGAGCTCACCTCGACCCAGCAGTTGGCGACCTACACCAACCCTGATATCGAGAAGGCCCTCAACCAGACGACCGTGACCCTCGGCTCGACGGTCATGAACGTGACCTACGCGGAGCCGAAGGCGCTCCCATACAGCGTCACTGTTTGCACCCAGACCACCGTCGTGGAGAACGTCCTCTTTGCGTTTGGAATCGTGCCGGGCACGAGCTATCCGATAATCACGTACTACTACTCGGTGGGAACCGACGGCGTGCACAACGTCGCCTTTGGATACAAGGTCCTTACCGTCACCCGCGCCTAGAGAGCCGACCGACGACGCTCATGCGCGCGAGTCTGAATCGCGTTTTTCCTGTGACCGAAGCGACTCTCGGGCCTGCTGCGCGACCGGGCCGTCGGTCCTCTCGAGTTCGTCGAAGAGGTTCAGCAGCATCTTTCCAATCGGCGTGACCTCGTAGAGCCTGACCGTCCCATAGGCGGACTGCTCCCTGACGAACCCATACCGGTTCAAGATCTGCACATGCCTGTCGACGGTCTTCCAGTCCACTCCGAGCTCTTCCGCGAGCTGAAGCCTGTCCTTGGGGGTGCTCAGCGTGTTGAGCACCTTGATCCTCGTGGCGCCTCCCTTCATTTTCATGAAGAGCTCGAAGACGTCCGACCCGAAGCCCATCTCGGTATACCTTGACCTCACCCGCCCCCTCCAGATCCAAGCCCCGCCGACGAGGACCCAGCTCACGGGCGCAAGTAGGATCGAGAATCCCTGGACATCCTTCAATAGCGACTCTCCCTGAATCGAACCCAAGACGCCGAAGAACGGGTTTTGCACCCCTGCAGCCCCAACGGTCGTGGTGACCACAGTTACGCCTCCTGTGGCTACGACCGAGCTAGTGGTGGCGAGGGCCGTCGAGACTGCCGTCGTGGTTGCTGTCGCCGNNCTCCGCCCGAGGCCGTTACCGTATTCGTGGCGGTGGTCGGTCCCGTGCTAGTGACAGTGCTAGTGACAGTCACCGAGCTCACGAATGATGACTGAGTTGCAGAAGTCGAGCTAGAGGTCACGCTGTTTGTCGTCGTCACTGTCGTGGTGGCAGACTGAGTCTGGGTCGTGCTTGTGATCGCCGACCGTGATTGGGACGGTGCGGAGCTTGTCGAGGAAGCTGTGCTTCCCGGGCTAAAACTGATCTCAGCGCCAGACTGGGCCGAGGAACCTAGAAGTCCCCATCCCGCAAGGGCAGAGGTGACAATCGCGAAGGTCAGGAGCGAAGCAAAGGCGACCCTAAACCTGTTCAAGAAGAAGACAAAGCGATGAAAACGGCGTTTTCATGTTAAATACTTTTGTCCGAACGTTCGGACAAACCCTCATCAAAGAACCGGTCCTCTGTCCAGGCCATGCCGTCGAGAAAAGCGCTGGCCGTTGCGGTCCTGCTCATCGTCGTAGTGCTAGGTGGAGGGGTGGTCGGGCTCCTCGGTTCATCGTCATCGTCCGCGCAGCCGGCGGCGATGTATTCTGGTGCCACCCGACCAATTGGAGGAGCAAATCAAGGAACACAGAGCGTCATGACGACCGTCGTAGGAGCTGCTGGCGTGTCGGGACCTTTCTCCGGCTTCGGCCTTCCGTCATTTGGCGCGGCGGGCGCCACGACGAGCAGGGCGGTTACCACAGTAACCATGACGGCTACAGCGGCCATGTCGTCGACAGTGTCGCCGGGGACCATCCTTCTCCAGCCTAATTCGCAGCAATCGCAAGGTGCGTCCACGAAGTCTGGCGCTCCGCTCTCTACCACCACAGGCGCGAACGGCAGCCGCGACATCGAGTTCTTCACGAACGTAACGCTACAGGCATCCTCCGCTTCCTCTGCCTTTGCGAGGGCGAGCGTGATAGCATACTCGGTCGGGGGTTACATCGCCTATTCCACCGAGACCAACACGNNCCGCCCTCATCGAGATGAGGATACCGGCCGCAAACTACAACGATGCCCTGACCCAAGTCGAGGCCCTGGGCACGCTCGTCAACCTGCGCTCCTCGAGCAATGACGTCACGGTCCAATACACCGACCTGAACGCGACCCTGGCGTCGCTTCAAGCGGAGCAGGCCTCGCTCTTGAAGATCCTGGGCCAATCCACCAACATCAACTCGACACTGAACGTCGAGTCCAGGATCCAGAACGTCGACCAGCAGATAAACGCAGTCCAGAGCGAGATCCTCCAGACAAGGACCCTCGTCTCATACGCGACGATTTCCGCATTCATCGAGGAGAAGGCCCCGACGCAGCCTCTCACGGTCAAGGTTACGGCGACTCCGCGCAGCGGGGAAAGCCCGTTGAGCGTCACCTTCAGCGCCCTGACGAAGGGAGGAAACCAGCCATACATCGTCAATTACAACTTCGCTGACGGCTCCTCGTATGAAGGACAGGCGCTCATCCACACCTTCGAGCAAGCCGGACATTACAACGTCACTGTGACCGCGACCGACGCTTCGGCCAACGTCACAGAGGCCTGGACGATAGTCAATGTGTCCGCCCCGCCGGCCACGTCCTCGGTCGGCGGGTTCCCAAGCCTGGTCGCCGGCCTCTTCCTCCAGGTCGTCGAAGGGATTGCCGAGGTCGTCGTCGTCATCGGGCCAATCTNNGTTCTGCTCGTCGTGCTCTTCCCTCTTCGATACAAGCTGGGGCTGTCCTCCCGCAAAGCGCGGCAGGAGGCCGCGGGCGGCGAGCCCTCCCAGCAGCCTCAATGAGGGTTGAATCGCGACGACGACACCACGAAGCCTTACAGGAGAATATGGAGGATTCTTATCGAGAAGTCTTCCCTGCGTCTTATCTTCTAACGAGGGATAGTCGTGGTCTTGCCAGAGGGCGCTTCCAAACGAGAGGCCGATCCAGAGGAGCGTAGGCGCCTGACGGATGGACACAGCCGCGCAAGCCGCTCAGCAGAGGAGCAGAAGGGCGCCGAACCGTCTCCTGACAAGTGGTCCCCGGCTGCCATGGGCCTGAGCCAGAGCTTCCGGCCTCTCGCGCTCATGGCGACTATCTTCTTCTTTCTCTCTTTCTGGCTGCATTTCCCGGGAATGAGTCCCAACGTCTATAGCGACATAATGGACACGTTGTGGCAGCGGATCCTGCACTCCTCGGGCATCATGCCCTACCTCAGCTACAAGCTGGAGTACCCCGCGCTATCCGCGATGGCCCTCTACGTGTCATCGCTCACGCGGAACATGTACGCGTTCTACGTCTCCATGAGCTTGATCCTCTTCGCATGCATGCTCGGGGCGCTCTACGTCGTGCACAGGTCGCTCAGGGAAAGGAGGCAGCCGGTGCAGGCAATCTCCTACTTCATCATCTTCACCCCGTCATTCATCTATTTCTCAATCTACAGCTTCGATTGGATGGGCGCGGTGTTCATGGTGGCCTCAATCTACTTTGGCTACAAGAGGCGCGCAGTCGACTCGGGCATCTTCCTCGGCCTCGCCACCGCGGCCAGGATCATCCCCATCGTCTGCCTACCTTTCCTGCTCCTCGGGTTCAAGGAGAGGAGAAGCAGGCTGCTGTTGCTCGCCTCGGCGGGCATCTCGTGGCTGGCGGTCAACCTGTACTTCATGGCCACAAACCTGCAGGGCTTCCTCTATCCCTACGAGTTCCAGGCGGGGTTCGGGGTCGAGGACAGCTGGCTCGGCCTAGCCTCGCCGTACTCGAAGGAACTCTCCCTGCTCTTCCTCGGCGCTGCGCTAGGACTAATCTTATACCAGCGCAAGCGGTTCAACCTCTACGAGCAGACGCTGCTCGCCATGCTCGCCTTTGTCATCTGCAGCTTCAAATTCCCTCCGCAATACATGATCCTCCTCCTCCCGCTCTTCGCGCTAACAGGGGTGGGCTACAGGGAGTTCATGGTCGCAAATATCCTCAACGTTATGCTGATCCTCTGGTACTTCACCCCGTTTTTCAGCCTCGGGAACGCCCTGACGGTCGGCAGCCCCGTCCAATGGATAGCCTACACGCGGCAGTTCCTTCTCTTCGTCGTCTTCGTGAAGTTGCTGGTCGGAGGCACCAAGACGGGCGCGGTGCCGCTCGAGGCGAAAGCCCGCCTCGAGCCCGAAATACCGGTGGTCGTGCGTTAGTCCATGCGTGCCGGCCGATACAAACCTGTCATGGTCAACTGTCCGAGTTCCTGCCGGTCTTCCCGTCGAGGACAATCGCAACAGACTAAAAGCCGTGGCTCGCATCGCGGCGCGAGATGAAGAAGGTCAGTTCCTCAATGGATTCGAGCAGCTACAAGGTGAGGGAGTTGCGAGACGCGGACTTTGACAAGGGGTTCTTGGAGACCCTTTCCAACCTGAGCGACCTAGACGGCCTCTTCCCGAAAGAGGGTCGGAAGATCTTCAGCGTCATGAAGCGCGACCCGCTCTACCACGTCTTCGTGGCCGTGGCGAGCGACGGCCAAGTTATCGGGGCGACTACGCTCCTCGTCGAGCAGAAGTTCATCCATCGCGGCGGCCTGGTCGGCCATATCGAGGACGTGGCGGTCAGGAAGGGCCACGAAGGGAAGGGGGTCGGGGGAAGCGTCGTAGGGGCGGCGGTCGAAAAGGCGAGAGAGCTGGGCTGCTACAAGGTGATCCTTGATTGCAAGTCCGACCTGGTGGACTTTTACAAGAAGCTCGGGTTTCGCACCCATGAAGTTGAGATGCGGATTGACCTCAAGTCTGCTGCCAACAACTCGGGTTAGTCAGAATCCCTTCTCAGAGCGAATAGCCGCAGTTGGGGCACTGGTACCTTATCACCTCCCCCTTGGTCTCGATTCGTTCCATGAAGCCTGACCTGCAGGTCGGGCAGAGCACTTCCATGGGCTCGGCCTTGTCGTCGTGCAGGATCGAGCTGATCAGCTTCTTCCTACCCCCTAGCTGCCTGCCCTCGAGGTCTGCCAGCGTCACCCATCCAAGGAACTTGTCGCCCTCGAAGACGCCTAGCCTCGTGATCCCTGCCTCCAGCAGCTTGCGCCTGGCCTCCTTAGTCGAGGCGTCAGCCTCTATCTTGAAGAACGGCGACATCACGTCCTTCACCGTCACCTCCTCGGGCTTCCTGTTGAGAGGGACGAACCTTCGAAGTATCCTCCGATCGGTGAGCATGCCGACCGCCTTGTCTCCGTTGAAGACGACCACTCCCGAAGAGCCCCTCTCGTTCATCATCTTGGACGCCTCGAGGACGCTGGTCGAGATGCTCACCCTCTCGACGTCGGTCTGCATGATGTCTCTCACCTTAGCCAAAGTTCTCGACTAGTCCGTTTGCATACGGAAGCCCGGGAATAATCAACCTTTTCCCAAGAACCTGCGCGATTTTAGCGCGGACGTGGTAACTTCGGGGTCTACTTGACCACGAGCACGCTGCAGTTGGCATAGTGCAGGACGCTATTGGCGACGCTCCCCATGACCATCTTCTTGAAGCCACCAAGACCTCGGGTCCCGACGACTATCACGTCAGCGCCGACCTTGTCCGCGAGTTCGACTATGCCCTGAGCGGGAGACGCAAGCTTCGTCAGAATCTCTTCCTTGGGGTTTGCAATCCCTGAGTCCTTCGCGAATTTCACCGCCTTGGCGAGCACCTCACGACCTATCTTCTCCGCATCCTCCTCTATCCTGTCGACGGGTATCGTCGAGCCTGCAAAGCCTGCCGACCACAAGAGGGCCGGGACATACACTACGTGTGCCATGTGGAGCTCGGCCCTAAGGCGCTTGGCCACGTCGACTGCCGACTCGAGCGCCTTCTGCGCGTATTGAGACCCGTCGACGGCAACCAAGATGCGCTTCAAGGCCACCTGCTTTCCTTTTCCTTGCCTGACGACCAAGCTCGAGCAGTGAGCGTGCGCAGTCACGGCGCTTGAGACGCTCCCTAGAGCGGCCCGCTTGAACCCGCCCAAACCCCTGGTACCCATTACTATGAGGTCGGAATTCTCCTTCGCCGCATATTCCAGTATCGTCTCGACAGGCGAGGCGCGGCCTTGGGGAACTTCCTTCTCTCTCACGGTGACCCCGGCTTGCTTGAAGACCGATGCCGCCTTTTCGACATTGTCGTCAGCCTTGTTGATTATCTTCGTGTAGTATTCGCCCTCGAGAGGGGCGGCCAAAGCGCCTATCGATGGGATTGCGCTCAAGATGAGCACCTCTGAATCAAAGGCCTTCGCGACCTGCGCCGCCACCTCGCACGCCTGCTGGGAGCTCGGTGACCCGTCGGTCGCCACAAGGATCCGCGCGAACCGCTTCGCTGAAGGCTTCGACATGTGTCGCCCCGGAACCAGAGAGGTATTTTAGGTTAGGGCAGCTCTCCATGCATTTTCCAAAGGGGTCAGACCTCGCACGAAATCGACCACTGGTCAATTCCGTTCGTGCGCCGAGGAGAAAAGCGGTGACGGGCATAGCGTTTGAAGGGAAGTGCATGGGCGAGTCAGGGCTCCACCGTCGGATGAAGGAGGGCGTCTCGAGAGAGCTGGCGGAAGAGGGATACGCCGTGCTCTTCGAGCCGTCCTATGCGCCGTCGCGGTTCCTCAGCTGGGCCTCATATCGTCCCGACCTCTTCGGGATAAGGTCCAGCGCAGGGAGGCAGGAGTACGCGTTCGTCGAATGCGAGACGAGGCCATCGGGGAGGAGGCTCGCCTCGAAGAACTTCAGGAGCGTGGACGTCCAGACGAGGTTGAACTCAGACCTGTCGCTGAGGTTGATTCTGGTAGTCCCTCGGGGGACGCTGGCCAGCGTCGATTCGTCCGTGAGGCGGTCGTGGGAGATGTGGATCTACGATGAGACGGGCTTTCAGAGGTTTCCGAGGGCTGACAGCGTCGTCCTCTCTGCCCGCGTGGGATGAAGGCTACAGGCGCGGTCCGAGGGACGAATCGCTTTTTACGTCGCCCAGACGGCCCACGCCCCGTTGCCCACCGCGAAGAACGTCGAATCCGTCAGGGCCTTCTTTGAGAGGATCCTAAACGCGGGGGACGTGGCGAGACTCGAGACCTTCGCCCATCGCGACGTTTTGGTCCCGGAATCCACCCGGGGAATAGAGAGCTTCAGGAGGCTCCTCGCGGAGATGAGGAGCACTTTCGCCAGCCCTGAATACAAGGTCATGGACGTGGTCTCCGAAGGCGAGAAGGTCGTCGTGCGCTTCTCGGCAAAGGCGACCCACGCGGGGAGGTTCATGGGCATCCCGGCGACAGGCCGCAAGCTGAAGCTCTGGGGCGTGATGCTATTCCGTTTCGAGGCAGGCGCGATTGCAGAGTTCTGGAGCGTCATCGAGGCGCAGGGAATCCTCAAGCAGCTCCGCGAGCCCTAGGGCGATTCGTGCATCCACCTGAGCTTCCCGGCGAGAGACACCACCTTGCCGACCACGATCACGCAAGGCGCGTCGATCTTCTGGCTCACGCCCCTTGCCTTCGCCGCCTCGCCCAATGTCGTGGTCACCGTCCTCTGGCGCTTGGTAGTCCCCCACATTATGGCGGCGACCGGAGTGTCGGCGACCTTCCCAGCCTCTAGCAGCCGCCGCGCGATCTCTCTCGCCTTCGAAGCCCCCATCAGTACGACGACGACATCAGACCCGCCCGCTATCTTCGACCAATCGAGCTTCTTCTTGGAGCCCGCTTCTTGGCCTGTGACCACCGTCACCGACGAAGAGTAGTCCCTGTGGGTCAGCGGGATGCCGGCGTACGCGGGAACGGCAAGCGCAGAGCTAACGCCCGGCACGACCTCGAAGTCCACCCCGTGGTCCCGGAGGAACTCCGCCTCCTCGCCGCCCCTTGAGAAGAGGAACGGGTCGCCTCCCTTCAACCGGATGACATACTTCCCCTCCTCGGCCTCCTTCAACATGAGGTCGTTCAGCCTCCTTTGCTCGTTATCTCCCCCGGACCCCGGGCCCTTTCCGCCGTAGATTTTTGTGACTTCTCGCGGGATCAGGTCGAGGACCTCCTTGCTGACGAGCCTGTCGTAGATCACGACGTCGGCTTTCTTTAGGCGGTCCATCGCGCCGAGGGTGACGAGCTGGGCGTCCCCTGGTCCGGCTCCTACCAGGGACACCCTCCCTTTCCGTGCCTTTCGCGCGCGGTCAGCCATAGCGGGGCGCGCCCTTGCTCTTCCCAGAGGCACCAGACGCAGGTCTGACCGGCCCCGATTTCTTCGCCTCCTTCCGGAGCATCTCTTCTGCGAGCCTTCTCGCGTCGGCGTATCTTTCTTCCTTCAAGAGCGCCCCGACTCTTTTGTCTTGGATCACCTTGTACGCGAAGTCTTTCCTGGACGCAGCGCTCCTCAGTGACTTTCTCGACTTCTTTCGAATGTAGCCCTGCAGCCTCACCTGTAGGATGTCCTCCCGCGTGATGATCTTCTCGATCTTACGGCGCAGGACGCCCGCCATTGCAGGGCTCTTGCCTCCCGTCGAGACGCCGATGCTGATGTCACCCATCCTAGCTATGGCAGGCATGTTGAAGTCGTTGAGCCTAGGCTCGTCCACCACGCAGACGAGCGCAGTCCTTCCACTGGACGCCCTGACTGCGTCGTTCAGCTCCTCGTCGAGCTCGGGGTCCCCGGTCGAGATGAACACGACTCTCGGGTCTATCTCTTCGATGGTCCTCAGGACGACCGCGCGACTGGCCTTTGCGGGGATCAAGCGGACCTGCTTCGGTTTCCTCGCAGCCAAGCGGCGCAGACCCTCGGTGAACGTCCCTCCCACGACGGTCACCTCGGCATTGCTCTCGACCAGCTTGAGGGCCTTGAACTCCGGCTCCTGCCCCTCGCCGACAACGAGAGTCCTCTTGCCGCTCAGCACAAGGTCAATCAGCATTACCTTCGCGTCTCCAAGCTCTTCACGTGCTCAGCCAGCGCGTTCATCATCGCGCCCATAGCCGAGACCTGGGGCATCACGTCGACCCTGACCCCGAGCTCCTCCAGCTCGCTCCTCGTCGACGAGCCGACCGCCACGACGATCACATCGGTCCGCTCCTTGAGCGCTCGCCTTAGAGGCTCCTCCAGCCCATGCTCAGCGGCGACCTCGAAGAGGCTGGCCGCAGCGGGAGGGCTCGTGAACGTTATCGCGTCGATCCTTCGCTTCCTCTCCACTATCTCGTGGATGAGCTGGACGACGGCATTCTCGTCAGGGGCCTTGTACCTGAAGCCGATGGAACCGAGGACCTTCGCTCCTTCAGGTTCGAGGACCGTGGAGTAGTGATACGTGAGGCATTCGAAAACGTCGCGGCCGCCCGATTCCAAGATTCCTTGCGCCAGCGTCTCGTTCTTGGAGCCGTGCCAGAGTATGGCCACGCGCTTTCCCGCCAGGCCCTTCGCCCGCAAAAGCTTCAGGATGCCGCTCGCGGTCGCCTCTTCTATGGGAGGCGACGCGTCTATCTTGATCCCCGTCCGCGCGAGCTCACCCCGCGGCTTGCCGCTCCTCGCGACGACGAACGTCCGGGGGGAGTTCAGGGCACGTAGCACCGCCTCCCTCAGGCCCAGCCGCTCCGCGGCGAGCATCATGGCCTTGACGCCAGTTGCGGTCATGAACACCGCGTAGTCCGCGCCGACGTCCCCCACCAGCTCCCTCAGGAACGGCCCGATCTCAGAGTCGTCCCTTGGGATGCTTATCCCGACCGTCGGGACCACGTAGGGGGTGCCGCCGAGGTTGGTGGTCAAGGCTGACTGCTCCGGCGCCCGCCTGCTTCCTGTCACGACTATCGTCAGCCCCTCAAGTGGCAGCGAGGCGGCGGACGAGGACTCTCTCAAATCCGCTCTCTTTGCTTCCGTCGGCTCTTTAGGCCTTGCCGTTGCTCTGAAGGCTCTGGTTCGAGTAGAAGGGGTCCGAGATGAGGGGGTTGGGGTTGGTGCGCTTCATGAGCTCCGCAGTGTCGGGATGGCCCTTCAGGTACTCGATTATTCCTTCGAGCCCTACGCGCCTGAAGAAGTAGCCCATTTGCCCAGGCTTGCTCAACTCCTCCGGAGAGCCTTTTGAGACATAGAACTCGAAGAGCGCGCTTGTCACCTTCGGCACCTTGTCGCGCGGGACCATCCTCATGTAGAGCAGCTTCGTCTTCGGGTCGATGATGTATCCGCCTTGGTGGCGCCCGTCCTCCGTGCCGCCGAGCTTGAGCGCATAGAGGTTGTAGCCCGTCCCCATCCACCCGATCGTCTTGGTGGCAGGCCTGAAGCACTGCCTCTCGCAGCCGGTTATCCCGATCGACTCTGTCATGTGGCCCCATTTCTCGTCAAGGTCGTCGAGAAGGTAGGGCTCGAACTTCTCCGAGTCCGTGTAGGTCAGCCTACAGGTGTCCCTGCCGACGCACGCGCCTGATAGGAGCCTCAGCGTCGTGAAGGGCTTGCCATTCCTCTTGCCGTACCCGAACGTCTTCATCTCCGCCTCGAACTTCTCCTTCTCGGACTCCTCGAGCCCTCCGAAGAGAAGGTCCTGGTTCGGGGTGACAAAGAGCAGGACGTGAGGGTAGCTCTCTGTGAGGCGCTTCACCATCGACATCAGCTGGCCGTCCGCGCCGCCGTCGATGATCCTGCCTGTCTCGATGTATGCGCCGTAGCAGTATTTCCCGTCGGTATCCTGCCTGTTCCACCCGTGGTGGAGGCGCCTCTTGCCGTAGTCAAGGTCCTCTTGCGGCATCTCGAGCTGCGCCCCTCTGGCCTTCACCTGCTCTCTGAACCAGGGTATCCCCATCTTGTAGACCACGTATTTCATCCTAGCCCAGTTCCTGTTCTTCCTGTCTCCCCACTCCTGGTGGGTTCCGACGATCGCGTCGAGGGCCTTTAGCGCTCCCTCCTCCCCGGTGGCGATCCCAAGCGGCTTGCCCATGGTCGCGAACGTCGGGAAGCCGGCCTTCTCGCCTTGGCTCCCGCCGATGTAAATCTGGAACCTCTCGACCTTGCTCCCCCCGTCCAGGAGCGGGACGACTCCTATGTCGTCGGTCCTCACCTCCACGCAGTTGTCCGGGACGTATTCGCCGGTCTTCTCGTCTCGGTCGACCGCCGAGATCCCGATCTTGAACTTCCTGTTGAGGAGCCTGTCCCCGTACTCGAACTTCTCTCCAGTCTTGCGCTCGTCCCTGAGGTACTTCGGGTCGATCTCGAAGATCTCTATATAGGACGCGGTCGGCAATCTGAAGTATTTCGCGGCCTTCTCGGCGAACGCGACGCCGTCGAAGTACTTGGAATAGTGAGAGAGCGGACATGACATGAAGTTGCGGACGTTGTCGCCGCACCCGTTGAGCGTGTAAAAGCCGGAGCTCGCGATCGCCTGCATCGCGGGCACCACGTCCTTCTTCTTCACCCAGTGAAGCTGGATGGCCTGGCGTGTCGTCAGCCTCAGCGAGGGCTGCATCGTGCCCGTGTAGGTATCCGAGGCGGTGTACTTCTTCGCGATGTCTTCCAGGATGGCCCACTGCTTGGCGTTGATGGGGCCTCCGCTCGGTATTGCTATGCGGAACATGTACATCCACTCCTTCTCGTCGCCGGTCGTCGCCCTGTTGAAGTCCGTGTAGATCCCGTAGGATTTTGCGAGCGTCTCGGCGACGTCTGGGAGGTCTTCGAAACTAGTGTCCCGGAACTGATGAGCGAGGTTTGCCGGGCTGTTGATGTCCTTGATTACGAGCGTAAGGCCTTTCGTCGCGAGCTTGGCCTTCTCGGGGCCTGACCAGTCTTCCTGTGGGGTGTGTAGCTCGGGCTTGATGTCAGTCATTTGACACGAGGAACCTGCCTACTTGCTTGATATTAGATAAGCTACACATAACACCAGCTTTTCAGGCGCTCGATTACCTCTTGGCCCAATACCACTTCTTCACTTGGAGCCTTCTCTTCCTGGCCCTTCTTGGTGGCTAGTTTGGTAGTTGTGTGCGCTGGCGCGTGGGAGCTGGTGCTTTTCACAAGCCAAACGGCCGAGCCAAATTATATAAGAGGAATTGATGACAATATGCTCAACGGAATAGTCTCATCTGACTTAAAATTACCCCTGTGGATATATGCTCCGCCGCCCCCAGACAAGATCTTGGTCTCTCCAAAGACCGAAACGACTCGGACCCTAACAAACGTTAAATAATGTAACAAGGGGTCGTGAGCTGGTTCTTGAAGTCAACTCTGGTCGCGCAACCGGCGACGCTTTCCATTCCCCCCGAGAAGAGGGGTTTAGGGAGGGGTGACTCGGACGTTCCCAAGAGCAAGAAATCGGCAACCTCGAAGACCTCTTCAGCAGCAAGGGCGTCTTCGATCATCCTGATCGGCTCGTCGTTCAAGACTTCGTCCTTGGCTTTCCGCGAAGCGCTGGCAGCGAGGCTCTCCAAGAATTCCACGAAGCTCCGTCGCGAACCCGGAGTCCTGGAGTACGCCCAGTTGGTCACTTGCAACAGAATCGAGATCCTGGTGGCCGCTGATTCCGCGGACGTGGCAGAGCGGTCATTCATGACCTGGCTCTCAGAGACTCCAGGGATAGAGCCAGGCTCGGTGTATGTTTACAAGGATGTCGAAGCGATCGCGCATCTCTTCCGCGTGGCTTCAGGTCTAGACTCGATGGTCCTCGGCGAGGAGCAGATACTCTCCCAGGTCAAGGATGCCGGAATCTCGGCCAGGACGTCTCGGTCATCCAGAGGGAGCCTTTCCGCGCTCTTCGACACCTCGGTGAACGTCGGCAAGAGAGCCAGGGTAGTCCTCAAGCGCTCGGGAGCGTCATACTCGCCTGACGAATCGGTCAGCTCCCAGGCTCTGCGCTTCGCGCTCGGGCGCCTGCCAAGCGCCCCCCGAACGGTCCTATTGATCGGGACAGGAAAAACCACCAGGCTGGCCGCGAACCAGCTTGAAGGCGCAAAACTCTACGTCGCGACGAGAAGGGCTTCGCTCCAATCCTTCCCGGGCGCAACCATCGTCTCGCACAAGGATCTGAGGCGGGTCGCCGCGAAATGCGACTTGATAATCTCCGCGACGAAACACAAGGGGTACCTCCTTCGAAAGGGAGACCTCGATGGGAAGCGGCGGGTGGTCCTTGACCTCGCCTTCCCCAGAAACATCGACCCACAGCTCAACTCCGGGTCGACGGAGGTCTACAATCTCGACGACCTCGCCCGAATCTTCGCGTCTCGGCCGTCCTCGCTCGGCCCAGAGTCAAGGCGTGCGGCGGAGTTGGTCTCCGCGGAGGCGGAGTCGTTCTCTCGCTGGCTCCTCGCGAGCAGGCAATCATCGGCGCTTTCCAAGGTATACCGCTGGGCGGAGGACACCCGCCGAGCTGAAGCCGAGGCTGCCCTCAGGAGGCTCTCACGCCTCTCAGAGAAAGAGAGAAGGGTCGTCGAGGCAATGAGCAAGAGGCTGGTGAGCAAGCTCCTGGCTCCGCCTACCAGCTTCGCAAAGTCCTCGAGCCCAGATTTCCCCCAAGACCAGCGCCTCGACGTAATCCAACGAGTCTTCAAGCAGGGGGAGAAGTAGTGGGCGCCCTCAACGTGAGGATCGGGGCCCGTTCGAGCAGACTCTCGCAAGCTCAGACCGCGACGGTCCTAGACCTCATCACGAAGAGATTGGGTGACAGCGTCAAGCTCGAATTCGTCCCTGTTCGGACGCGGGGCGACCGACTACCACCCGATGCGAAGAGAAACCGAACCAAAGCCGGCGCGAAGGGCGCATTCACAGGAGACATAGAGACCCTTCTCCTGAAAGGCGAAATCGACATCGCGATTCACAGCATGAAGGATCTTACGAGCAACCCGACCAAGGGCCTCGTGATAGGGGCGACTCCTCCAAGGAGCGATCCGAGGGACGCCCTCATCTCAGCCGGGGGCGGGGCCATCGAGACGCTCCCCAAGGGGGCGAAGGTCGGCACGAGCAGCCTGAGAAGAAAGGCCCAGCTCTTAGATCTTAGGCAGGACCTGGAGGTCGTCGAGCTACACGGCAACGTGGACACGCGCCTGCGGATGGTCGCAGGAAGGAAGGAGCCCGAGGGAGCAATCCGCGGACTAGACGCGATCGTCCTTGCCGTCGCAGGCCTGGAGCGACTAGGGGAGAGCTCGCGCATCTCACAGAAGTTCTCCATCGACGAGATGGTCCCAGCAGTAGGCCAGGGCATAATCGCGGTCCAGATGCGCCGCGGTGACAAAGACATGGCGAAGGTCGTGTCACAGATTGACGACGAAGCAACGTCTCTCGAATCCAAATGCGAGAGAGCCTTCGCCCAGCGTCTAGGAGTCGACTGCTACGTGCCCGTCGGCGGCTGCGCAAGAGCGTCGGCAGGGTCGATTAGGATCGTCGGCATGGTCTCGAAAGAAGACGGGACCGAGCTCAGGAGGAAGACGTTACGCGGAGACCCAGCAGAAGCCGCAGCGCTAGGCAGGAGGCTCGCAGATGACCTTCTAGCTCGACCGCGCGGACAAGGAGGCGCAGCTTCATGAAAGCTCAGGTCGCCGGCCCACGCAGCATCAGAAAGGTCGTGATAACGCGATCGAGAAAGGGGAACGCCGATCTCGCCAAGTCCATGGCAAACCTGGGATTTGACCCTGTCGCGATCGATACGTTGGACTTCCTTCCCCCGGAAGATTGGTCGCAGGTCGACGCAGCGCTGAGTAAGCTGTCGGAATTCGACTGGCTCCTCTTCACCTCGGTGACCGGAGTCGACCAGTTTGCGAAGAGGATGAGCGCTCTCGCCTTGTCCACCAAGTGGCGAGGACGGCCGAAGGTCGGTGCAGTCGGAGAGAAGACCGGTGCCGCCGTCAAAAAGGAAGGGATTAAGGTCGCGTTCGTCCCCACTGTCTTCGTCACTAGAGCGCTAGCAGAGCAGCTTCCCAGAGACCAGGGAAAGCGCGTCCTTCTCTTGAGGGCGGACGTGGGAGACCCTGAAGCTGCATCGATCCTCGAGCGTGCCGGTTTCGAGGTTCACGATGTGACAATCTACCGGACGATACCGATTTCACCCTCAGATGATGCGCCGATCGAGAGGGAGCTCAGAGACGCGGACGCCATAGTCTTCGCGAGCCCGTCCGCTGTGGAAGGGTTCATCCAGAGGCTGGGTCCGGTTGCAAAGGGATCAGTCCTGCCCAAGAGACTCCTCGCGGTCTGCATCGGTCCCGTCACCGAGAGAGCGGCTAGGGAGCACGGGTTCGAGCGCCTTCTGACCTCGAAGACCCACACCATCGACGGTGTCCTCCAGACTTTGAAGGGCGCGGCCGCAGAAGGGGAGGGAAAGTAATTGCTCGAAGAACGCGCAGGCGTCAATAACAAGAGACTGGACGCCAGGCTCCGCAGACTCAGGCGGACCGAGTCCATCAGGGAGATCCTCAGTGAGAGCCGCGTCCACGTCTCGAACCTCGTGGCACCCGTCTTCGTCCAGGACGGCGAGAGGGTCATCGAACCGATCGAGTCGATGCCTGGGATCAAACGCTACTCGGTCGACACCGTGTCAAACTACGTCGGGAGGCTGACCGAGGGGGGGATAATGTCCGTCCTGCTCTTCGGGCTGCCCGCCTCCAAGGACGAGGCAGGGACTGAGGCATACTCCAGCGACGGCGTGGTCCCGAGGGCCATAAGGGAGCTAAAGGCCCAGTTCCCCTCCCTCGTGGTAGCCGCCGATGTCTGCCTTTGCGAGTACACCTCCCACGGCCATTGTGGAGTGCTCGAGGAAGGCAGCGTCAGCAACGAGAAGACCCTCCCGCTCCTCGCAAAGGCGGCCCTGCAATACGCCCGCGCGGGTGCCGACATGGTATGCCCGAGCGCGATGATGGACGGTCAGGTCCTTGCGATAAGGCGGGCGCTGGACGAATCGCGTTTCGAGGAGAGGCTGGTGAANNGACATGGTGATGATCAAGCCCGCGCTCGCGTATCTTGACATCATCAGCAAGGCCAGGTCAAAGTACGACGTCCCTATCGCCGCCTACAGCGTGAGCGGGGAGTACTCGATGATCAAGGCCGCGAGCGCGAACGGCTGGCTCAACGAGAAAGCCGCTGTCATCGAAGTGGCGACGTCCATCAAGAGAGCGGGCGCCGACATCATAATCACATACTTCGCAGAGCAGCTCGCCCTCTGGCTGAAGGAGGAGGGGTGATTCCTTCACGATGGAAGACAACCCGACGACGCAAGTGGACGCAACAAAGACTGCTTCAGGCTCGCGGTTCCTGAAGTACACCTTCTTCAAGGTGGCGAGAGAGTGGAGGTCCCTCGACGGGGCGGAGAAAGCGGCCGCGAGGCAGGAGCTGGCCTCCCTGCTGACGAGGAACCAGGCAGACCTGAGGCTCCACCTCTTCTCCCTTGTCGGCATCCGCGGGGACGCAGATTTCATGGTGATGGCAGACTCGACAGACCTGGAGCCCTTCCAGGACCTCGTCTCGGGCATCCTGTCCACCCGGCTTGGGAGGTATCTAGAGACGCCATACTCGTACCTCGCGATGACGAGACGCTCGCATTACCTGGGCTCGCATAAGCATCCTGGGCAAGAGGGCTCGGAAGGCGAGCCGCCTCGCTCCAAGCAGGAGACTAGGTATCTTTTCGTCTACCCGTTCGTGAAGAAGCGGTCCTGGTACGGACTGCCCTTCGCCGAGCGGCAGAGGATAATGGCGGAGCACTTCAAGGTCGGGCACAAGTATCCGAAGATCAAGATCAACACCGGCTACTCCTTCGGACTCGACGACCAGGAGTTCGTCCTGGCCTTCGAAGGAGACGACCCGGCCGAGTTCCTGGCCTTGGTCGAGGAGCTGCGGGGCACGGAGGCGAGCACATACACGGAGCTCGAGACCCCTATCTTCACCTGCGTCAGGACTGACGCGACCCAACTTCTCAAGCTCCTCGGGTAGCAAGGAGAGGAGCTCAAGATGGTGAGGAAAACCCCGACGGCGCGCCAATCGAGGTCCGATTCTCTCTTCGCACGCGCGCAGAGGGTCATGGTCGGCGGAGTCAGCAGCCCAGTCCGCGCGTTCAAGGCAGTCGGAGGGACCCCGCTCTTCATCTCCCGCGGCNNCATCGACTACGTCTGCTCTTGGGGGCCGCTCATAGCCGGGCACGCTCATCCTCTCGTGCTGAAGGCTGTCTCTTCGGCGCTCCCGCGAGGGACGAGCTTCGGCACCCCTTCTGAAAACGAGCTCAAACTAGCGGAGAAGGTCTGCTCCTCCGTCCCAAGCATCGAGAAGGTGAGGTTTGTGAACTCGGGCACGGAAGCAACCATGTCCGCGATGAGGCTCGCGCGGGCATACACGAAACGCGACAAGTTGCTGAAGTTTTCCGGATGCTATCACGGGCACTCCGACCAATTCCTTACCGACGCGGGGTCTGGCCTCGCGACCCTCGACATCGCCTCCTCTGCCGGCGTCCCCGCTGCGTACATGGCTGACACGGTAACCATCCCATACAACGACATCGGCGCGCTCGAATCAGCCTTCGCCGGGCACCCAGGCGAATTTGCCGCCGTAATTGCGGAGCCCGTCGCCGGGAACATGGGAGTGGTCACGCCGGATGATGGGTTTCTCGAAGCGGCCCGGAGCCTCTGCGACAGTGACGGAGCTCTGCTCGTCTTCGACGAGGTGATCACGGGCTTCAGGCTGTCGCTCGGCGGGGCGCAGGCCCTCCTCGGCGTGAGTCCGGACATCACCTGCCTCGGCAAGGTGATCGGAGGAGGCTTTCCCGTGGGCGCATATGGGGCGGCTGACGAGATAATGCGCCTGGTCGCCCCCGAAGGGCCAGTCTACCAAGCAGGCACGCTGTCAGGCAATCCCCTCGCCATGGCGGCAGGCCTGGCGACAATCTCCCTCATGGAGCGAAAAGGGAGCTATCGCCGGCTCGAATCGACAGCCAGGCGGCTCGAACTAGGCCTCCAGGAAGAGGCCGACAGAGCAGGGGTGGCCATCAGCACGAACAGGGCGGGCTCGATGCTCGGGCTCTTCTTCGTCAGCCAGAGGCCAAGGAACTTCGCATCGGCGAAGCGAACGGACACTCGGCTCTATGCCGCGTTCCACCGCGCGATGCTCGACGAGGGCGCATATCTCCCGCCATCGGCCTTCGAGACCATCTTCGTCTCCACGGCCCACACGGAGGCTGACGTGGACTCGACGATCAGAGCCAGCAGGAAAGCCTTCGCGAGATGCGCAGCAGCAAGGAGGTCGTCACAATGAACGCCACCTTCCTCGACGCTTGCAACAAGAAGGAACCGGCGCACACGCCGGTGTGGTTCATGAGGCAGGCGGGCCGTTACCTCCCGAGCTACAGGGCGCTCAAGGCGAACCGCTCGATCCTCGACATTGCAAAGGACCCTAACCTTGCCTCGCAGGTGGTGGTCGACGCGGTCGACGCGCTTGATGTGGACGCGGGGATCATGTTCGCTGACATCATGCTACCCCTCGAGGGGATGGGCGTCGAGTTCAAGATCGAGGAGAACGTCGGGCCTATCGTCACCAACCCGATCCGCACGCTAGACGACGTCAACTCGCTGAAGGAGCTCGACCTTGAGGGAGGGATCGGGTACGTTTTCGACGGGATCGACGCCACCCTCCGGAAGCTCGACGGCAGAGTCCCGCTGATAGGGTTCTCTGGCGCCCCGTTCACTCTCGCGGGGTACCTGATCGAAGGTCGCCCGAGCAGGGACCTTGAGAAGACCAAGCAGATGATGTATCGGGAGCCTGAGACCTGGAACAGCCTGATGGGCACCCTCACGAAGATGATCGTCGCATACCTCTCGCGCCAAGTCTCGCACGGCGTCGAAGCCGTCCAGCTCTTCGACAGCTGGGTTGGTTGCCTCTCTCCCTCTGACTATGAGAGATACGTCTCCCAGTACACGAAGACGATCATGGGATCCCTCGACAGTGGCGTCCCGAAGATTCACTTCTGCGCAAACTCAGCTTCTCTCCTCGAGAGCTTCATCGGGACCGGCCCCGACGTCCTTAGCGTGGACTGGAGGGTGCCTATCTCCGAGGCTTGGGAGAGGTCAGAGAATCGCACTGGGATTCAAGGCAACCTCGACCCTGCCCTTGCTCTAGCTGGGGGCGAACGGATGCGAGGGGAAGTTGGCACCATCGTGGAGCAGTCGAGGGGGCGCCGAGGCCACATCTTTAGCCTCGGCCACGGCGTGCTGAGGGAGACACCTCCAGAGAACCTGCGGGATGTTGTGAAAATGGTCCACGACGCGACGCGGTCGCGGGCATAAAGCGGGCCAGAGCTTGGCTGAAAATGAAAGAGTCTGCGTGGTCCTGATGACGTACGGCTCCCCGGCCTCGCTCGACGACGTTCCCGCCTATCNNTCGAGGCGGCCGCGAACCCGACGATGCGTTGGTCGCGGAGTTCCGGCGGCGGTACTCCCTGATCGGCGGCTCTCCGTTGTTGGGTATCACCCGGCATCAAGCAGAGCGCCTGGAGGTGGAACTGAACGGGCCCGGAGGCGGAAACTCATACAGGGTAGTGGCTGGCATGCGGTTCTCCCCTCCGCTGATCTCAGACGTCATTCAAGAGTCGGCGCCGGAGTCCGGCAAGATCGTCGGCGTGATAATGTCGCCCCAGTTCTCCCCGATCATAATGGGAGGGTACGTGCGCACGCTCCGCGAGGCGGCGGAGAGCCTCCACCGAGAAAGACTGGCCGTAAAGATCGCCGGGGACTGGCACCTCCAGCCATACTTTCTCGAGGCGCTTTCGCAGAGGGTCACCGAGGCGCTCGCCCAACTTCCTGCGGACGTCAGAGACGGGGTGCCGGTCCTCCTTACGGCTCACAGCATGCCCAAGCGGGTGGTCGAAAACGAGCCCGGCTACATCAAGCAGCTCGAGGAGACCGCCGCGGCCGTGGCCGAGCTGGCCGGCCTACAAGAAGGCCGATGGATGTTCTGCTACCAGAGCGCCGGCCATACGCCCGAGGAATGGTTGAAGCCAGACTTCGCCGACGTCATGCCGCAGCTCCGGGACGCGGGCCACAGCCACGTGCTTATTGCTCCCGTGCAGTTCCTTGCTGACCACCTCGAGGTCCTATACGACATCGACATCGGGGCGCGCGACCAGGCAGAGCGCGCAGGGCTCAAGTTCTCTCGAATCGAGTCCTTGAACACCTCGCCCCTCTTCATCAAGGCCTTGGCCTCGGTCGTGCGAGAGACGCTGGCTGCCTGACTTTTGCGGCGGCACTGCCAGCCTTTATTACCCGACCTCCCGCCGGAATCGAAGATGGAGATACTCGAGGGCGACGAGCTCTACCGCATCCTGCTTCAACGCTACTCCAAGAACCCGCGGGGATGGAGCTTCACCGTTTCCCAGTCGCCCAACAACGGCTTCTTCGACGCGCTTGTTGGAGGCCCCGACGAGTCATGGCAGCTGAAGCTCGACACGATATTCAAGCCGTCGCCGTTCGTGCTTGGGGCCAGGACCGACCCCGACCCCTCCAAGGCCTCCAATTCGCCAATCTCCTACGGCTTCCGAAAGGTCGACCCGGTCGAAGCCTCGACCCTGCTCGACGGCTCGGCACAGGGCCTCGGCAGGCTCTTCTCGTTTCTCAGCTCGGCAAACCCTGTAGCTCCAAGAGAAGGGGCGAGCTACTTGCAGGGTCCGGTCGTCTTCGCAGGCCCGGGTCATGCCGTGCATCCCGGGGGCAGAGAGCAGGAGAGGATCGACGGCAAGCTCTCCAGCGAGATGCTGAGGCTGGTCCGACGCAAGTATCCAAGCTACGGCTAGCCTGAAGAAACGTATTATCCGGGCGATTCCAGCCAGGCGACAGCAGATGCCTCCTCTCAAACTCGACTCGTGGAACAGGGAGGCGGAGGCCCTAGAGACCGCGAAGAACCTGCTCTACTTCAAGCAGCTGGTGGGCCTGAGCTACGACAAGAGGAGGCTGGCGTCGCTGGAGAACAAGTCGAAGACCCACTACTCCAGGTACCTCAACNNCCTCAACAGCTACGTCGGGGACGTGAAGGCGCCGCGCGGGCCGTTCCTGATGTCGGTCAGCTCTGTGGGGCTGGCCGTCACCTACAGGCAGCTCCTCAAGCTGCACGAGGCCAGGGCATCGAAGGTGGTCTCTAAGGACTTCAAGTTCGCAGGTGCGCCGGTCAACTGGGGGTCTTGGAGGCAGTTCGCGGCCAGCTCTGACGACTCTGGCGCCCGGAAGGCGGTGTTCGACGACTTCATCGAAAAGTCGTCCATCTTGGCGCCCCTGATCCAGGAAAGGTTCGAGACCTACAGGGCCCTCTTGGCGAAGTTCCGGACCGACCCCTTGTCTACGTACCTCGAGCAGGAGGGCATCTCCTACGAGCGGCTTATGTCCATGGTCCAGCGGCTCGGCGAGCTCGCGAAGAACCCATTCAGAGACTCCCTCGGCCGATACTCCGCCGAGATACTAGGGAGGCCGTGCGAATACTACGACGACTACTACTTCTTCAGGAACCGCGTGTTCAGGAAATACGCGGAGACTCTGCCGACCAAAGAGAGGCCCATCAGCAAGGTGGTGAAGACGATGAAGGGGATGGGGCTCGACGCCTCGAGGATCACCGTCGACGACGCGGACCGAAAGGGGAAGAACGCATCAGCGTTTTGCTCCGCCGTCAAGGTCCCCACCGACGTCAGGATCTCCTACAGGAAGGCGAACCCGTTCGAGGACTTTTCCTCAGTCTTCCACGAGTTCGGGCATGGAATCCACTTCTCCTCGATCGACCCGAAGGCGAGTTTCTCGGACAGGTACGGGGTGGCGAGCGGGGTCGCCGAAATCTTCTCGATCTTCTTCGAGGGTCTCATGCACGAGAAGGCCTACCTCACTTCCGAGCTGGGCCTTTCGCAAGACGTCTCCGACGACATCTTGGACCGCTACCGCTTCAACAGCCTCTTCTTTGCCACATTTTACGCCGCGAACTCCACACTGAAGCTGAGGTATTGGCACGACAGGCTGGGCTTCGACGCGCTCGACGAGCTATACTCCGACCTGACCGAGCGCTTCCTCGGCATCAGATACCCCGGAGCGTACTGGAAGCTCCACCATGTCATGCCGGAGTACATACTCTACTCGCCCTCATACCTCATAGCCGCTGTCAGGGCCCTGGAGCTCCGCAACGCCCTCGTGGCGAGGTTCGGAGAGCGATATTGGAAGGAGCGTGACAGCGGGAAAGCTCTGCTGGAGCTGATGCGCCCCGGGCAGGCGCTGGACCTGAGCTTCTCGAGACTCGACGATGCGGCCTACGTAAAGAGCCTAACGTCGGCTGCGGCCTAGGTCAAATTAGGAGCTTCTTCGCGTTCGCATAGAGCACCAGTCTCCTTTGGTTCTCCGTGAGACCTGCGACTTTGACCTTCTGGAGCTCCACGGAGTAGTCGTGAAAGGGATAGTCGGATCCAAAGACCACCCTCTCCTCGCCCACCTTTTCGACCGCCTCCTTGATCTTGGAGTGCATAGAGACGCCCGAGGTCTCAAGGATGATGTTGTCGTACCTCTTCGCCGTGTTAATTGCCGCCTGGATGTAGACGCCGTGGGCGTGGCCCATGTGGAGCATCACGATCCTGACGTCGGGATACATCTCCGCCAGCTCGCCGATGCTCCAGGGCAGCGAGAACGGCGGGTGCCCGGAGTGGATCGCCACCGGTATCCGCTCTTTTCCCTCAAAATCCATGATGGGCAAGACCTCCTCGTCAGTCGGGAGGAACGCGTGGACGAGCGGATGGAGCTTAATCCCCCTGAACCCCCATCCCTTCACAGCCTCCCTGACCAGCGCGAGCGCGCCGCTCTCGTGGGGGTTCGGCCACACGTATCCCACGAATCTCCCGGGGTGGCCCCTGACTGTCCTTCGAACCAACTGGTTGTCCGGAGCGAATAGGATGGCCCTCTCTACGTTCGCTTCGTCCATCTTCTCTAGAAGTTCGCTCCCTGTGCAGGAAACGTTCGCCCAGCTGCCGAAGCGCCCGACGTGGGAATGGGCATCGATTACCTTGGCGCCTGCCGCGCTAGCCTTTCGCGCGCCCCTTCTACTCCGGAGGAATCTGGGACTGGACGAGGCGAAGGTCGACCCCCCTCTTCTTGTGATAGCGATACGATACCCAGTAGATGGCTATGGGGATGAGGATGACCACGATTACAAGGGCCTGGGCGGAGGCCTGAAAGGGACCCACCGCAGAGTTCGAGACGCTGTTGTAGCCAAGGTAGGCGAACAACGCTGCGCCGACGACGCCTAGCACCGAGATGACGGGGATTCCTTTCCTCTTGCCTCCAATCGCGGACTCGTAGACGTCGCGGCGCCTGAACGGGATAAGGGCCGCGCTGATTGCCGCGAGGAACCACACCACGCTGTAGAAGAAAATGGCGTTGACCTGGGCGGAGATGAAGGAGGTGAAGTACTGGAGATACATCGGGATTATCGCAAGGACTGCGCCGAGGAGAATCGCGTTCACCGGGGTGTGGAACCTGGCGTGGAAGTGGTCAGGGATCTGGCGCATCACCCGGTCGAACGACCACGCCAGGAAGAGCCTGCTGATGAAGACGAGGCTGAGCCACGACCAGCCGATGTTCCCGATGAAGAGGCCAATGACTATCAACCAGAGGAGGAGGCTGCTCGGGTTGAGTAGTGTCGCGAACGCGGTCGGGACCGTGGAGAGCGGAGCCCCTGCTCCCCCGTTCTGGACGGCCCAGGCCTCGATGAAAGGCAGCCCTATCACGTTGTCGAGCATGTATGTGAGCCCGAACCAGATCGCGATCGAGAAGGCCTCGGCGAGCACCAGGCCATAGAGGAGCGACGTCCGCGGCCTTCTGATCTCTCCTCCCACAAACTGCATCACCGGGTATGGGCCGATGCTCACGAAGAGGAGCGGGACCACCGCGCCTATGCTTGCGAGGCTGGGGCCTGGGTTGTAGCCTGCCGTGGCGGCGTCCGAGAAGACCTTGGCGACGCCCCCCTGGAAGTAGGCGTTGTATGCGTTGACAAAGGCGGCGTGGCTGCTGGTGAGGAAAATAACGACAACTAGGAGCATCGTGAAGACGCCGTAGGCAAAGAACGAGTAGACCACCATCCTGAAGAGCCTCCCGCCCACGATGACAAGCGCCGCCCCCACGGCGAGGATCAAGACGCCGGCCGCCATCAGGATCCCAGGCGAGCCCGACACCCCTGGGGTGACGACGTTACCCAAGAAGACGATGCCCTGGTCGCCGAGCACCTGCCCCGCGAACGAGAGCTGCGTGCCCACCTCTGAGAACGCCCAGTAAGAGCCCGACCCCGCCGAGATGAGTATCGCCACGAAGAACAGGAAGCTCGCCACGAAGCCCAATGGGCTCGAAAGGACCCTCGAGATGAAGACGTAGTCCCCGCCAGACCGGGGCATCACCACCGTCAGCTGCCAGTAGAGCAGCACGATGACGACTGCGATGGCGGCCCAGACCCCGAGGCTCGCGTAGTAGTTCACGTTCTGGTAGTAGTCGGGCGTGACCCAGAAGATCCCTGCCCAGCTGGTGAGCCAGGGGAAGAAGATGACGCTCCAAGTGAAGACGTCGACCGCCGAGAACTGCCTGACCAAGCCTGTCGCCTGCCTGACAAAGTAGCCGCCAGCCGCGGGCCTGCCGCGCTGCTCCTCCTTCTTCACCACGTCTTCGCTCACTTTGAGGCTTGCCGGACGTTCTCCCACCCTGCACACTATTAGTTGTTGCTCCCCCATCGCGCGATGGCCCACTGACGGAAAGGTTTTACAGCCTCGGCGCCGACGTAGACAGGAACGCGTCTTGAAGAATCCCTTCTCCCGCGAAGAGGCGAAGCCACAGCAGGTGTCAGGCCTAGAATCCGTCCCTCAGGGCGCCCACATGATACCCATGGAGGTCAAGAAGCAATATGAGATGAACCCGGTCCACATCTACCATCCCACGCCGTATAACGCGATAACCGTGCTGAGGAACCGCAAGGNNGGCTGGTACCTGGACACCTTCAGGGAGCACGGCGCGGTCAAGGGCCTGATCTACAGGGCTGTCGCGTCAGAGGAGGACAGAGACCACGTCGTGACCGAATTGAAGAAGCTGGACAAAGAAGCCAGCGTGAAGTTCACCCTCTAAAGTCGCCGCGGGGCTCCAGATTCCCTCTCGGCTCCAAAGGAATAAAAGGGGGCCCAATCTCGCGCCGTTTGCGAAACGATTTTGGAGACAAAGACACTCCCGCACTTGACTTCTGCTGAGTTCGAGAAGGAGATCATAAAGTCCCAGATGCCGGCCGTCGTCGACTTTTACGCCGACTGGTGCGGCCCCTGCAGGATGGTCTCGCCGATAATCGAGCAGCTCTCCAAGGAGTACGACGGTAGGGTGAAGTTCGCGAAGCTGAACACCGACGAGAACCCCGACATTGCCATGAAGTACGGCATCATGAGCATACCAACGATAATGGTCTTCAAGAACGGGCAGGTCGCTTCCACAGTGATTGGCGCCGGCCCAGCGTCCATGTATAAGCAGAAGATTGACGCGGTTCTAAAGGGCTAGACCTTCATCAGTCTGCTAGCTTGTATAACCTGTCGCCCTCGGCCCGCGTACCTCCCTCGCCGATGCTCGTGAGCACGAACCTCTTCGATGCGCCCGCGGGCCACTCACTCGGTGGAATAGTTCCAGAGTGGATCTCCTCGTACTCCTCGATCGAGAGCTTCTTCCGCGAATTCAGGCGCGTCATCAGGTCGAACCTCCTCGAGGTCTCCTTGAACCCCTCCGGGACGACGTTCGCCTGAATGACCGCGTGGCTTCCGCTGCCGTAACCGCATAGGGCGACCCTCTTCCCCCCGAGGTCCTCCCTGTCGTTCTCGAAGAGGCTGTCGAGCCCCACGAAGACTGAGACCGAGTACGAGTTCCCCACAAGCTCCGGCGCGACGACTGAGCTGCCGACCCTCTTCGCAAAGTCGTCGCCGAAGGCCTTGGACTTCATGAACTTGCGCCTGAAATCCTGGTAAGGATCGCTCATGTAGTAGGTGAGGTCGTCCATCCCCTCCCTCGAAGGCTCCTCGCCGATTGCTGCGATGACGTCCTTCCATCGCGGCAGCGACCTCCACTCGTGCATAAGGAGAGAGGCGTACGCGGAGATTACCATCTTCTTGTGCGGGTTGTGGTAGATGGCCCTGTCAATCTCGTCGATGGTGGCGTGGTCGCTCGAAGGCATCATCAGGCCGGTCCTTTCCGCGGCCCTCTGGAAATTGAGCCAGGCCAGCTTCATCTCGGTCAGATACGAAGCGTAGGACTTTTGGCCGTCGACCATAGCGACGGTCCTCCCGCCGGGTTTCTTGAAATCGCCCTTCTCGTTCCTTAGGGCAGCCCCGAACGCGCCTGGGATGATCTCGAGCAGCTTCGGGTCCTTTGAGATCAGCATCGCGGCGGCCGCGGCCCCTTGCGTGGGCTCCTCCTTGCTCTTGAGGTCGTACTTTGCGACGTCGGTGGCGACTATCAGCGCGTACTTTGTGGTGTTCCAACTGGCGGCGAACCAGGCGCTAGTGTCCAGGTAGCGCTCCATCCCGCTGACGCACGCGAACTTCTGCTCGTAGCCAAGGACGTGGGACAGGCTCCCAGTCCCATAGACGAGCTCGAGCATCCCGACGACGTCAGAGACCAGCGCCCGCGAGGCATCCAGCCCGCTCTCGGTGGGAGTGTCGATCCTGAAGATCTCGTTAGGCGAGATCTTGAAGGTGTCCATCAGCCGGTGAGCCGCGGTCGCGGCCATGCTCGCCTGATCCTCGTTAGGGGGAGGCACGGAGAACGTCTTCACCCCGACCCCCTCTGTGAAATGCTTGGGTTCGTTGCCCCTGGCTATCGCAAGCTCCGCGTTGTCCACGTAATACTCCGGTGAGTAGACGTACATGGCCTCGATTCCCACCTTGGGCATGTCTTACTCGGCGCGTTCCCGCCGAGTATTTATTGTGTTAGTTGCCTCATGGGCTTTGAGCGATTGACGAAGGTTACGCCGGACACCTGGCGGCGTTTTGACAACCTTAATCTAGCAGAATCGAGCTTTCCAAGGAGGTTTTGAGGATCTACTCTTTCATCCCGAGCGCGACTGAGATGGTCTACGCGCTGGGGCTGGGGGACCAGCTCTGCGGCGTGACGCAAGAGTGCGACTACCCGGCGGACGCGAGGACGAAGCCCATAGCCATCCGGTCGCTCGTCGACTCCTCGAGCCTCAGCCAACGCGAGATTGACGACAAGGTTGTGGAGAGCATGAACCACGGGCACGGCCTCTACTCGATAGACAAGAACCTGCTCAAGGAAAACAAGCCGGACGTAGTGATCACCCAGGAGCTGTGCGACGTCTGCTCCGTCTCCCTCCGGGACGTCCTCTCCACAGTCTCCGAACTCTCGGGGAGCTGTGATGTCGTTTCCCTCAAGCCGAGGGGGTTGGACGGGGTGCTGGAGGACATCACTACAGTCGGGAGGGCTTGCGGCGCGGAGCGAGAGGCGGCGAGCCTGGTCGAGTCGCTGGAGGCGAGGATCAGAGCGGTGAGTGAAAGGGCCGAGGGTCTCGACCGGCCGAGAGTATTCTGCGTCGAGTGGTTCGACCCCGTGTTCGCCTCAGGCCATTGGGTCCCCGAGATGGTCGACATCGCTGGGGGGCGGGACGCCCTCGGGATGGCGGGACAGGACTCGAGGAAGATTGCTTGGGACCTCGTGCTCCAATACGACCCGGAGGTCATGATACTCATGCCGTGCGGATTCGAGACCGGAAGGGCGCTACAAGACCTGCCCCTACTCGCGAAGAACGGCGGGTGGCACGCCCTCGCCGCGGTGAAATCCGGGGCCGTGTTCGCCACCAACGGCTCTGCGTATTACTCTCGGCCCGGCCCTCGCCTGGTGGACGGCCTCGAGCTCATGGCGAAGATGATACACCCCGAGGCGTTCGGCAGCGAGATGCCCGCGGACCGGGCGACCAAAGTGGGCCTCCAACTCCTCCAGGAGCCTCAGCAAAGGCAAATATCGGGGGACCTTCGATGATTCCGCAATGAAGCTCATCTTCAAGCACGAACTCCCGAGGCGGCTCAGGAGCGCGCAGGTCTATGTCGAGTTCCTTAACGCGTCGCTCTATGTCTCGGTGGACGGCTCGAAGGCGAGCATGATGGGAAGCATAGGCGGCCAACAAGTCAGGCCTATCGCCGTCAGCGACAGGGAATACTGCAGTTACCGGGCCTCCCACGACGTGGTCAGCGTCGTCGACGAGGACGAAGACAGGGTTGTGCTCAAGACAGCAGAGGGCTACGAGGAAGAGTGGATACGCCCGAAATGGGTCCTCAACGGCATAAGGCGGGCAAGACAGACTCCGTCAGTAGCGTCGCCCTAGCCACTTACTCGACGTCTTCCTTTATTGGTGTCTGATCGTCAGATTCGTCAGCGTTGTCTGCAGACTCTTCAACCACGATCTCCTCCTCGACCACCTTCTCGCCTTTATCGGTAAGGATCTGCTCGGTGGGATACCAGTGCTTCTGGCCATCGAGCGCCTCCATCTCGACCTCCGCAAAGCCAGCCAACGTCCTCCCTGTGAGGACGCCGGGGCGCTGCTTCACCGCGGGTATCGAGGCCTTCTTCACCTCGACGCCATCCTCGCCGAAGACCGCCTCTCTCGACGGATTGCAAACTACCTTCAAACCTTTCGTGGGCCGGACGTCCATTGAGTCCGCCGCGGAATGTCTCAAGAGTTCTTTATCAACAGTTCGTCCAACGGGGCTAGAAGAAAGNNACCCAATTCGGACAGGAGCTTTCGTGTCTCGTTGTAAATCGACGCGGGGTTCATCGGCTCCCTGCCTCTCGCGGCGAGAGAGGCTCCGAGCATTATCGCGCCAGGGACTGCCGAGATCGGGTCAGGCGCCAATATCAAACCTATCCCTGCCCTCCGTAGGGTCTTCGAGATGGAGTTCGGCTTCACGACATGCCTCAAACTCTTCTTTGTGTCGCGGTCCGCTATCCGCGCGGCCACCATACCGCGCTCTTGCAAGACTCTCGTGGCAGAGCTGGCGCTAGACCTGAGAAGCTGAGCTCGACGATGGCTTTCGCTCACGACGTGGCAATGTCTTCCATCGCAGCTTAATCAGGAGCGAGTCAAAAGCCGTTGGCCTCGGACTCAAAACAGAGGACGATCATGCTAAGCTGTGGGGGCAGCAGCCTGCGCCTTTGACTTTCGCCTGCTCTTTGCGGAGAGCATGCCGCCCACCCCCAACAAGACCAAGATCACTACCGCGAGCCCTTGGTGCGTCATGGCGAGCATCGCGTCGGGTATCGCGAGTATCCTGAACCCGAGGGCGACCTGGGCAAAGGTAAGTGCGAACGCCAGGACGTAGACCAGCTTAGCGANNTGATGGAGCTGGGCACGAAGAAGATGCTCGAGACCAGAAACGCCACCAGCGCGATTCCGCCGACTCCAATGAGCATGTGAGGGAGGATGAGCATGCTCCCGGTCGGATTGCCGGACCCGGAAAGAGCAAACCCTAGGATGATTTGGATGACGAGTCCCGCGCCGCAGCTAGCTCCGGCGAGAGTCTGGTTGTTCGAGCCGCTGCCCCTTTCTTCATAGGTACCTCCGTCCAGATTAATTATGTTTCCATTGCGCGAGCATTCCTTAACTACTCTTCCTCCCCCAGATTTGGCATGGCCAAGCTGTCCGACGGCGAGGTGGAGCGCGCCCTAAGGTCGCTGAATGGATGGAGGCGGGAGGGAGACTTCATCACGAAGGATTTTCATTTCCGCACTTTCCTCGCGGGGATCAGGTTCGTAGTCGCGGTCGCGAAGATCGCAGAGGCGCAGCAGCATCATCCAGACATCCAGGTCGTCTGGACGACCGTCACGCTGAGGATCCAGACGCACGACGAGGGCGGGATCACAAAGTGGGACGTAGGGCTCGCCAAGGAGATCGCGAAGCAGCTCTCCCGAGGCAAGAAGAAGGCCTCTTCAGGCTAGGCGCCTAGGGACGCTCGCGCGCTTCTAGCCCGATAATTCTTATATACAACTCGAAGTTGTATACCCTCAATCGGTGATTAAGAGTAAATGTCAACACAAGCCATCCCTGCTGTCACCTCAAGCGGACAGCCGGTCCTGATTCTCAAGGAAGGAAGCAGCTCGTCGAGAGGCAAGGAAGCACAGAGGAACAACATCCAGGCGGCAAAGCTTGTCGCTGAGATCGTGAAGAGCTCCATAGGCCCCAGAGGCATGGACAAGATGCTCGTCGACTCGCTCGGCGACGTCACCATCACGAACGACGGCGCGACGATGCTCAAGGAGATAGACGTACAGCACCCGGCCGCGAAGATGCTCGTGGAGGTCTCGAAGGCGACCGACAACGAGGTCGGAGACGGCACCACGTCGGCGGTCATCCTCGCAGGCGCGCTCCTAGAAAAGGCGGAGACGCTCATCGACAAGGGAGTCCATCCGACGATAATCGTGGAAGGTTACAACAAGGCGGCCGCTCAGGCGATTAAGATCCTCAACGACATCGCGGAGAAGGTCCCCGCGAACAGCAAGGAATGGTTAGTCAAGATTGCACGCACCAGCATGCAGACGAAGCTGGTGTCGCGAGAAGCTCAAGAGCTCGGCGAGCTGGTCGTCAACGCCGTGTTGCAGGTGGCGGAGAAGACCGACGCAGGCGGCTACAAGGTCGACCTCGACAACATCAAGGTAGAGAAGAAGCCCGGAGGCTCACTCCAGGACACGACCCTCATCAAGGGAATAGTGCTGGACAAGGAAGTCGTCCACGCTGGGATGCCTAAGAGGGTAGAGAAGGCGAAGATCGCCTTGGTCAACGCAGCCTTTGAGATCGAGAAGACCGAGTTCGACGCCAAGCTCAACATAAGCGACCCGTCCATGATGAAGAAGTTCCTGGACGAGGAGACCCGCATGCTCAAGGAGATGGCGGACAAGGTCGTCGCGATTGGGGCCAACGTCTTGGTATGCCAGAAGGGCATGGACGACATCGCGCAGCACTACCTCGCCAAGGCGGGAGTGCTCGCTGTGAGGCGCGCGAAGGAGAGCGACATGACGAAGCTCGCAAAGGCGACCGGCGCGAGGATCGCGAACAACTTCAACGATCTCTCTGTCAAGGACCTCGGACACGCCGACCTGGTGGAGGAGAGGAAGGTCGAGCAGGACAAGTGGGTCTTCATCGAGGGATGCAAGAACCCGAAGGCCGTCACCATCCTCATCAGAGGAGGGACTCAGAGGATAGTCGACGAGGCCGAGAGGTCCATGCATGATGCTCTGATGGTCTCCAAGGATGTGGTCGAGAAGCCGGCGATCGTCGCCGGAGGCGGCGCCCCAGAGATCGAAGTGGCTGCCCAAGTCCTAAAGTGGACCGACAAGCTCGACGGCAGGGAGCAGCTCGCCGCGCAGAAGTTCGCAGAGGCGCTCGAGACAATCCCGATCTGCCTGGCCACCAACGCGGGCCTTGACCCGATCGACACGATGACCGAGCTGAGGGCGAAGCACGCCGACGGAGGCAAGTGGTTCGGCGTCGAGGCCAAGGAAGGCAAGGTCAAGGACATGTACAAGGAGAACGTCCTCGAGCCGCTCAGCGTCAAGGAGCAGATCATAAAGTCGTCCACCGAGGCGGCTTGCATGATACTCCGCATCGACGACGTGATCGCGGCCGGCAAGTCGAGGGGTCCGTCCGGTCCGCCCGGAGGCGGAGGCGGGATGGGCGGCGGCGAAGGCGAGGTCG
>PLCG01000060.1:0-994 GCA_003135575.1 Nitrososphaerota archaeon
GAGGGCATTGCCAAGATCGACGGGTTCGTCATCTTTGTACCTGGCACCAAGATGGGCCAGACCGCAAGGATCACAGTGACCCGAGTCTCAGAGCGGTTTGCCAGCGGGCAGCTCGTTGAGGGAGGTTCTTCAACGGCAGCGCCTGCTGCACCTGCATCCTCTCAATCAACAGAGGAAAACACGACTCAGTAGGCACGTAGGCCTCACGGCCTTCGTGTGACTACAGTGGCTGGCCCTGCGCGGGTCAGCCATGTCTCTCCATTTTGAAAACAACAGGCTGCTTCTTGCACGACGGCGGATCTCCAAAGCAAATTAACCCTCGCGACACACGAACCCGCATGAGTCAGGAGAAATGGGCTGAGGTCGACCGATACGTCACCGAGATGCTGGTCCATCCAGACCCTTCGCTTGATGCGGCTCTCAGGTCCAGCGCCAAGGAGGGGCTGCCTCCGATCAACGTATCGCCGCCCCAAGGCAAATTCTTGATGCTAATCGCTCGCATGCAGCGTGCGCGGCGGATCCTCGAGGTTGGCACGCTTGGGGGCTACAGCACGATCTGGTTGGCTCGGGGCGNNGGGGCCTCGCCCCTCGGGGAAAGCTGACGACGCTCGAGCTTGACCCTCACCACGTCAAGGTGGCCGCCGCAAACATCCGGAGGGCGGGGCTGTCACGTGTCGTGGAGATCCGCCAAGGGCCTGCGCTCAAGACGCTGGCCAAGATCCAAGCAGAGAAGAAAGGCCCGTTTGACCTCTTCTTCATCGACGCCGACAAGCCCAACAACCCGGAATACTTCGCGTGGGCCGTGAAGCTGTCGCGCCCGGGCAGCGTGATACTCGTGGACAACGTGGTACGCGAGGGGGAGGTGGTCGACGCAAAGAGCCGCGACCTCAACGTCATGGGCGTGAGGCGACTCAACGAGATGATGGCAGCGGAGCCTCGGGTGATGGCGACCGAGATACAGACGGTGGGAAGCAAGGGCTACGACGGTTTCGCC
>PLCG01000060.1:1004-6936 GCA_003135575.1 Nitrososphaerota archaeon
CCTCCACCGCTCACGAGGGCGTCGCTCCGATGGGGTATCCGATCAAGTAGCCCGCGAGGCCCGCTGAGAGCCCGATCACGGCCATCTGAAGGCCTATGCGCGTGGGGGCGGCTCACGAACCTTAAGTATCGCCGGCAAGAACAACAAAGTAATGAGCGTGTCGGGCTTGGGAGACAAATCTAAGCGGAAGAAGCGCGTCACGTCAGCCGACGCGCGTCGCAACGCGATGAAAGATGCGATGCCTGATGTCCAGCTCCCCGGGCGGATAAAGCGGGTNNGCGGAAAACTACGAAGAAGACGACTGACTGATTGACTGACGGCTAATAGACGACTGGTATCTCGCGCGCTCGTCGGCGACCACAAGGAATGTGGATCTCCTCGTGGCGTTCGTTCCCCTCACCATTGGAGGCTTCAGTCTCTATCGGATGTCGAGGATGCTAGACGTGAGCGCGTCCCGCGTGGCTCCGCCGATTTCAGCGCAGGTCAGGCACGACCGCTAGGCCAGCCGACAAGAGGCAAAAACGACTCGAAAGGGTCAAGATGTCGAAGGATATGTGTTGGTTTAGCCACAAATTTCATTCGTTTGAGTCCAAGTGCATCTTCGAAAAAAGGGGGGAAATGGGCACCGATGAGGCGCCCACCNNGACGGGTACGGGGTTGCGGATCGTGTCCATGACTACGGAGGTCATGGCCGCGTGATCAAGCAATTCCTGGATCTTCTCTCGAGGAGCGTCCGCCTTCACTTTGGCCCTCACCCTGATGTTCTGGAGCCCAGGCCGGATCTTGTCGGAGAGCTGGAGAAAGCCTTGCAAGTCGACGTCGCCCTCGATGTCGAACTCGAGCGACTCCACTCTGACTCCCTGCGCCGCAGCAGGATAGATGAAGGCAACGGTCATGCATCCAGCGAGGGCTGACAGGAGAGCCTCGGCTGCGTTAGGTGCGGTGTTGCCTCCGAGGAGGACGGGCGGCTCGTCTCCCTCCATGGTGAATGCTTCGGTCCTGCTCGAGTCTTCCTGCCCAGCCCCGTAGAAGGACTTCATGTAGGCGGTGGACTTGGCGCCGCCGCCCCAGCGGCTGGCCGAGCGGAACTTGAACTTCGCCAGGCTCGGCGTTCCCTTTATCGCGTTCACGGTGCCGACCATTTGGTCGACGTTAACTCCGTTCTGGATTTGCGCACTTTGCGTTTTTGTTGTCATGGCACCTTGGTCGGGCGCGAGCGATATAGTGGAGCCGGGAGGTGCGCGCCCGAATACTACAATCTCCACCACGAAGGGGAGCGGCTTATAAAACGCCGAGGTCTCTTCGGCATGTTGGACTCCACAGACGTCAGGATCTTCTGCGAGATGGCGTTCTTGGAGCAAGACTACGTGGAGTTCAGGGAAAGACGCCCCAGCGCGGCGAGGATGGGAAGGAAGTTGGGCCTTGACGAGAAGACTGTGAGGCTTCGTGTGAAAAGAATGGAGGAGTCAGGTTTCGTGAAGTACTACCAAGCCGCCCCCAGCCTAGCGCTTTTCGGGATGCGCCGTCTCTCTCTATTCAGGTTCGAGACCCTGAATCTGGCCACGAAGCATGCGGTCATGAAGAAGTTCCATAGCGTGCCTCGGCTGGTCGAGGCATCGGACTACCTCGGGCCGTTCATCACAGCAAGCATCGCAGGCGCGACTCCGGATGAGGCCAAGATGGAGGCGGACCGCCTCGCAGCGCACTTCGAGCTTGGAACGTCGCTACTGGGAGACCGGGAAATCAGGGCTCCGTCGTCCCGCCTTGACAGGCTGGACTGGCAGATCATCAGGGAGCTGAGGTATGACGCAAAGTCGAGCGACAGCGACTTGGCCGACGCGCTCTCCGTCACGCAGCGCATTGTCGGATATAGGGTCTCCAAGCTGCTCGGGTCGGGGGCGATCAGGATCAAGGCCGTCATCGACCCCCAGAGACAGGCAGGACTCGTATTCTACGAATTGGAGCTCCACCTCGACGCACAAGGGCAGGACGCGGTTTCGAGATGGCTGAAGGAGAACTACGGCCATCGACTCTGGAATCTTAGTGGCCCGACTTCTGGAGTTCTCTTGGCGTCCCTTTTCTGCTTCACCCTTGGCGAACCGGAGGAGTCAGCGATCGAGGCTCTCAGGCAGCAGGGGGTCAGGCGTTGCATCCTCTTCATTCTGAAAGAAGTCATCGAGCCGAAGCGCCCCAACTGGATTGATTCGCTAATCGACCTCAGGTTGGCGTCTAACTTCCGAGAGAGGGTGTCGGCCTAACCCGACCAAGCCGTACTCATTCAGCACGAACCTAGACGGGCTTTGTGTGGGCCAGTATTTCGTCGTGCGTGATAATCGTCCCTGGATGGGAGTCTCGCAGGTGGATCATCGTGTGTTTCACGCAGTCTTCCGCTCCTAACGGTGAGACTATGGTCCAACCGCAAGAGCAAACATTCATCGCGCCCATGCCTCGTATGATTGGAGAGGCTCTATTTAGCCTGGTTTTGGCCAGGCCGAGCCTCTCCTCTACTTCTTAGATGTCGAAGTAGAGGTAGAACTCGTACGGGTGCGGCCTGGCGGAGACCTGCTTGTAGCTGGTCATGCCCAGGTCGATGATAGTCTCAATCATGTCCTCGGAGAAGATCCCGTTGAGGAAGCTCGAGTCGCTCTTGAGGCTCTCGATGGATTCTAGCAGGCTGCCTGGCAGCTCCTTGACGCCGAGCGACCTCCTCTTCTCGGGCGTTAGCTTGTAGATGTCCTCGTTGACCGGGTTCCCTGGGTCGAGCTTCTTCTTGATGCCGTCGAGCCCTGCGGCGGCTATCGCCGCGAAGGCGAGGTATGGGTTGGCCGAAGGGTCGGGGGTCCTGAATTCTGCCCTCTTCCTCTTCTCCTCGGAGGCGCCCTTATGGTAGACTGGGATTCTCACGTTCGCGGAGCGGTTGGCCTTGCTCCAGGCGATGTAGACCGGGGCCTCGTATCCTGGGACGAGCCTACGATAAGAGTTGGTGGTGGGGTTGGTTATGGCGGTGAGCGCGCGGCTGTGCGAGAGCAGCCCGCCGACGTAATACCGGCCTATCTGGCTCAGCTCTGCGTAGCTGTCGCCCGAGTCGTAGAAGGCGTTCTTCGTCCCCTTCCAGAGGCTCGAGGAGACGTGCATGCCGGAGGCGTTGTCGCCGAAGATCGGCTTTGGCATTATCGAGGCTATCATGCCCCTCCTCGCGGCGATGTTCTTGATCACGAACCGGTAGCTCAGGCAGCTGTCGGCCATCGGGACTAGGGAGTCGCGATACATGTCGATCTCGCACTGGCCTGCTGTGGCGACCTCGTGGTGGTGGGCGTCGTTGACCACGCCGAAGTTCTGCTCGAGCAGGTAGGCGACCTCGCTCCTGTAATCTTGAAGCGTGTCCTGCGGCGGGACCGGGTAGTAGCCTTCCTTCCATCTGATGGGGAAGTTCGTGCCTCTCGACTCGACGGCGCTCTCCACCGAGGAGATCTTGTAGCCCGTCGAGAACGGGTTGTGGACGTCCCATGTCACGCTGTCGAAGACGAAGAACTCTATCTCAGGACCCCAGTATGAGTCGGTGAACCCCGCGGCCTTCATCCTGTCCTCGGCCTTTTGCGCTATGTAGCGCGGGTCCCTGGAGAACCTGCCCTTGCCGAAGCCCCACTGGATGTCGCAGATCATTCTCCCGGTGGGGAACCTCTCGTCGCCCCATGGGATCAGGGCGTAGCTGGAGGGGTCGGGCATTAGGAGCATGTCGGACTCGTAGATCTCGGCGAAGCCCTTGATCGATGAGCCGTCGAGCTTGGCGACGCCCTCCTTGAAGGTCTCCTCCTCTAGCATAGTCGAGGTGATGGAGACGTGCTGGGTGCGCCCGGGCACGTCCATGAATTGTAAGTCGATGAACTTTACGTCCTTCTCCTTGACTTCACTCAAAACCTGCTTGGGGGTCCTCTTCCGAGGCACGAGACCTTTCGGAGTTCTGTCGAACGGCATTGGCCTCGGGCTGGCCCAGAGCCGATATAAATCTTACCGTCTCCATGTCCGATTGTTTACATATCCGTGATAAAACTCACCAAATGGCTAATATATGGGCTGCAGTCGTACCAAATGCAATTGGACAACCTCGACAAGATGATTCTCAAGGAGCTCATGGTCGACGCCCGCCAGTCGTTCAGGGACCTCTCGAAGAAGACGCACGCCTCGGTGGTGACGGTGGCGCAGCGAGTGAGGAAGATGGAGAAGGCGGGCATAATCAAGGGCTACTCCGTCCAGGTGAGCTCGGAGGAGCTCGGGTACGAGATAACCACGGTGACGGAGGTCATAGTCTCCAAGGGCAAGCTTATCGAGGTGGAGAAGGACATCGCGAAGCTGCCTCACGTCTGCGCGGTGTATNNGCATCGCGAAGTTCAAGAACCGAGAGGAGCTGAGCGCGTTCGCCAAGGAGGTGCTCGCGCTGCCGCACGTCGAGAGGACGAACACCCACGTCGTTCTCAATACGACCAAGGAAGACTTCCGAAGCCCGTTCATCCTCGAATAGAGCCGCTCGGGGAAAATCCCCATGATTCATATACTCGCTCCATGACGAACGAATGACTTGCATAGAGAGAATCCCAATCTCCTCGACTACCAGATCGTCGTGGACGACGTGACTGGCGGGGAGNNACATAATCAAGGGATACATCTCTGTCAAGGGAGAGAAGATCCGCTTCAAGGGAATCGCGTACGGGCGATACGGCGGCCAGAACGTCGCGCCGAGGCTCTCGCCGGTCTCGAAGAAGAGGATCAAGGAGGTCTTCGGCGACCTCGGGAAGTTCGAGGAGGACCTCCAGCAGAAGCTCGTCAGTGGCGACTTCGAGGTCGACCCGGTCGCGGCTGCGGCCTCGAAGAAGAAGGAAGAGGAAGAGCATCACCACACGCACCCGTGAAACCTTTGGTTTTCGCATCATGCCAGAAGCCGTTTTCACCTGAGGCCGAGTCGACCGCTTGAACCTCATTGTTGGCGGGACGGGGTTCATCGGCGGGCACCTCGCCGAGTACTTTTTCCAAGAGGGGGAGATATCGAAGGGGGTCTTCCGAAAGGGCTCGCACCTCCGCATCATGGACCAGTGCGGCATCCAGATTCTTGAGGCGGACCTGATGGACAAGGAGACCCTGCACGAGGCCCTCGAGATGGTCAACGTGGTCTACAATCTTGCGTCTCCCACCCCGGACCACGAAGGACAGGGGGACTACCTCGAGGTCAACACGAAGGGGCTCCGCAACCTAATGGAGGAAGCGGAAGAGCACGGCGTGAACGACTTTGTCCACCTTAGCACGCTGGACGTCTTCGGGTTCAAGAAGAAGCGGATTGGCGGGGCCGACGAGGTGGACGGAGTCGCATCGCTCTCGCACCCCTATCAGAAGGCAAAGCTACAAGCCGAGATGGAGATCAAGGATTTCGCGAAGAAGGGCGGCGAGATGCGGCTCAAGGTGGTCAGGGCGGCAAAGGCGACGGGCCCCCGGGACATCACCATCGCCCTGCCGATCCTGCAGATGGTGGAGAGGGGGAGCGTGGTCCTTCCGTCAGGGAGCGACTCGGCCATGTCATTCACCCATCCGCGGGACGTCGCGAAGGCCCTATTCAGGGTCGCGACCGCAGGCGAGGGTGGCAAGGTCTACAACGTAAAGTCGTTCGACGCCACGCTCGAGGACCTCGCGAAAGGCGTGGTCGAGGCAAGGGGGAAGAAGACCCAGGTCAAGCGCGTGGGCTTGTTTTCGAAGGCCTCAATGCCGCCCTACGCGACGAACCAGGTCAAGGCGGGCTTGCTTCTAGAGAGTCAAGAGTCCTGGACGCCGATAACATACGCCCCGGAATATGACCTGAAGCGGACGAGCAAGGAGATAGCCGAGTGGCACGGAAAGGAGCCATGGCTGACAGAAAGCGGCCGGACATAGGCCCAATCCTCGGCAA
>PLCG01000015.1 GCA_003135575.1 Nitrososphaerota archaeon
ACGGCACGCTGATCTCGCTCCACGTCGACGGCGCGGCCTTCAGGAAGGGCATCGCCGAAGAGCTGGCGAGCGGGGGCTTCAGGATGGACCTCATCGACACCACCTCCAAGGGCATCTACGTCCAGGACATCCTCGACCAAGCGAGGTCGCAGGTCGAAAGGGGCTTGGTGAAGGCCGACTTTGAGCAGGTCAAGAGCCGCACATTCAAGGCCTTAGACGAGCTCGAGGTGGATTGGATCCGTCACTCGCGGCTCCTTCCGGGCGCCGAACCTATCCTTTCGAGACTGAGCGCCGAAGGGCAGGTCCCGATCACCCTCGCGCTCCTGACGAACAGCGGCAGGGCCGCAACGAAGTACGCCTTGGAAGGCCTGGGTCTTGCTAGGTACTTTGGGAGATCCTTCACGAGGGACGACCTGCCGGTGATGAAGCCTAGCCCCCAAGGAATCACCGCCGCGCTGAAGGCCCTGGGCCTTGACCAGCGCGAAGTCCTCTACGTCGGAGACAGCCCGACCGACATAATGGCGTCGAAGGGCGCGGGCATCAGGATAGCCTCTGTCGCGACAGAGAGGTACGACCGAGACGCCCTCGCCAAGCTAGGGCCGGACTACACGCTGGCCTCGCTCTCGGACCTCGAGAAACTTCTGCCGGAGATAGCCTGAGCCGATAGTCACGCGAGCCTGTTGCTCGAGAACCTGTCCCTTAGCTCCCTGTGCTCTGTCTTCACCTTCTCCAGGTCGCCCTTTACGTCGCTGAGCGCCTTCTCCATGGAAGACGAGTCAGACAGCAGCAGCGCGACCTCCATCGCCGGCCTCTTCGCTCTGGGGTCGACGTCCTTCTCGGCCGCCTCCCGGACCGCCGCCAACATCCTCCTGTCGACGAGCTCGCTCACGGTCTCGAGGACCTGGGCACGTACGGCGTACTGCTTGTCATCAAGGAGCAGACCCTTGAGGATGCCGACGTCCTCGTCCTCCAGCCAACCTAGCTTCTCGAGCCCCTTCAACGCCCCGATACGCGCGCGCAGCGGTCGGCCGTATGGGAGGTACCCACGGAGGAACTCCCTCGTCGTGCCTTCCTTGACGTACCCTAGCGCCTCCAGGCACGCCTCGCTGATCGCTTCCTCCGGGGAGGGCATCCCGACCGCAGACGTCAGCACCTCGTATGCGTCAGGCAGCCCCGCCTTCCCGTAGGACAGCGCGGCCTGGCACTGCACGTACGGGCTCTCGTCGCCTCGCAGCGCAGCGAGGAGCGGCGCCTTGACCGCGGGGTCTTTGAACTCCCCGAGGGCCGCAACGACGGCGCGCCTGACCCTACGGTGCTTGATGCCTTTCAGCCGCATCAGAGCGTCCAGCGCCTGCTTGCCGCCCAACTTCCCCAGTGAGGTCGCTGCCTCGCACCTCACGGAATAGTGCTCACCGTCGTTGTTGGCCGCCCGCTCTAGGGACTCCACTACGCCCGGGTCGCTCCTGAAAGTCGAGAGACCTTCCGCCGCCCTCCTCCTGCTTGAGGCGTCTCGGCTCTCGCGGAGCTGCGCCGTCAGCATAGACAAGGGCTTCTCGAACTTTACCTTCTTGAGGAGCCACTCCTCTGGGTCGAACTCGACGATGCTCGGCTTTCCTGCCAGCTCAAAGTGGTACCTCTCCTCCGCGGCCTGTATGCGGACCCTCTTTGCGTGTCTGCTCATGCCGCTCGGAGAGGCGACGTAGAAGACGAGCTCGCACGGAAGCGAGAAGACAGGAGTCAGCTCGTCGAGTTGCTGCGCCTGCCTCACCGCCACCTCCGCTATGCGGGTCCCCTCGTCCCAGGAGTAGCTCACCTCGAACTCGGGGTGCCCCGCCTTGAAGAACGCCTGCTCGAAGTACCCCTCCAGGGAGAGCCCGCTCACCTCCTCGAAGACCCTCATGAAATCGTGCGTGTCGGCGTTGGCTCGGGCGTATCTCTTGAGGAACTCGCTCGCCGCGCTGAAGAACAGCTCCTCCCCTACAAGGTACCTGAGCTGGTGGATCATCCAGGCCCCCTTCTCGTAGGCGAACGAGTCGAAGAGGTCGTCCGCGAACACGTACGTGTCGTCGACGATTGCCCTCCGGTACATGGTCTCGTCCTCCTCGAAGTAACTTTCAGCCTTTGCGATCATGTCGGTCCTGAACTCGTCCTTGCCCTCCCTTCTCTCCGTGTAGAGCGCCTGGAAATATGTCGCGAACCCTTCGTTGAGCCAGAGGTGCGACCAGTGCTTGGCCGTGGCAAGGTCGCCGAACCACATGTGCGCCAGCTCGTGCGCGACCAGCTCGATGTGGTTCCTGTCTGGCCTCGAGTACCGAGAGGCGTAGTCCTCCTCGGACCTCGCGTCCGGGAACCTGGTGTCGACGAGGGTGGTCGCGCTGACGTTCTCCATCCCTCCCACCATGAAGTCGTGCACGGTGACCTGGGCATACTTCTCGTAGGGGTACTTCACTCCGGTCAGCGACTCGAATATCCTCAACATCTCCGGGGTCTGTCCGAATAGCCTTGGCGCGTCTGCGCGCTTCGACTCTGGGAAGTAGTATTGCAGCGGGACGCCCTCCGCCTCCTCCTCGATCGTCCCGAACTTGCCCACCGCGAACGAGGTCAGGTATCCGGAATGGGGTACGTCCTCCTTCCAGTGGAAGATCTCCCAGCCCGGCTCGCCCGCTGCCTTTCCTCTCGAGACCAACCTTCCGTTGGACACCACCAGGTTGCCTTCAGGAACGGTGATCAGTGTCTCGGAGGTGGCCTTGTCGTTCGGATGGTCGTGGCAGGGGTACCAGTACCTAGAGAACTCAGGCTCCCCCTGCGTCCACGCCTGGACGGGCTTGTCTGGGATCTTGTCGTCAGGGGCTATGAAGTACACCCCCTGCTTCGGCTCTGCGGAGTAGTCCACCCTCAGCTGGCGCGGAGTGACGCTGGGCTTCTCGGGCAAGGAGACCGAGAGGACTTTCCCGTCATAGTCGAATGACGCTTTCTCGCCGTCAAGGGTGACGCCCGAGATGCGCATCTCGCAGGCGTCGAGATGGATGGTCTTGATGCCATGCCTGAGGGGAAGGAGGCTCGTGGTGCACGAGCCTGTAATCCGCTTGCTCTCCAGGTCGACCTTCAGCTCTATCTTGATGTGTTCCGCGTGAAACTCCTTGTCTGGAGGAAGATGACGGGAAGCCCCAGGGATGTGGAAGGACCGCTTCATGCTTGTCACTAGCTTCAAGCGCCCTTCTTAGGGCTTGAAAAAGGATTTTCACGCCCGTTTTCACGCCTTGCGGGCCCTTTTGGCGTTCGGGGGAGTCTCCGCATTTATATCCGACAGACGAGACCGTCGAACCAGACTTGGCGGCCTTCCCTCGCGTCTCCCTTGTTCCGCACTACGCGGAGATAGGCACCAAGGGGAACAACCGTTCCTTCTTCGAGACCCATCTTGAGAGGAACATTGCCGAGAAGCTGCAGCCTCTTGGGGATTTCAAGGTCGAGCTCCTCAACCAGCGCATCCTTGTCCACAAGGAGGACGACCTCGTCGGCTGGGAAGACGCTATCGCCGTCCTGAAGGAGGTCTTGGGTGTTGCCTGGCTTGCCAAGGTAGTCGAGTGCCGTCTGGATTACCAAAGCATCAGGGACGCAGCCCTCCAAGAGCTAGAGCTCATGAAGAAGGATTCGAAACCCACCTCGTTCAGGGTCACCGCGAAACGCTCCAACAAGAGCTACGAGCTCTCTTCGCAGCAGCTAGCGGTCAGGCTGGGAGAAGACATGATGAAGGGGTCTGGGCTTCGGGTAGACCTCTCCCACCCTCAGGCCACCCTCTTCGTGGATATCCTGTCCGACCGGGCATTGGTCCACACCGCGAAGGACAAAGGCCCCGGAGGACTGCCTGTCGGGGTGACCGGGAAGGTCGTGCACCTCCTCTCGGGGGGAATAGATTCGCCCGTGGCGGCCTGGCTGATGATGAAGCGCGGTTGCGACCTGACTTACCTCCACTTCTTCGTCGCGCCCAGCGCCGAGCAGATCCTCGAGACCAAGATGGCCAGCACGCTAAAGACCCTCTCGAGGTTCGGGATCGGTGGCGCCCGGCTCATCCTCGTCCCGTTCACAGACTACCAGGTCGCGACCAGCGACCTTCGCCCGGACTACGAGCCGGTCGTCTTTCGGCACTTCATGAGGATCGTTGCCGAAAGGTTCGCCAATCGCATCGGCGCGACCGCGATATCGACGGGTGACAACCTAGGCCAGGTGGCCTCGCAGACGCTCTACAACCTCGCATGCATCGACGCGGGATCCTCGATGCCAACGCTGAGGCCGGTGGTCGGGTATGACAAGTCAGAGATAGTGGAGCTCGCACAAGCAATCGGCACCTACGAGGACTCCATCGCGGACTACAAGGACTGCTGCTCGATCGTGAGCAGGCACCCACGAACGAGGATGAACGTGGAGAACGTCCTCGAGGTCTCGCGCAGGTACGACTTTCCCGCCCTCGCGGAGAAGGTCCTCTCGCAATCCGCTGTGATGAAGCTGGACTCCCACACGCGACAGATTCGGGTGGAGCCGCTAGAGACCGCGCCGCGAATCAAGAACGCTTAAGAGTTCAGGGCCATGCTTTGGGCGATCAGAGCACATTTGAGCGAACCTCCCGTTCCGTCGCCGACGGGCTCGGCATACCCTCTCGGGGAGTACTACAAGGTGCTCGACGGGTTCGACATCCACAAGGGCAGCAAGATGTGGGAGGCGGTCGTTGTCGTCGAGGACCAGCAGGGCAGGCGACACTTGAGGCTCTACAAGTGGATGATGAGGGGGGACAAGTGGAAGGTCGACCTCGCCCGCTTCTCCATAGAGTTCTGGGACCTCGACTCTGTGACGCAGAAGATCAAGGATCTCAAGGCAAAATACCAAATCAAATGAAAGAAAGGCTCGCGAATCCGCTCGCCCGCTCTCCATATTAACCACGACGATGGGTCGATGGCCATGAAGAGTTGCCTCCCCAGGGTGATCGGTATCGTGATGCTGCTGCTCTTGACGTCTTCCGCTCAGGCGGAGATGGTGCAGGCGCAGGCGGAGAACCCGGTCTTCCCGATTGGTTCGCAACCGATCTGGGTCACGATAGACGCGAGCGCGCTGGGGAACTACCCGGGCGGAGACGAGACGTTCGTCATCTTCATGGTAAACTCGGCGCTGCCACCGGCAGGCAACGAGACCATCACGGACATGAAGCTGACTGCCCCCTTCGGCAGCAACTTCGGGATAGGCCTTCCCGCGACTATCCAGCCCGGACTATCGCTCCTGTCGACAATCCACCTCGAGATCCCGAGCAACTTTACGCAGCCCAGCTTCGTGGCGAACCTCGTCGTCCATGCAAAGCTCTGGAACGGCACCGCCAACAACTCCGTCACCATCACGGGGAGCTCTACCGTAGACGTCTTCGCCCTGCCGTCTCAATCCGGCGGCCAAACCACCAGCAGCCAAGCCTCCACAACTGGCGGAGTCTCGACGACCACCCTTGCAATCGCCGTCGCGATCCCTTCGGTCGTGGCCCTGATCCTCCTAGTCCTCCTAATGAGGAAAAAGTCCGGTCCGTAGAAAGCGGGTACCTGCCTTCAATCTGGGAAGTAGGGAGGACGGACCGCCATTCCTAGGACCGCCAATCGACCTTTCCCACGAGCCCCGCCCTCTTTCCTGGCGCCGCCTCCCCCTCAGGAAATCCGAGATACACGAACGAAATGAGGGACTCCGAGTCTCTCATGTTCAGGAATCCGCGAATGACCTGCGAATAGGAATAAGGGCCAGTCTTGAGCTTGGTCCCCAATCCGATGGAGTGCGCCGCTAGGAGCATGTTCTGAAGAGCGCCGCCCCCGGCGACGAGCTCTTCTTGGGCCACGGCGCGCTTATCCTGGCTAGGGCTGCATATGGCCGCGATGACGACGGGGGCAGTGAGGGGCCTCGTCCTCTCGCGTTCTACCTTTTCCGGTGGCATCGGAGGATCAGAAGGCGTTGACGATATTGCATCTGCAATCGCATCCCCCAGTCTCTTTCGCTCATCCCCTGTGATCACGACAAAACGCCATGGCTCGGTCAGATGGTGGTTCGGCGCCCAGATTGCGGCATCCAGCACGGCTTCAATCATCTCCCTGCCCACGGGCTTGTCAGGACTCAGCTTTGCAGCACTCCTCCGGTTCTTGATGGCCCGAATCACCTCATTTGAATAGTCCAAAGATGAAACCAGACTCCTAAGAGCTCATCCCGATCGCGAGTTAAAGGAGATATCTGGCGGCTGGATTCGGCACTCGCTAAGTTCGCTCTATGAGGGTGCTGACGAAGCTTGCAGCCAAACATTCCATCAAATCCCGGGCTCGTTCGTTGCCGATGACGACCGCTAGAGACGAGTCCCTTGATTGACCTCCGGGCCGGTGGGGAATCTCAGCAGACTGTCGAAGGACCTTTGCCACATACGCCAAGTTTCCTCTCGGCTTTGACCCGTCAACACCTGATTGGGCGAGTTCCAACTTGCCTAGGAGCTTCCAGGCTATCTCCCTCTCGATAATCGAAGCGCTCCCTTCCCTGAAGAGCGAGACCATCAACTCGTGGAGCTTTCTTGGGTCTGCCGTGGCCAGGTCCATAGGACAGAGAAGGCTGGAAATCACCCTCAACCCGCTACTTCCCACGATTTGGGTCAAGCCATCCTCGATGCTGCTCTCTAGAACATGTCGGGCCGCGGCTGGCTCATCCGGCAGGATTCTCGATGGCAAACCAAAATTCAACGCCTAATTTGGCGAACAAGCTGTTAAGCCTTGTGCATTAACCAAAAAAACCATTCTGGGCTCTTGGCTGGTGCGAACACCCAGTCGGCCACTGCTCGTCCTAGTTGTTTCCACCGGTGAAGTTGGGAATATCCTGTATGAACTGGCTCACGTCGGGCGTCCCCCAACCAGTTGTCAGGTCGTACCCTTTGCTGGCCTTGAAACCATCGACTCCGAACTGGCCCGCCGTGTCACTGTTCTCGCCTGTCGTGATGTCGTGGAACGACCCTGCACCACCGGACGAATCTCCGTGGTTATTTCCTTGGTTGTTGCCCTGATTGTCGCCCTGCATCATCGCGTAGATCGCCGGATTGATGAATCCCAAGGGACCGTCGTTCGCCTGATTGGCGAGGGCGATTATCGCCGCCCACGCCGGCGCCGCGGCGCTAGTCCCGCCGAAGACAGCCCACTGCGGGAAAGGCGGATTGGAGCTGCCTGCCGGGCCCAGAAATGAGAGCGGTGCGAGCACACCGCCCATGATCGCCGAGTTGAACGACACGTCCGGCGTCATCCTCCCGTCGGCCTTGACGGAGCTGCCCAGCAGAGTCGGGAACTTGTGGGGAAGGGCGGCCTGATAGGAGGGCCTGTCGTAGAGCATGCTCACCCCGCCACCCGTCGAGGTGCCCAACCCGAAGACCGTGAACTCGTTCCAGGCGCTCTCGCCTCCATAGCCGATCGGTGTGCAGCTTGAGGGCTCACCAGGCCTGAAGGCCGTCTTACACCCTGTCGCTCCTCCGTTTACCAATACTAAGCCGGTGTTGCACGTGGCGTGCGCAGCGCAGCTGAAGGTGCCTCCAGGACCAGGCGGTGCCCCATACTGGCCCCCGTACGGTGAACCCTGGGTGCCTCCGGCGGCCAAGTTCTGCGGGTTCGTGGCTGGCCATGAGGGCGTCAACTCACCAGTCCCAAGGACGCGCGCATCTGTGTTCGCGCCGTCGTCACCGGAAGAAGCGATGACCGTCCAGTGGTTATCAGCAGCTCGGGCGTAGACCTTGTCAGCGTTCGCCTTTATCGTCGGGTCGGTAGAAGTGCACTGGTTGTTTGCATTCANNCCCACAAGGTCATCGGGCTCTCCGAAGCTCTGGGACATTATGCTCCCGCGCAGCGAGTGCTGCGAGACCACTGCCATTTCGGCCGCAGTGAGGCTCTGGTCGAAGCAGTCGTTGGCTACTGCGAGGTATATCTTGGCTCCCGGCGCGAGCCCATGGACCATGGTGACGTCAAGAGTGGTCTCTTCAGCCCAGCCGGTTGCTCCGCACAACGCCGCGTTCGGGGCGGTCGAAAGGTCGGCGATGGTGTTGACAGGGCAGACGTCGGTCGGAGCCCCCGTCCAAGTCGGACCGCAGAGTCTCGTCACCGTCGTCGCCGGCAGACCGAACGTCGTGTCGAAGAGGTTCAGGTCGGCTTGAATCGTCGGACTGCCAAAGGCATCGACGATGACCACAGTCGAGCCTGACCCGTCGAGACCATTCTCTCCCTTCGTTGACGGAAAGTTATACGCCTTCTTGAGGAAGCTGGGCGGGTAGCAGGTTACCGTTCCCCGAGAAAGGCTGAGGCAGAAGGGCACTCCTCCAGTGAGCGGATCGAACTTCGGATCCAGGAGGGTCACCGTGTGCTGGACCGTCGCAGCGTTAAGCAGCGGCGCGGATGTGATCGACGATGTCGAGGTGCCCGAAACGCTGGCAAAAGCCGGGCTCAGAAACAACAAAGGTATCAGCACCGTCGAGGTGATTAGAGCTCTTCGAATCTTCCTGCCTTCATCGAAATTCAAGGCGCAATCTTAGGGGAGATGTTTTCATAAAAGCAATATCAAATTCGAGCCAATATTCTGAATCTGATTTCGCATTCTAGTCCTATTGGGCGCGCCGATGGGGCCAAACTAGGCTCTAATCGCCGAGATGAGCAAGAATACCCCTTCCAGGATTCAAGGTGACTAGGTTCGCTTCCTGCGCACGTCTCCGGGACCATTCTGCCTCCAAGCCTCATGCGTGACGCGGCGGGCCGGGATGCTGCTTCTTCCCTTCACTGGCGGGTATGCGGTTATATGTGAGAACAGCGGTGTAGTAGGCGGAGCGGCATGAGGCCCAGGGTCTTGAGAGCCTGACTGTCGGGACCACGTTCAGCGTCGGCGAAGTTCTTTCGAAGGCCACTGACCTGCTCAAGGCGAATCCCTCCATCATCCTGATCCAAGTCCTTCCTGCGATTCCGTCGCTCTTTGGCGACATCTATAGGAGCTCATCCTTCTTCGATCCCGTTCCCCTCATCGCCACCATCTTGTCTGCCGTGCTCTCGGTCATCGCCAGCGGCGCCTATGCCCCCGTAGTCAAGGAGGCCGTCGGAGGACAGCGCCTGACCATAGGCGAAGCGCTCGGGCACGCGTACAAGAGGTTTTGGAGCCTTGTCGGAGGAGCGATACTCGTCGTTCTGGTTGTCTTGTTAGGCGTCGTTGCGCTCGTAGTGCCTGGGATCATCCTTGCGACCTGGTACGCCTACACGACCCCCGCGATCATGCTCGAGAACAAGGGAGCGCTTGATGGAATGGCTGCGAGCAAGGCGTTCGGGCGAGACAAGAAGTGGAGCACCTTCACCATCTTCCTGATCTTCTTCATGGTGTACATAGTGGTGGGCGTCGTCGGTGGACTGCTGTCGCTCGGGGGAGGCGGGCGGGTTATCCAGACGCTCTTGTCAATACCACTTAGCGCTTGGACATCGGTGGTCATAGCTTACATCTACGTCACCCACGGCCCGTCCGCCGCTGCCCCTGTGACCCAAGCAGCTGCTTCCTCGCAGCCGCCTGTTGAGTCCGGGATGTCGGCCGGAGCCTCAGCTGGAGCCGCTGAGATGGCAGGCACGAGCCTCTTCTGCGCGTTTTGCGGGTCGCCGTTGAAGGCAGGCGCGAAGTTCTGCGCCAATTGCGGCAAGCCTGTGTAAGCGAAAGGGACGAGCGTCTACTTTTCCTTCCCTCCCCCTCGCCAAACGAAGTCACTTTTTCTTCTTGGCGGTATTGTGAGCGACCGCGGCGCGGACGAGCGCCTTCAGGGAGCGCTCGTTGACATTGTCGCCCTTGAGGAAATCTATCGCGCGCCATTTATTGCCTTTTAGGCCGGCGTTGAAGAGCTTGTCCTTGTCTGGAAGGCTCGCCCCCTCATAGAAGGTAAGTTTCACCTTATCCTTGTGAGGGTTGAAGATCAAAACCAACCCATCGTGGTAGAACGCCGGGGTTCCCATCCACCTCCATTCCTCGACGACGTCGGGGTCGGCCTCGTGGATAATCTTGCGAAGCTTTGTCATTGTTTCTCCGCGCCAGTCGGGTGTATCCGCGATTAGCTCGTCGATTTGCTTGAAGGGGTCCATCGGCGCCTTCAACGGTCAGTAGCAAAGTAACGTTTTAACATTCTTCCTTGGGCGAGGGGGATCAAAACATATCAGCTGCAGAATAACAAATGGAGCGTGAAACACGTAGTCGGGCCAGGAATAGAACCTGGCCGCGTTTGGCTTGTCGTCAGAACAGGAACAGGGACGATACTATCCAAAGAATCGCGGTAAGCATCCACACGACAGGCCGCACAACTCCCGGCATGTTCGGAAGTATCTTCAGCAGCCAGTAAGTTGTGGCGACCGCAAGAAAGACCCAGGCAATCGCCGCCTGCGGAATCAAGACGACCTCCAGGACGCCTTGGATAAACCAGAGGGACGGCCAGAACCCACTTCCGAACTTCATATTCTGTCTAACTTATCGGCTAAAGGGCTGTTTGCGGATATTAAGATTCTGAACTCTGGATACTAATCAGCGTCTAGTTCGATTTCTCCCGAAAAATCCTGGCCTCCGGGATTCGACTCCATAAATAACAAGAAAAATTCAGCGAAGACGTGCCGACAAGGCTCCGCGTCTCTACGGTTCTTTTTCTTCTGTTTCTGCTTCTCATCAATCCCGTTTTCTTCCTTAATCTGGGAGCGGGATCCACAGTGGTTCAGGCTCAACCGGCGCCACCTATCGCGTCTTCTCCGATCAGGCTCACGAACACCTCGTTCGACAACTACTTCCTGCATTCGAGCGAGTCGGTCGGCGCCAACGGATCCCCTAACGACTGGAAAGGCGGCAAGTCGAGGGCGACCGGCGACGTTGTCGCCTGGAGCGGACTCCCGCTCAACGGCGGTCCCTTTCCCGGCACTGGCACAGGGATATCGTACTCGGCGCTGAACACAACCTCAGGAACCCTTCANNTCAGACGGTGAACCTGCCGTTCTCGGCAGGTCAGGGGCACCCCTCGACAATTACCACTAACACGCCGATCTTCGCCGACCAGGGCGCGATCCTGGTGAGCGAGGCGAACCAGGCCGGGGCGGGAGGGACGCTGATCTACAACACTAAAGACAGGACGTCTGTTGACGCCCTCAATCCGCCAGGCGCGTCCGTCTTCCTTCAGTACGGCCCACAGCCAACCTTCTCGAGCTGGGGGACTTTTGCGGTCGCGCTGACGACGCATCCGCGCCTCACGGTCTCCTCCACTACGTATAACACGACCGAAATCAGCGCCTTCGTGGGGAACTCGTGGCAGCAGGTCACGCCGAACGACTGGAGCATCCCGACCAGCGCCTGCGGCGGCACCAGCTACCCAACGCTCTTCGATCCGACGACTCCCTCGCAGGTCTTCGCCAGGGGGCCGGGTCAATATGTCTGGGCTAGGTTCAACCACGCCATCAACTACACGGCAACCTCCTCGCTCTGTCGCACGCCCGTCATAAGCACGACCTCCGCCGACATCGTCCTAGAAAGCGGCAAGGTGGTGGAATCTTTCCCGGTGAACGCCAAGTCCTACAACGGCACTCCCTGCACTTCGAACTTTGCGAGCACGTGCCTGGGTGGCCTGATCGGCGCGTGGGGGAACATCATACTCTACAGCGTGATCAACGTACCTCCGAACGGGGTCTGCTGTCAATACAACCTTTGGGTCTATGACATGTCGACCGGAAGCAAGACGTTCATCGCGAACGGCGGCTCGCTTTACTATGTCGNNGGACGGGCAGCTTCGGCAAGCCCGCGACCATCGTCGTGTACGACCCGACTCTCGGGCTCAAGCGATTCAACCAGACTGCCAGCTTTGCGAGGGTGGGGGCCGGGTGGGCGGTCTGGCTAAACAACACGAACTACTTCAACTTCTACAACATCGCCAAGCAGAAGCTGTGGAGCGTAAACGCGTCCCCGGGGACGACCACGCAAGGCATCAGCACGCTATCCTACGACTTCTCCGACGGAGTCGCCGCGTGGGTGACCTTCGAGACCGTGCAGAACCCAAAGTCCTCTCCGATTTGTAGCTGCGTCGTTAACTACGTCCCCTACCTCTACGTGGTGAATGCGCCGCAGCTAGATTCGTCGGCGAAGAACCTCACCTCGGTGACCAGCAAGGTGGCTCTCACTTGGGCGAAACCGTTCCCGGCCTCGGGCGGAGGCGTAAGGTACCCGCTGAGCCAAGACATGATAGTCTCCAAGGGCTGGGTCTTCATGACCGGGATACCTATCGATTCGAAGAACCGCCAGGTGTTCGCGTTCCAGCCGTTCTCGGGGTCTGTGGGGGTGACCGAAGCCGGCAAGTTCCTGCCGCTGAAAGAAGTCAGGGTCGACGTCATTCAATACAATGGCGCGACAGCGACGCAGGTGGCGACCACATACACGCATTCGGCGGGGTCGTTTAGCCTGCTTCTCCCCGGGCCCATGTCCACCGCAAACCCTCCGTACGTGTTCAAGGTGAACCTCACGCAGAAGGACGGAAGGTTCACGATCATGGACTACTCTGGAAGCCGGAGCGCCTTTCCGCCATACGTGACCAACAGCATAGTAACTTTCCAGACAGGCGACCTCCGTGCGATAAAGGTCAACGATAACCTCGTCATCCTTGATGTCGCGAAAATGGTCAGGAACGCGGTGATGGGTACCAGTGCGTCGCGCTTGGCTTACGTCGAAAACGATGCTTACATCTATTACAGAGTCCATCAGGCTTACGAACTCGCAAGGGATGTCCTCAATGCGGACGGCATTTTCGACCGCACGTTGCAGGTGAGAACATACGTCCCAACCGTGACCTCAGCAGACTTTAGCTCGACCGGGACCATGCCTTACATCGAGCTTCCGCCTTCGCGCGTCTCTACGAGCGATTCAAGCATACCCAATGTGGTCTGGCACGAGTTCGGACATGCGGTAATGTGGTTCTCCCCTATCGCTGGAGGTCATGCTTTTCCGCCGTGGTTGGCGGGGCTGAATTCATCCGGAAAGCCGGACCAGAACCATGGGGGGTACGCGAATTCCGACTCGAGCGACGCCTGGGTGGAAGCATGGGCCGAATACTACTCATATATGGTGGCGCACTACGTCGACAAGAGGCCGGACGCCCAGCTCTACTACATATTTGGCGGCGGAGCCGTTAGCCTGGACGACAATTTGAAGGTCTGGGCCTGGCTCGAAGAGTTTTCCACTGCAAGCGCGCTCTGGAGCATCTCTACACAGTGGACCGGGAACTACAGCTTCGCCGCGGGCGCCGCGCAGATTGCCCGCCCGAACGCCGCGAATATCCCGATAGCCCAAGTATGGCAGGGTGTGACCGCGGGGCACGTCCAGAATACGTATCAGCTCTGGCAGGCTTTCAAGAGCTATCCAGGCGTCAATCAGACATTTGTCTCGCGGGATATCTACATCGACACCAACGGGAACGGCCGCTGGGACCAAGGTGAACCCATAGGGAAGACGTCGTGGGCCGTGACAACGACTGCGACGGGCATCGTGCATGCGACTACGAACCCGGTCGGGTTGCTCGACTCTCGCTTCGTGCTCATCTACCCCAAGATGAACCGTCCCGAGGCGCCGACTGCTCCTGGTTCCGGCGTGCTCGTCAATCTCTCTGATACAGAGACCGGAGCACCAGTCCAGGGAGTCACGGCCCACGTGAGCGTGGCAGGCCCGACCGGTCAGCTCTACGCTTACAGCATAGCCTTGCCTCCGGGCGCGGATTCTTTCTACCTCTTTCTGCCCGCCGGGCTAAACGAGACCGCTACCGTAACCGTCGGCGCGCAGGGCTACAGCAATACCCGTATCTTCTCGGTCACCGGAGACGCCGTACAAAGCAGCGTCTTCGCGAACCTCTACCAGAACTCCACGAACCAGTACGTCATGAAGTTGAACTCCACACTCACGAGAGACCACACGATTCAGACTGACTTCCCATTCACCGCCAACAGCGGAAGCGCCCAATACTCCGTCGACATCACGTCTGACAGCACGATCACGAGTCAAGGCTACAACCAGGCCGCATCTGCGATCACATTCCAAAGCTACACACCTACGGGACGAACCGGGACCGTGAACGTCACCCTGCCCTGGGCGATGGACAACGGCACCTTCACTCTCACCGTGAACGGGGCGAGAGTCGGATTCACGCAGAAGCAGAATTCCATCTCTAACGCGCTCTCTTTTGCGGTCCCAGCGGGCAAGGCTTCCGTCTCGATTTGGCTGGCTCCTGTGGCCTCGGGAGGNNCACAGCCGCGGCTTCCGCGACGAGTTCGTCTACCGTCGTCGGCGCTAGTTCGCAATCGAGTCCCTCGAGTGCATCGTCGGCGAACACCCCGGAGGGAGGTGGCACCAGTTCGTCCTCGAATTATGGGCTTGTGGCGGTGGTGGGAGTCGCCATTGTGATAGTCGCCGCCGCAGGGTATCTAATCGTGAAGAGACGAAAATAGCCCGTCCAGGATTCTCGTGGTTCGGTACGATTTGTCCCGACTACTGCCGGCCGGTGGGGTCATCCCGCAAATGAGTTCGGAAAGTGCATTCCGTCGGGGAGCGACTCGAAGCGCCAGCGGAGAAAATATCGGGTCCGGGAAATCTCTGATTGTCGAAGGAGGAGATGCCTAGTATGTCCTAATCTCCAATGAGTTGCCGGTGGGGTCCTTGAAGTACACGGACGAAGATTGGCCCCTTGCCCCTGGGGATTTGCCGGGACCTTTCATGTTGGACGGCCGGTCGTACCTGTCGCCATACAAGATACCCGAAGCCTGAATCCTTGCGAACGTTTCTTTGAAACTCTTAGCATCCATGGCAAAGGCGCAATGGTGTGTTCCCTGAGCCATTGGGCTATCTGGGTCGCTGAAGTTCTCGAAGAATAGAATCGATTCGTCGTTGACGCGCACTGCATGGAGCCTCTCTGTCTGTTTCCCCATGTTCTCGAAGCCGAAAATCCTGGCGTAGAACTCCGCCGACTCCTTTTTGTTCTGAGAAGGCATTATCGAGTGATCAAAGACAACTGGCATGGTCGGACCAGGAGCGAAGGCGACGATAAGGTTTCGTGGCTGGCAATCAGGGAACGGACCTTGGCCAATCAGGAAGTGCAATCCACTGGCCCAAGCACATTTTGGCAAGTCGAATCTGCCAAGCTGGGGAGTAAGAACTTGCTTTAGATTTTAAGATACGGGCAGGTCTGTTTGCTTGAAATGGCCAGTGCTTCAGAGGGCCGCCTTTCCATCACTTCTCGTCGCTCAACATTCCGTCTTTCCTGTCCTCGATTTCTTCTGACTCGTGCTCTTCCGACTCTTCCTCGGTCTCGCCCTCCCTCTCTTCCGACTCTGCCTCTTCTTTCGACTCGACGTCGGGCTCCGCCGCCTCTTCGTGCTCCTGCTCCACTGCCTTGGATTCCTCTGGCTCCTTTTCGCCGGCGCTCAAAAGTAGATATTATCTGGATTGCTCATTCACGCTGTATTTATGCCATGAACGGGCACAATCTCTTAGGTTCAAAGGCAGGGTTTTGCCGTCCTTTGGAGAGCATTCCTGTCGATTCTTTTCGAAACGGTTCCAGTCTGTTAAGACCTATGTAATGAAGCGAAGGTGCAAATGCATCTGGACCTGGATATACCAGACAGTCGGGGTTGGATTCGAGGGCTCCCTTTCCCTCAATGCTGACGAGACCTGTCGCCTCTGCTTGAAGCCCTTTTCTCCAATTTCTGCTTACTAGGTTCCTCTTTGCCTATCTCCTTTATGATTCCAGACGAGGTGATATCTGGAGTGGCGTCATTCATCGCGTTCTGGCGACCTTCGGCGCCTCCACGTCCCACCCTGGATTTTTTCTGACGCTGCACGTCTGACTCACTCATGCCAGCAATGAACAGGGCGCTGCATATTTGCCTTCCGTCGCCCGTCTACGAGTGGTTTTGCCAGTGACTATCTTGCCCGACAGTCGGGACGAGCATGATTCAGGTGCTGCCCAACCTTCGTTTTCTCTAGCGTGACATGCATTCGGTACCAAAACGACAGCTCGACAGAACCGGCCCCTGTTGCGCTAGGCTCAGCTCATTGCAGGGAAGCGACCCAATTCTGTACATGCCCTTCCTCAGATGCGCATGGAGGACATACAGCTTGAGCCTTTTCTATTCCTATGCTCCGTCATTTCCCTCTTGTTAGCCATGAGGGACCACGTGGTAACGGTCAGGCCAGACCAGAATTCTTTGCCTTGATCTTCTTGTGCTCAGGGAACGGTTTCATGGCATTGGATTTCAGATACCTGGTGAATTCGCCCACGGACGATGCCTGAAGTGCAGGGTTGAATCTTCGTTCGAAGCCAATCGTTGAAGTGGTCTTCGGGCTCATTCCCTTGCCGCAGACCGACCCGGCGTAATGCGCTGGATAAACCTCGACGTAATCTTCCAGCGAAAGGAGACTTTTGAAGATGCTGTGATACATCTGCTTTGGGGTGCCAGCTCCGACGAGATCCAGCCTACCAACGTCGCCCACGAACAGCGTATCACCGGTCAGGACTGCCCAGGGCAGTTTGCTTCGCGTCTTATCGATGTAAAGCAATGACATGCTCTCCGTGGTGTGTCCTGGCGTGTGCATAACCCTCAACCTGAGGTTCCCGAGGTCGAAGACTTGATTGCCTCTTAGTGGTTCGAATCTGAACCCTACATCGGCCGATTCGTAGAGGTGCAATGGTGCCTTCGCAAGCTTCGCGAGCTCTCTCGCGCCTGATATGTGGTCGGCGTGGATGTGAGTCTCCAACACATGTGCGATCTTGGTGCCGCTGTGCTTTGCCAACTTGATGTATTCGGAGACGTCTTCCTTCGGGTCGACGACCACGCACACGTGCGCGGTAGGACAACCGAGAACGTAGGATGCACAGCTGCTTGCATCGTTGCGGACCAGCTTCAGAAACGGCATACCTTTCTCCATTAGTCAGAAGTTAATTAATCTGCATCCTTACGATTCGAACCCTCGGCATCAAGGATTCCATCCTCCGCTCTCACGTCCGCCAAGGTTGACCGCACCGTGCCGACAATTGGAACGGTTAAATACGTCAGCGACGCTTATTTATGCTCATGACGGTCGACTACAAGGCGCCCAACATTGCGAGGGAAAAACTGTCGCCGACGCTCGTCAGAGACGAGCTCCTGAAGTGTTTCGAGTGCGCGAACAAGCAATTCATGGAGGTCCTAATCCACCCTGACAGTGACCAGGCGCACAAGGCGCACGTAAAACAGTTCGTGACGGGGTCTTTCAAGACCTGTGGTGTCAGCTTCGAGAAGCCGACCAAAAAGGGGCTAGTAAAGGCGCTAAAACAGTGCAAGACCAACGCAGAGTCCATGATGGGTCCACCGGGCGCGAAGATCATCAAAGCCCATTACGCCGAAATGATGACGCTGGTCAACAAGCTACCTGACAAGTAGCTCACGAGACGCTCATCACTCTGCCTCCTCGTCCAGCAGAATTGACAGAACATCCTCTGGAAATCAATGTGAACCTAGATGAACACCGCGGACAAGGAAGCGAAGTGGCCAGGCGAAGAACCTTCGAAGCAAGCACAACTCAAATCTGCTTCGTCGTGGATAGCTACCGAGAGCTCAATTGCTTCCTGATGATGATGACAAGCAGAAACAACAGCAGCCCGCCAACGACGCCTGAGGTGAGACCCATGATGTCCCAAGCCTCCCACCTCGGCATGAAGGTGCTGAGATACTCCAGCGACCCGATGAGGATGAAGAGGGAGGCAGACCCGAGCAACGAAATCACAAGAGTCGAAAGGATGCTGATGACTATGCCCATGATCAGAATCCTTCGAAGGCGTTTCTTGAGGGCAGCCTCCGCATCGTGCACAGATTCCCTGAGAATGGCCTTTATCTCATTGAGTATCGCGTCGGCGACCTTGTCTACTAGCGACAACGAATCCTTATCTCTTCATCCAAAACTTAATCTTTACTTTTTCGCCCGAAGAGCAATCCGATTGCGACCCCGACCGCCAATGCGATCCCGACTGCCTCAAAAGGTCGCTCCTGAATGGCCGTCCTCCCTGTCTCAATGGCATCGTCAAAGCTCTCGCGGGTGCTTTCAATACTCGCGCGCATGTCACTGAGCCTATCCTCCAAATCTGCTTTCAGGTCGCCAAGCGACTTTTCAACTGCTACGACTGCTTCCGGTCCTTTTTCTTTGAGCTCGGTCCTAATCGCATCGATTCTTTTCTCCAAGCCTTTTTGCATTTCCCTTACGGCCCGGTCCGCACCTGCCTTCGAATTTCTTGCGCTTTTGGCCAATTATGTTCGCACATTCGCCTCGTCCCATACTAATAGGATTCCGAATTTTCCGTCCATAGCAATAACCTAGAACAATCCTAGATGTCGGTGCTCGTGCCACCAAGTTATCTAGGTTTATCTCGATCCCAGACGCCGGGCCCTTTGACTAGAATATTCCATCTGAACCCACTTAGATGGAAAGGACCACGACCCAAACCATGAGCCTGAGTAAGAAACAAGGGGAGAGAGACAAGGAAGCAAAATTCATTCTTGATAACGGGTTTGCCGAGGACGTCCCTGGGCACAGCCTTGTGCTGATGCCGAAAGGTCATGAGCTTCTGACCACGCTATCGAACTTGAATGCGGGAATCGATAACAAGTCCAAGGCAAGTAGCTTGTCACTCGGAACAGGAAACGGGCGCCGCGCGGTCGAGAAGGGCTCGAGAAATTGACTCCCAAGAAAGGCCCGAGGACCATGGTTCTCACGCACGAGGGTCGGCAGGTGGAGGCCGACGGCACTGAACATTCGGAGCTGGCGGAGACCAGATTCGCCACCGTGCTCGGTCTGAAACAGTTCATGCAGGGTCCCGTCAACACTGTCCTGATCAGAGGGCTCGCAGGCACCGGCAAGACGACCCTTGCGCTGGAGATCCTAAAGGCGGCGGGTCAGGGAACAGGCGCGTACATCTCCTCAAGGGTTCCGCAAGCGCTCCTCGAGACCCACATGCCGGCGATGAAGGACACATTAGAAAGTCAACAGTTTCTAGATCTCAGGCTCGAAGATGCGGCGTCTGTGTTGAGCTCTATCATGCGGCTGATCAAGCCCAAGAAAGTCAGGACGGTTGTCTTTGACAGTTGGGATGGCATCGCCAAGGAATTGGGCAGTGAGGAAAGGTTGAAGGCCGAGAAGACCCTTTTGGCCCTCGCCCACAATTCCGGGGCTCAGTTCATCTTCGTCAGCGAGGAGCCCGGCGCAACGACCATTGACTACTTGGTCGACGGAATCGTCGAGGTGGTGAGCGTCGACGAGCAAGACCGCAAAATCCGAGAGTTCATCATCCACAAGCTCCGGGGGACAAAGATACCCCAGCACAAGTTTATCTTCACGCTCCTGGAGGGAAAGTTCACCTATCTCGGACCGTACACCCCTCCTAATTACTCGAAGATGAGCAGGTTTGTCCAGAGGCCGGACATCGGCGAATCCTATTCTCTCGGGAGCAGGGCCCTGGACGGCCTGTTTGGAGGAATGACTCCAGGGAGGACGTTTGCCATCGAATATGATGAGGATGTCCCCGACACCGCGCTCGGAGCAATAGGGTACCCTGCCATCATCAACTTCCTGTCGATGGGAAGGAGCGCGATCCTTCTCCCGCTACCCGGCGCAAACGATGCGGAGACCAGCTCGATTTTGGCCAGAGGCGCCGGCGAAAGCGCAGTGAGAGAACGGCTCCGCATCCTCAACGTGCTCAGGACCGGCGACCCCAAGACCACGGCATTGCCGGAGATCGCTACGCCCAAGGAGATCCACGAGGAGGTCACCAACGAGACGACAAAGCTGCGCGAGAAGTCGGCCGACAAGACCGTGCTGTTCGTGAAGTCAATCAGCGCCCTCGAGAACCTTTTCGCGTCGAACCTGGATTCGCTTCTCGAGGTGACGTCGCAGGAGATAATCACCCTCCAGCAGTCGCGCGATGCCCACATCTTGTTCCTGGCCAAGAACTCGCCCATCAGGTCGCGCATCCTCTCGATAAGCTCAAGCTACGCAAGACTGTACGTAAGGGACGGCGTCGTGCTGATCTACGGCGTCAAGCCTCACACCGGGATCTACGCGCTGCAGCACCTCGAGGACCCCACGTCTCCGTCTCTTACTCAACTTGTGTGATTCGATTCAGAGGCTCTCTCGTTGACCGCGGCTCCAATCCGGAACCTGGTGCGTCGCGTGGTCCACCAGGGTTCGAACTTGTAGCCTGTGGAAGAAAATTGAGAATCGAGTTGGGGCCGTCCCACCCCTAGCCGCTCTGCTTTTCTTTGCCATTTTTTATTCACCGTCTGTGGTAATGACATGCTGACCCCTAGATGTTGAACACGATGCCGAAGAAGAAAGAGAGCACGCGCCCTTCGGACGACCAATCAGAGAGGCAGTGGCAGATTACTCTTCAACGTCCCTCAGCGGCATCCTGGAGAACATCCGCCTCAACCTGCTCATCACATCGGAACACGCTGCCTCTCGAGAAGCACCCTCGCCCTCCTGATTATCACGGCGTCGTCCGTTGCCGCGAGTATCAGCCTCGTTCCGGGCCTCAGTCCCAGCCTCTCCATGACTTCGGGTGTCAGCTGAACGGCTCCCTTGGGCAGAACCTTGGTGACCGTTATGATTGGATTGTCATCGGGCAAGCGACGCGCAGCCTGCCCCGGGGCCTCCCGTCCTTTATGCCGTTGGCGGGTGCTGTCCAGTCTTCGTTTGGTCTAGCGTGAGATATATTCGGTACCAAACGACAACTCGACAGTGTCCGTTGGCGTGATTGTTTAAATCGACGTTCCTGGTGCCCAACGGCAGGCGGGTGAGTGACCTCCACCCGATCCGCCCTACAAATCCCGGTGTTGGAGGAGATGAGCGACAAGAGAAAGCTAGGCAGAAGAAGACCACGGCGAGCGGTTGGACTTGCGGTCGCTTCTGCTCTCAGGTCATATCGCCCGGGACTGGAGGCCGTCTACGGCTAGTTTGGCGTGTAGCGGGCAGGTGTCCCGCCCAAATAACTGGTTGGACATCCCCCCCCCCGTTCCGCCTCTAGAAACCCCGGGTCGGAGGAGAGAAGAGAACATCAACAACACCGAAAAGAAGACGACGCGCAGTCCAAGGAGGAGCGTCCTGATTTCCACCGCCGCAATCTATGCGGCTATGTACGTCGTTCTGGCCTTGCTATTCAGCCCGATTAGCTACGGGGTAATCAATCTGCGAGTTGCAAACATCCTAATTGGTCTCGTGCCGATCATCGGATGGCCGGCTGTCCTTGGACAGACGTTGGGGGTCTTCATAGCGAATCAACCTGCCCTCGGCGACCCACTTGGCCCAATCGATTTGATCAACGTCATCCCCTCGTTCCTGTTCTCGCTGCTGCTGTGGAAGCTGCGCAACAAGAGCGTCTTCCTGGGGTTGACCCTGTATTCCGTCGCACTGGGAGTCACCGTCAGCTACGCGCTGAATTACGCGTTCAAGTTGCCCTTGTCGGTGGGGATCCCTCAGGTGACCGTGGGGATTTTCATAGCGACCGCGATATTCGGCTATCTTCTCTACAAGGCCGTAAACCGGCTGGGCGTCCTGCAAAGGATGTTCCCCAACTGATATGAACCCGAGTCTGAGGGGGATGCGAAGAACTTGAGCGAAGACAGGAGCGCGATCTGTTGCATCTCGGGCGGGGCAGACTCCGTGACCATGGCGTACTACGTGAAGAAGGTCATCAAGCCGGAGCACATGCTACTGATCTTCTGCAACTATAGGCAGAGGACCTACGCCTATGAGGAGTTCTGCATCAAGGAGATATCGAGACAGCTCAAGGCGCCGTTGAAGCTAATCGATATGCGGTGGCTCGGCGAGATTAGCACGTCCCTGCTCACGCATGCGGAGAAGGCAATTCCCGAGACCAAGAACGAGGACCTCTGGAACGCGGAGAAAGCGAGGGACAGGATCCTAAAGTGGTGGGACCCGTGCAGAAACGCGATACTCCTCCTTGTCGGGCTGGCTCATGCGGAGTCATTCTACATCTCGACTCGCGAGCGGTTCGATGTCTACATCGGCATACGCAGGGAGACGCCTGTGGCGATGAAGGACAATACGCCAGAGTTTCTCGAGGAGATCAACAGGTTGGGTGAACAGGCCACCCATCACGGTGGGTACAAGCTGCTCGCTCCGCTGATCACCTATGACAAGGACAAGGTGGTGAAGCTCGGACAAGAACTGAAGGTCCCGTGGATTTACACCTACAGCTGCTATGCGGGCTATGGTTTCAAGACGGTGGGCGGCAAGAAGCTTCCGGTCCATTGCGGAACCTGCTCAAATTGCAAACGGAGAAAGCTCGCATTCGCTGATAGCGGCGTAAGGGACCCCTCAATCTACGCGAAATCCTAGCTGCGTCTCTTCCAAGACAGACGTTGCTGACGCCTCTACTCCGGTAGGTGAAACGCCGCCACATTCAAGCTAAATACCCTCTAGGTGCGGAGTGAAGCAAGTGGAGAACCAGGGGGAGCAACAGCGGGCGACAGCTCCCGTGAACGCAGCCCCGCCTAACAAACTAGAATCTACTAGCTGGAACCCCCTCCTCGAGGAAGAGGTCAGAAGGATATGGGGAATTGAAGATAATTTTAAATTTAGACCAAATACCGACAAAAAACGGAATTTTGTGATGGACACGCCTCCTCCGTACCCTTCGGGGAAGCCGTGGCACCCGGGCGCGCTGACGCAGTATGCGCAGATAGACATGGTCGCGAGGTCGGCGAGGATGCGCGGGTATAACGTCCTCTATCCCGTCGGAATCGACCGGAACGGGCTCCCTGTGGAGATAGCGACGGAGAGGAAGTACAGGATTCAGATGAGGAAGACCCCCAGGGAGGAGTTCATCGGGCTCTGCAAACACGCCCTCGACGACATCGAGCAATACATGGTCGACCTCATGAAGAAGCTGGGGATATCCGGGGACTTCAAGGAAAAGTACCGGACGGACTCGGAGGAGTACAGGACGCTCACCCAGTGGTCATTCATAGAGCTGTGGCACAAGGGGCTCATCCACATCGCGACCAGGCCCAACAACTACTGCACCGACTGCGGGACCACTATCGCCGATGCCGAGATCGAGTACGAGGATCTTCCCGCTTACCTCGTGACCAACAAGTTCACGGTAAAGGAGACAGGTCAGGAGATCCAAGTCACCACCACAAGGCCCGAGCTGCTTGCCGCGTGCCAGTTGGTCGTTGTGAACCCGGGCGACGAGCGCTACAAGAAAATCGCCGGGAAGACCGCCGTGGTACCCATCTACGGCAAAGAGGTCCCGATAAAGACGCACAAGAGCGTCGACATGACTTTCGGTACGGGAGTCCTGATGGTCTGCAGCTACGGCGACTACAACGACGTCCAGCTCTTCAGGCAGTTCAGCCTCCCAGAGATCCAGGCGATCGACATGGAGGGAAAGATGACCGCGGTGACGGGCAAGTACCTCGGGATGGCGGTGAAGGACGCGCGCTCCCAGATAATCCAAGACCTGCAGGACGCCAAGATAGCGGTCAAGGTCGAGCAGGTGCAGCACCGCACGCCGCTGTGCGAGCGGAGCCACACGCCCATCGAGATAGTACCGATGGAGGAGTTCTACCTGAAGCAGCTCCAGTTCGCCCCGACCCTGAAGAAGTTGGCGAAGCAAATCGAGTTCCACCCGGAGATGCACAGGCAGATACTGATTGACTGGATCGACTCTCTTACCACGGACTATCCAATCTCGCGGAGAAGATACTACGCGACGGAGATCCCGATTTGGTATTGCACGAAGTGCGGGACGCCGCACCTCCCAAAGGCAGGGAAGTACTACAGGCCCTGGAAGGACCCCGCCCCGTTCAGGAAGTGCTCAAAGTGCGCGAACACGAAGTTCATCGGGGAGACACGCACGTTTGACACCTGGATGGACTCTAGCATCTCGGCGCTCTACATCACCAAGATTACGGGGAACCAGAAGTTCCACAGGGCGACCTATCCGACGACCCTAAGGCTCCAAGGAAAGGACATAGTGCGGAGCTGGCTGTATTACTCGCTCCTGCGGTGCTACCTGCTGACGGGGAAGGCCCCCTTCAAGGAGGCCTGGGTCGGAGGTCTCGGACAGGACGCGCAGGGGAGAGCGATGCGCAAGAGCATGGGCAACTTCATGGACCCAGAGCCGCTCCTGCAAAAGTACGGCACCGACACGTTCCGGTTCTGGGGCGCCGCGGAAGCGAACCTCGGCTACGATTTCAGGCTCTCGGAGGACAGGGTAGCCGGCGCGGGCAAGTTCCTCACGAAGGTCTGGAACACAGCCCGCTTCATCGCATCGTTCCCCGAGCCCAAGAGCGCGAAGCTGATGCCCGCCGACGTCTGGATCCTCGCGGAGCTGAACCAGCTCATAGAGGACTGCCTCGCCGGATATGAGGAGGGCAACGGGTATGTCCCGGCGACGAAGATAAGAGAGTTCGTCTGGAACGTCTTCGCTGCGCACTACATCGAGATGGTGAAGGGGCGCGCATACGGGGATAATGTCCCAAATGAGGAGAAAGAGGCCGCGTGGTTCACCTTGCACCGTGTCATGAAGTGCATCCTGCTTCTCACAGCCCCGATCACGCCCCACATGACCGATCACATCTGGAGGAGGGTCTACGGGCAGCGCAGCATACATCTGGAAAGGTTCCCGACCGCGGACAAGAACAAGGTCGCCAAGGGCGTGGGCGCGGCGATAATCAAGTTCGACGAGACTATTTGGAAGTCCAAGAGGGACCGAGGCGTGAGCCTCAGGGAGCCCGTCGAAGTGAAGGTCCCACTAAAATTGAAGCCGTACGTCGCCGACCTTTCTAGGATGCACCACATCCAGAAGCGGCAAAGGGTGGCCCCCGCCGCGAACGCCTGAATCTACTCGAACTTCCGAGATATCGCTCGATAGTCGTCGCCCGAGATCCGCGCTCGGATTGCCGTTGCATTCTCCTCGACGTGCTTGGGGTTGGATGCCTTCGGTATCGCGACCACGGCGTCCCGGTAGGTGACCCAGTTCAACATAATCTGGGCAGGTGTCATGCCGTACTTGTCGAGGATAGCCTGAGGGATCTTTGCCTGGGAAATCCTCCCGCTGTCAAGCGGCTGGTATGCAATGATAGTGAGCTTCTCCTTCTCGCAGAAGGGGAGCAGCTCCGACTCAATCGAGCGGTGCGTCAGGCTATACCTAACCTGGTTCGAGACTATCTCAGACCTCGGAAGGGCCTCCCGCGCTTCCAGGGTCTGGGCGACGGAGAAGTTGCTCACGCCTACGTAGCGTATCTTGCCGCGCGACACGAGTTCCTCCATGGCTCTCATGGTCTCCTTGATTGGGACCTTGCTGCTGGGCCAGTGCAACTGGTAGAGGTCGATGTGCTCGACCCCCAGCCGCTTTATGCTGCTCTCGCACGCGTTCAGGACATCGTCATATCCAAAGTGGTGTGCCGACACCTTCGACGCGATGAAGACCTCGTCCCTGATGTCCTTGACGGCATCCCCCACTAGCTTCTCGGCGTTGCCATAGCCGTAGATTTCCGCGGTGTCTATCAGCGACATCCCGAGCTCGATTCCCTTGCGAATGGCTTGGATCTCAAGGGTGCGCCCCTCGTTCTGGACGTCTCCCACCTCCCATGTCCCCATGCCGATGACGGGTATCTTCTCTCCTGACCTTCCGAGTTGGCGCTTGTCCAAATAGTGATGCCGAGCAAGCGCGGAAAGTCCCGCCGGTATTATGTGTGAGCTAGACAGGGAAAGCTTAAAGGAAATTGACCCGAATTTCGGCGATTGTGGAGACTCCGCGGGCTGATTCGGTAGAGGAAGCGATTCGAGTCCTTGAGCACGCAGGGGGCAAAGGGGTTGTCTTGCGTCTGCTTGGCGGGGTGGCGTTCTACATCCGCTGCCCCTCGGCGCGTGGCGGCAAACTCGCGAGAAGCTACGGTGACATCGATTTTATCGGACACGCGCGCCAGTCGCCAGAGATCAAGCGTCTCTTCGGCGAGCTCGGCTACCTCCCAAGGGAGAGGTTCAACGCTATGCATGGCGACCGGAGGCTCGTCTTCACCGATTCTGCACGACAAAGGCGTGTCGACGTGTTCCTCGATGTCTTTCAGATGTGCCACAGGTTCGACCTGAAGGAGAGGATGGAGATTGACCGCGAGACCATCCCTCTGGCCGACCTCCTCGCGACGAAGCTGCAGATAGTTCAGACCAACGAGAAGGATGTTGGAGACGCAATCTGTCTCCTAGCGGACCACGAGGTGGGCGGCACCGACCTTCGGGACAGCATCAACGGAGAGTACCTGGCGAGACTCTGCAGTGAAGACTGGGGCATGTACAAGACCTTCACCATAAATTTGGCGGGGTTAGCAATATTGGCCGAGTTGATTGAGAAATGGGACTTGGACGAACCTGAGAGAGACCTCGTCATGAAGAGGATTGTGCAGTTGACCACGGCCATCGAGAGAGCCCCGAAGAGCATAGCTTGGAAGGTGCGGGCTGCCATCGGGGAGAGGGTAAGATGGTATGAGCTCCCAGAGGAAGACGTTGGCCTCGTCGAGCAGGTTCAGGCAAAAGAGAGTTGAACGCGGGGACAGGCCTCCCCCTTCAATGGGAGATTGAGCGAGAGTGAGGACGAAAGTCTTCTTCGTCAGCGACGTGCACGGCTCAGACCGCTGCTTCAGAAAGTTCGTCAACGCAGGAAAATTCTATGGCGCGGACGTCTTGATTTTGGGCGGTGACGTCACCGGAAAAACGATCGTCCCCTTGGTGAAGATGGCCGACGGGGCAGTGAAGGCAAGAGAGGGAAGCACAGACCGATTGCTCAGGACCACGTCTGAGATTGAGGGAATGAGGAAAAGCGTCAGCGATGCTGGCAACTATCCGTATGTCTCCGACCCCAAGGAATTTGAGGAGTTGGAGGCCAAGCCGGAACTTGTCGTCGGGCTCTTCAAGAGACTCATGATCGAAAGGCTTCGATCGTGGATCCAACTCGCGGACGAGAGGCTTGCTGGGACAGGGATCAATTGCTACATCTCTCCGGGAAACGACGATTTCTTAGAAATCGACGACGTGTTGAGCTCGGGAAAGCACGTGACCAACCCCGAAGGGAAGGTCGTCGAGATAGACGGACAGCACGAGATGATCACGCTCGGATACACCAATCGCACCCCCTGGAACAGCCCCAGGGAAGTGGACGAGGATGTCCTGCAGCAGAAGATCGACCAGATAGCGAGCGAGGTCAAGAAGATGGAAATGGCGATTTTCAACCTGCACGTCCCCCCAATCGATACACCCATAGACCAGGCGCCCAAACTGGACGAGAGCCTGAAACCCATCGTCTCGGGAGGCGATCCCGTGATGGTCTCAGCGGGAAGCGCAGCCGTGCGGAGGAGCATCGAGAAGTATCAGCCCCTTGTCGGGCTGCACGGGCACATCCACGAGTCGCGGGGCATGGTGAAGATAGGGAGGACGATGTGCTTCAATCCAGGAAGCGAATACAACGCGGGGGTCCTGAAGGGCATCCTTTGCGAGGTCGATGACGATTCTGTTCGGTCCTATCTGCTCACTTCTGGCTGAGAACTAGGCGCGTCGGGTAAACAAAGGAGATAAACCGACGCCGTGGGAGGGAAACTCACGCCACGGTAGCTCAGCCTGGTAGAGCAGCTGCCTTGTAAGCAGCAGGTCGAGGGATCAAATCCCTCCCGTGGCTCTCACTTCTTCAAATCTCGTGACTTTAGCACGTCGGATGCGAGGAGCCCCATGAAGGTGTCGTATTCCTCATCGTCAAAGCGAACCTCCTGGACCAAACTGGACTCGTCCGCGATTTTGTAGCTCAAGATGTGGTAGCAATACTTCACCTTCGCGCCAAGGACGCCGTAGAAGTAGGACTCGCAGGAGCAGAACGGCTTCTCCGGGTCTATGAACTCGTCGGCGTTGCTTCCGACGACCGTGTAGATGGACCTCCCGCTCGGAAGAAACAAGTGTCTCTTGACGCAGCCCCCGAACGCGGCTTCTATCGCCTTCTTGAACTGGCCCTGGTCATTGGAATATTGTGCGAACCGCGAAGCGAGTTGCTCCTTGGATTCTATGGTCTTTGGCATCGTGTTCGCGCTCAACTCGTGAACTCGGTGAGTGAGTGCTGATCTACCATGTCCTGAAGCTCGCTCATGCGCACCCCAGCACGACGAAGGTCTCCCACCTCTCGAAGCAGCACGGAGAAGAGCTCCCTGACCTCTCTCTCTAGCACGACGTAGTCATCCGTTGGAGTCTCAAGAGTCGTGCTTCTCGTGTGTTGTGAGAGGTCCTTGAGGATTCCGATCGCAGAGAGGTTCTTGAAGAACAGACCTCTTGAAACCAGCTTCTCATGGACGTCCCTCAAAGCGGGAAGGAGCTCGGTGACGACCCGGTCGGGGTCGTGAGTGTCTTGTTTCAGCGTGATTATCCTGCTTAGTTGCGAGATTCCTCCCCCGTCGACCACCGGTTCGTCATCCACCCCGTTGGACGCGTTGTGCAGGTAGAGTGCCAGCTTCTTGCCGAAGATGTTTTCGAGCTTTTCAATCGGGGCGCCTGCCAGGTCGGGTACGGTCGTGATGGCGTTGTCCGCGAGCAGTTTCGCGGTCTTTGGTCCAATGCCATAAATCTTGTTGGTCGGGAGGGAAGAAAGGAAGGCGATGGTCTCCTCGTTTGTCACCACGGTGAGTCCGTCCGGCTTTTTGAAATCGGACGCTATCTTCGCCACGATTTTGTTGGGCCCTATCCCTATGGAGCAGGTCAGCTTTTCTTCCTTGAGGATCTTCGCCTTCAGCTCGAGCGCAAGGGCCCTGGCCGCGCCATAGTCTCCTCGTGCTCTCTTGGTGATGTCGAAGAATGCCTCGTCGATTCCGGCCTGCTCGATGACGTCGGTTTGGCCTCTGAGGATTTCCATCACGCGGTCAGAGTACGTCTCGTACTTTCCCCGGTCCATCGGGATGAAAGATGCCTGGACCCCGCTCAAACGGCGCTTCGCCAGAGCGATTGGCATCCCCGACTTGACCCCGTATTCTCTCGCCTTGTAGTTCGAGGTGCTCACGACGCCGCTCACCTCCGTCCGCCCTGAGAAGACGCAGACCACGACCGGCGTGTCTTTGAGGGATGGTGATTCCACTTCCTCCACCTGAGCATAGAAGTAATCGAGGTCGAGGTGACCGACTATGCGGCTCAAAAGGGGATTGGCGCCATTCGGTTCACCGCGATTTAGCCTTTGTTCGGAAGTTTTCGGCTGGCCATGAGAAGCGCGGCTGCCTAGTTGCTATTTGAAATGGTGGGGTCGCAGGGATTTGAACCCTGGGTCTCAAGCGCCCGAGGCCTCTTCTTTTTTTTGAAGCCTAGACCAGACTAGCCGACGACCCCAGTTAAAGGGACGCCCGTATGTCTCCCTTTATATTCCATTTCTGCTAGAAACATTCCGGACTAGCGAGAATCGTTCGGGCCGGCAGCATGAAAACTCGCGGCAGAGCGATTATAAGGTGGAAGCCTGATGCTTGGACCATGTCCGGAGAGACGAAAACAGTAATCGTGGGTCAGTCCAAACCGCTCCTCAACTACGTCACCGCCTGCATAACCATGTTCAACAGCGGAGCCGACCATGTAGTCCTGAGATCGCGGGGCGAGGCCATCAATATGGCGGTCGACGTGGTCCAAGTCCTCAAGAAGAGGTTCGTGAGCCAGGTGGAGATATCCAAGATTCAGATTGACGGCGAGAACGTGGTCTCTCGGGACGGAAGGCAACTGAGTCTCCCTGTCTTGGAGATCGAACTATCGATGCCCAAGCAGAACCCTGCATAGACCGTCTCTCAGGGAAGACCATCACTTCTGGGAGATCGACACTTGCCTTCTAAGAAGCGCGTAAGAATGGTAAGGGGCGAAGTCCCCGGGCCGAAGGCGAGGGCCGTCATCAGGAGGACCAACAAGGCCATCTCTCCGTCGATTGCGCGTGACGACCCGCTCGTGGTGGAGTCTGCCCACGGCTCGGTCGTGACCGATGTCGACGGGAACCGATTCATAGATTTCTCTGCCGGCATTGCCGTGCTGAGCACCGGCTCGACCCATCCAAAGGTCGTCGCGGCGGCGAAGAGGCAGCTCGACAAGTTCATCCATTTTTCCTACACCGACTTTTACTACGAGAACCTCGTGACCCTGGCGGAGAAGCTCTCCGAGCTGACCCCGGGGAATGGGGAGAAGAAGGTGTACTGGGGGAACAGCGGCGCCGAGGCGAACGAGGCGGCGATGAAGCTCGCGAGGAACTACACCAAGAGGCCGCTCTTCCTGGCCCACTCGGGGGCGTTCCACGGCAGGACGATGGGGTCGCTGAGCCTGACTGCGAGCAAGCCTATCCAGAGGAAAGGGTCCTTCCCGATGGTCCCGGATGTTGTCCATTTCCCATTCCCATACTGCTACCGATGCCCGTGGAAGCAGACCTTCCCCGAGTGCGACTACTACTGCGTCGACTACTTCAAGGAGCAATACCTAGAGAAATTCGTCCCAATCGAGGACGTGGCCGCCTACTTCTTCGAGCCGTTCCAAGGCGAGGGCGGGTACATCATCCCGCCGCCAGAGTACTTCAAGAAGATGAGCTTCATGCGAAAGGAGGGTGTCCTGTTCGTGGCGGACGAGGTCCAGACGGGGATCGGAAGGTCGGGAAAGTTCTTCGCAGTCGAGCACTTCGGCATCGAGCCCGACATCATCAGCATCGCCAAGGGCATCGCCTCCGGGTTCCCGCTGGGAGGAATCGTCGCTTCAGCGCAGATAATGGACTCGTGGGTGCCCGGACAGCACGCATCCACGTTCGGCGCGAACCCGGTCGCCGTAGAGGCGGCGCTGGCGACGTTGGAGGTAATTAATTCGGAGAGACTAGTAGAGAACGCGGTGAAGATGGGGAGGGTCGCCATGAAGAGACTCCTGGAGATGAAGGAGGACTACGAGATAGTCGGCGACGTCAGAGGGAAGGGGTTGTTCATAGGGGTCGAGATAGTCAAGGACAAGAAGAGCAAGGAGTGCGGGGTGGACGAAGCTCAGGCCATCGCGAGGGCGTGCTTCAAGGACGGACTCATTCTGATACTGGCGGGAAGGAACACCTTGAGAGTGATCCCGCCCCTGAACATCGCGAGAGGGGAGCTCGAAGAAGGCCTTGACGTACTGGAAGGTGCGATAGCGCAAGTGAACTCTGAAGCGTGATGGGAGGGTCCCAAAGATGTATGATTTTGATGCCCTCGTGACCGAGGTCCTTCGCAACAAGCCCGACATCAATCGGGACTCGCTGATGGAGATGGTGCGGGAGAAGAAAAAGACCGTCGGCTCCGGCTACCTCACAGACCAGGGCGCGCTCTTCCTCATCGCGGGGGAACTAGGCGTCAAGCTCCAGCACATGATCACGGCGGACCTTACGCTCAAAGACCTTCACATCGGCGCGAACGACATAACAGTCGTCGCCAGGGTCTTGGCGATATACCCAATCTCCGAGTTCACGAAGAAGGACGGAAGCGGGGTCGGGCGATACAGGCGGGTGAACCTCTTCGACAGGAACGGCGTGGGCAGGCTGACGATATGGGAGGACAACGAGGAGGCGATGAAACTCTCTGGCTTGGCGGTCGATTCGCCAGTGAGAGTCGTGAGCGCCTATGTCAAACAGGGCCTCGATGGGAAACCAAACCTCAACCTCGGCAAGAGGGGGAAAATCGAGTCGATTTCTGACCCCTCAATCTTGGCGAAGCTCGCCTCGCTCTCGACGCTGACCAAACAGGTGGAAGACGTCCAAGAGGGAGAGGTCGTTCTGGCAGTAGACAGTCTGGCCGTGTCAGACAGCAGGCGTTCCACTTTTGTCCGCAGAGACGACGGGTCCAACGGGTCCCTGACGCAGTTCGAGCTGAAAGGGCCTGGCGACAAGACGACCAGGGCGGTCATCTGGGACGGCGTCGACCTGCCCGAGGTGAAATCGGGTAGCAAGGTCAGGGTGACCAACCTGCGACATAAGAAGGGGCGTCAAGGCGAGGCGGAGTTGCATGGCGACAGCGCGACCGTCATACATGTGCTCGGAAAGGATGTCGAGCAAGGGAACGTCGCGGCTCCGGAGCGCGCGTTACCCGTCGTCAAGGTATCAGAGGTCATAAAGCACACCGCGACGGGGAAGGTGACCTTGGAAGTCATGGCTCTTTCGAAGGGCAGCGTGCGAGAGGTCAGCCTCAAGGACGGCTCGACGGCCAAGAAGGGAGAGGTCGTGTTTGGCGACGACACGGGAGAGATAACCGCGGTGGCATGGGACGACGCGTCGAAGATAATCGGCGAGATTCAAGTCGGGGAGAAGGTTCGCGTCCACGGCGCGGTCATTCAAGTGTCGAAGATGGGAGTTGAGACTCTCGAGCTTGATCGCTCTTCAAAGGTAGAGCGCCTGTGAGATAGACGAGCTAGGATTTTGGGCGGCGGAGGACTTCGTACTCGTACACGAAGATGATTATCAGGCTGATGACGAAGAGCGTGATCATCGCGCCGCTCAGGAAGCTGAAGTAGCTTGTGATGTCCAGCGCAGCTATCTGCATTGTCCGAAGGTGGCGGGCTATATTCGTCTAGAAAAGCATTCTGGATGCGCTCGAAAGGAAAGATTACATAGTTACTTTGGTCCCTGTGAGTCGCCGGGGTAGCATAGCTTGGCCCATTGCGCCGGCTACGCCCATGCGTGGGCGAGACTCATAATCGGCCAAGATGTGAAATCCGGAGAGGATAGCAATATCCCCGAAGGTCGCGGGCTCAAAATGCAAGCCATGAGAATCCCGCCCCCGGTACTTTTTATGATCGCCCCAGCGGAAGGAGTTGCGCTCGGAGCCGGCGGCGATTCGCAAACACTAAAAATCTGATGGATTGGTGGTGCGCTCGTGCCGCGATAGCTCAGCCTGGTAGAGCGTTACCTTGGTAAATGAAAGTCCAAAGAGGTAAAGGTCCTGGGTTCAATTCCCAGTCGCGGCTCTCATCCTTTGACCGGAAATGCGTAAAGGCTAGTGGGTCGGTCTTTCAGATATCATGGTCAATTTCACTGCCAAGGAGCAGGGCTTTCCTAAAGGCAAACCAGGTGTGCCGCCTTGCCACGGCATCGAAGGATGCCAGGCCTCAGGTCACTCCAGTCATCTACGCGCTGGACGGGACAGCGTTCGTCATTGCGGTCGACTATGGGACGAAGAAGTTCAAGAACGTGAGAGAGAACCCGAACGTCGCACTCGTCGTGGACAAGCTTCGGCCGACAAGGGCAGTGACNNTTCGAGTTCTACAGGAAGAACCCGTGGGGAGAAGGAGAGTCCCCGATCTTCCGCATGACCCCGCAGAAGGCTGTGAGTTGGGGCTTTGGGAAGACGTGAATCATCGAACAGTTCGTTTCGATTAGATTCTTTAAGCCGTTGTTTCCGGCCAGCCTCGTTCTGCGCGGGAGTCGCCCAGCCTGGTCAACGGCGCGAGGCTCAGGACCTCGTCTCTTAGGGGTTCGTGGGTTCGAAT
>PLCG01000085.1 GCA_003135575.1 Nitrososphaerota archaeon
TCACTGCGTAGAGCATCCGGTCCACGTCGGTCCGGTTGAGGATCGAGGGGACACTGCCGACGTAGACGCCGACCACGTGCTTCAGGGCCTGGAGGGCGTCGGCAGCCCCTGGAGAGTAGACCAGTGCGCGATCCGACGGTATCAACGTGAGCCAATATGCTTGGATCTCGCCGCTCAGCGTGCCTGCCGCGGCATACGCGGTCAAATTCCCCGCCCTGTCCGTCGGGATGGCGTTGCTCTGTCCGGCGGCCGTCAGGGTGGCTGAGAGGTTCCCGAACGAACGCGGATCCAGAGTCACGACCGTGACGGTGGCGTTCGGGATCGACAAGGCGATGGTGAGCCGCCAGGCCACGTCGGTCGTGTTGACCGAGACGTGAGGCGTATCCAGCACGAAGAGTTGTCCGCTGGCGATCACGCTCCTGTTGACCGCCCTGATGGCCGTGAGGTTGTCGAAGCTGACCTGTAGCGCGTCGCTTGGAGCGTAGCGCTGGAGAAACCCCGAGTAAGTCGGGAGCTGGTCGGGGATCTGGACCACGGTTACTCCCGGGTTCGATTCAATGAGGGCAAGTGTGAGGAGGGAGAGGACGGCGACGGTGAGGATGAAGCCTAGGGCGACGCTGCCTCTCTTCGACTTCTTCCTCGGCATTCGCATGAATCATCTTGAAATGGCTTTTAAACCTTGGAGGGAATCGAGGACCGTTTGGGAAGAAACACCAGGGCGGCTATCGCGTCGGTCAAGGGCGCCGGGGTAGTCACAGCCATCGACGTCGGCGTGGCCGGCGTGGCGACGTTCTTCGTCACGGCAGGCTTCCTGCCGGTGCTAGGACTGGTGTTATTGATAGAGAGCGCCGCCCTCATGCTCCTGGGGGGCGCGCTGAGCTTCGGCGGGCAGCCATCTACTCGCAGGCTGACCTCTCTTCTCACCAGGACCAATATCGAAGTCTCAAAGTCGCAATTGGAGGACGTGGAGGCAAAGGCAGCCACAGTCGCGTTGGTAGGCGTCTTCCTCTTCCTGGAGAGCCTAGCGCTCGCCGCGGCTACACTTTAGCCGCGGCTAAATCGAGCGTTAACTCATTACATCGGGCGCTTTCTCATCGAAAGCCCTATCGCGATGAGGCCGAGGACGACTGCCACTCCTAGCGCCACGTACGCCACCGTCTGGAGCGTCGATATCTGGTTGTTGAGCGAGTTGACCTGCGTCGTCAGGGTGCCCACGTTGTTGGTGAGCGCGGTCAAGTCCGCCTTTGACGCGCTTTGGCCGCTCAGGGTCTGGATGGCCGCGTTGGTCGAATTCCCGAGGCCGGTTATCGAGGCCTTCAGAGTGTTAGCGTTGGCGGTGTTTTGCGAAGACAGCGTGGACAGGGCCGAGTTGATTGAGGTCGCGAGCGACTGCTCAAGGGTGCAGAGGCCGTTGTTGGTGTTCGCGTTCGTGATCGAAGCCGAGTTGGTCAGCGCTGAGCTGATGGATGTCGTGAGTGCGTTTACTACGTCCGAGAGCGTCCCAATCGAGTAGCTGCTCACCGCGCTGTATTGCGTGGCGGTGCTGTTCGATACAGGAAGACCCGAGCCAGGTGCGAGCGGAGGCACGTAGGCCTCTGCCAACGCAGGGGCTCCCGGAGCGAGCGGATTGAGGAAGACCTCCGACAGGCCAGTGAAGAACACCCTATAGCTCACGGGTCCCGTCACCGTGGGCGTGTAGCTGAGCGTGTAGTAGCCTCCGGTCGTTGTCTGCCCTAGCACCACTGCGGTCCATGTCTTTCCTCCGTCAGTGCTTTGCTGGAGGGTCACTGCATACCCGTTCGCCGCAATGCCTTTGGCCGCTACCACCGGGAAGTCGCCAGTGAATGTCAGTGTGTTGCCAGACAATGTGCCGGGGACACTGACTGTAGCTGAAACTGGCGCCGGGACTGTGACCGGACTGCACGAAGTAGTGATGGTCGGGACCGCGCCTGAGCCGACGTTGATCGGAGGCACGGTGACAGTCGGCGTGGATCCTACTCCCACAGTTGGCGTGGGGGGAGCGACTCCAGTTTGATATCCGGCAGCCGCCAAGAAGCTCGCTGCTGCAACTGGGTCGTACGGGTCGGCCTTTATCCCGTTGTAGATGTCGCCGCCCTTGATGACGCCCGCGGACGGATAGTACTGGGTGATGCCCGCTACTCCGAGTCCGCCGACGAGGTTGTCGATGATCTGTTGCCTTGGGACTAGGAGGCTAAGCGCGTGCCTTACGTTCCTCGCTGCGGCCGCTTGGGTCGCTGCTGTGGCGCCTGCGGCGCTACCAGCTGGCGTCCCTGCTCCTGTGCCCCATACCGGCGCGTTGTCGTTCAACGGCATCTCCTGCCATCCGTTCGCCGGGTCAGTTACCTTGATCACGGTCGCCTTTAGCGCCTGCAGGGCTGTGATGTCCTGGGGTGTGAAGACGTAGTTCGTGTCCAAGAAGTTCACTTGCTTGTTGCCAAATGCTGCGATGGCTGCGTCCTTTGCAAGGATGGACTGAATGTGGATGGTCTTAGCAGTGAACTCTCCCATTGCGGAGAGTCCCGTCGCGTTCCAATATCCGCTCCACTGTGTGAGCGTCGCGGTCTGGCTGACGGGGTCGTATCCTCGGTACATGTAGGCGCCATCGCCTACTGGCCCGTAGACCCAAGCGTAGCTCCCGTTGCCGCCGTACTTTGCTGTGTTCCACGTCACGGTGACGTGGTTGTTAGAGAGACCTCCAGATGAGCCTGTGAACCCGCTGAGGAAGCTGGTCGCCCAAGTCGACGCCTTGACCTTCTCGTAGATGTGCATTGGCAGTGCGCCGAACGCGGTGACGATCGGGTCAGTCAAGATGTACGCCGACGGCATCGTGAAAGTGAACTGCGTTGCGCTCGTGGATGTCCACACTGAGGTGGGCTTCCAGTTAGCAGGCGCAGTTGCGGAGAAGGTGCCGTTGGACACGTACCTGACCGACGCGTTCGAGTAGTGGAACTCTGCGAAGGCAGCGCCGTTAGTCCCCAAGAGTCCCTGTAGTGTGCCGCCGCCGACGTAGCCTACTTNNGTGAATATGTAGTCGTCAGCCGTGACCGGCACGCCGTCCTGCAAGTTGTGTGGCTTGACGTTTACCGTCCACGTCTTGTGATCTGCCGACGAGGTGATGCTCGTTGCGAGCGCATTGAGATAGACGCCGACTCCTCTTGCGTCAGCCTGTTCTGTGCTGTCCGCTATTGGGCCCCAGATGTACCTGTCGTATATTGAGTTCTGTGCGGCCGTGGGCAGCTGGTTGATGTTGTCGATGTTACCAGTGACTGCGACGTTGATTGCGCTTGCAGAACCCGTGTTCCAGTGCGCGTAGTCGATCCCTGCGGTGCTGCTGGTGATCGGGGCGGTCGCCGAAGGACCGTTACCGGTCGCATTCACTCCCCAGGGCTTGAAGCCCGAGGAATACGCATACGCCTGCAGCGGGTAGTAGATGATCACTCCAGGCCTCTCTTGCGCGGCGATCGCCACCATCTTCTGCGCGTCAGCTAGCCTTGCCGCCACATTGAAGTTGGTGTTGTAGTCGTCTGCCAGAGAGTTGAAGGTCGCGTTCTTGAAGAAGTAGTAATTCTGACCGTTCGGTGGGACGTCGCCGGGGCCTTCGTTCCGGTAGAAGGCCACGTTTTGTGTGCCAAAGTCAGGCAGGGAGGTCCCTCCTCCGTTCCCTACGAAGGTAGCGTCCCAGCCCCCGCTGGCGAAGGTCTTTGCAGGACACCCGTTCGCGCATCCCAACAGGATGGCGAGCATCTGCGAGAAGCTCTCGTAAATCAGCTTTGCATCTATGTTCCCTGAAACATACGAGTTTTGTATGATGGCTGCCCACTGCCGCCTGAGCGGGTTGGACGTGGGCGCGATAAGTGTCATAGAGAAGTATGGCGTAGTCGCCGCATGGACGGTGACCGTCGAGAGCGGCATCGCAGACGAGACTAGGACGAAAGCAAAGAGTCCTAAGACTACACCCTTGAGGGTGTCATTGGAGTTCACGGAGAACGACATCGTTGCCATGTAAGACTGATTTGGCGTATATAATCTTAGCGACGATGACTTACCATGGGGGTAAAATTCGACCCCGCACGAAAGATTCACTTGAATTGTTCGGCGAAATGACACGCGACGAAGTGTCCCGGCTCTATCTCTCTGTATTCCGGGACCTTGTCCCTGCACAGCTGCTGCGCGTAGGGGCAGCGCGGGTTGAACCTGCACCCCGAAGGGGGGTTGATGGGGCTGGGCACGTCTCCCGCGAGTACAATCCTGTTGACCTTGTTCTCGGGGTCAGGGATCGGCACCGCGGAGAGGAGTGCGATGGTATAGGGGTTGAGCGGCTTTGTGAAGATGACGTCCGCTGAAGCATACTCCATGAGCATGCCCAGATACATGACCGCCACGTGCTGGCTCACCTGCCGCACGGAGCTCAGGTCGTGCGAGATGTAGAGGAACGAGATCCCCTCCTTCCGCTGGAGGTCCTCGAGCAGGTCGAGGATCTGCGCCCTGATCGACACGTCGAGGGAAGAGACGGGCTCGTCGGCGACGATGAACTTGGGGTCCGTCGCGAGTGCCCTGGCGATGGATATCCTCTGCCGCTGCCCTCCTGAGAACTCATGCGGGTACCTCTCGGCATGGTACTCCTCCAGCCCGACGAGCTTGAGAAGGGCATACGCCCTGCTCTTCCATTCGTGCTTCGGCACGTGCTTGTGGATGATGAAGGCCTCGGAGATGATATCGAAGACCGTCATCCTGGGGTCAAGAGACCCGTACGGGTTCTGGAAGACCATCTGCATGTTCCTTCTCATGTCCTTCTTGCCCGTCGAGGTCCCCGTCTCAAGGGTCTCGTGGACGTCTTTTCCCTCGAAGAGGACACTACCCGAGTCCTTTGGCAACAGATCGAGGACCACCTTTCCCACCGTCGTCTTGCCGCATCCGCTCTCCCCCACGAGCCCGAGCGTCTCTCCCCTGGCGATGCTGAAAGTGATCCCGTCGACTGCGTGGACTTCTCCCACCTTCTTCTTCATGAAGACTCCCTTCTCGTAGACCGGGAAGTGCTTGACCAGGTCCACGACCTTGACGAGTGGCTGGTCTGTGGTCCATGTCAAGATGACGTGCCCTCCAGCGTTATCTCCTTCCAGCGGTGGCAGGAGACCTGCCTCCCTCCGCCGATCGCATCGAGCGCGGGCTCCTTGGCAACGCAGATCTCCTGCATGAATCTGCAGCGCGGATGGAACCTGCAGCCAGAGGGTGGCGTGATCAGGTTGGGGATGTTTCCTCCGATGGGGACGAGCTCTTTCTTCCGGTCCACCCGGGGCACGGCCTTTAGCAACGCGGAGGTGTACGGGTGCTTTGGCGTGGCGAAGGTCTCCCTGGTCGACGCGACCTCTGCGACCCTGCCAGCGTAGAGGACGACCACCTTCTGGGTCATCTCCGCGACGATCCCCATGTCGTGCGTGATGAGAATCAGAGTCATCCCTAGCTCCCTCTGGAGGTCCTTCAGCAGGTCCAAGACCTGCGCTTGTATCGTGACGTCGAGATTTGTTGTGGGTTCGTCCGCTATCAGGAGGTCAGGCTCCCCGGCGAGTGCCCTAGCGATGGCTATCCTCTGCCTCATGCCTCCGCTGAGCTCGTGAGGGTAGGCCCTCATCCTTGCCTCTGGCTCCGAGATCCTCACGCGCTGGAGGAGTTCAAGGACCCTCTCGGAAGCCCGCTCCTTCGGGACCTTCTCGTGGGCCTGGACCACCTCGGAGAGCTGCGTCCCGACGGTGAACAGCGGGTCGAGGGAGGAGTTGGGGTCTTGCGAGACGTAGCCGATCCTCCTTCCCCTGTACTTTCTCATCTCGCTCTCCTTCTTCGTGAGCAAGTCCTCGCCGTCGAAGATGATCTTCCCTCCCGCGAACTTGCCGGGCCGAGGGACGACCCTCAGGGCGGACAAAGCGGTAACTGTCTTCCCTGACCCCGACTCGCCGACAAGCCCGAGGGGCACGCCCTTCTCTACCGTGAAGTTCACGCCATCTACCGCCCGGACCACTCCCGCCTCCGTGTAGAAGTAGGTCCGAAGGTCCTCTACCCTTAGCAGCGGTTCGGCCAGTCGTTGTCACTCTCTAAGTCGGGGGTTCAGAGCGTCAGACAGGCCGTCTCCGAGCAGGTTGAAGCCCAGGACGCAGAAGATGATTGCCAGACCCGGAAAGAAGGAGACCCACCACGAGGTACGGACGTATTGCAGGCCCTCCTCCAGGATCAGCCCCCAGGTGGAGGCCGACGGGTCGGAAAAGCCCAGGAAGCTGATGACGACCTCGGTGAGTATGTTGCCCGCCACCAGGAGGCTTGAGACGACTATGATGGGCGAGAGAGCGTTGGGCACTATGTGCCTGAAGAGGATACGCGACTGGCTCGCCCCCAAGGACTTGGAAGCCTGGACATACTCGAGCTCCCTTATGCGGAATATCTCTCCCCTGACGATGAACGCGATCCCCGACCATCCGAAAAGGCCCAGGATCGCGACGATGAGCGTGAGGCCAAGCCCTTGCGCCACCAGCAGGGTGCCGATCCTAGCAAACAAGAGGATGAAGATCAACACCGGGAGGGTGAAGAATATCTGCGTGACCCCTAGGAGGAGCGCTCCCGCGACGCCGCCCCGGTACCCGGCCACCGCACCTACCAGAACACCGAGGGCGATGGCTATCGCTGTGGCCCCGATGCCCACATACAGGTCCCCGGCGCTTCCGTGGATGATCTCTTGCCAGACGTCGATGCCAGATGTCTCGGTCCCCAGGGGATGGGCCCAGTTAGTGAAAGGCGGGAGGTTGCTGCAACCTTGGTAGAGGCACGCAAAGCTCCTCGCCGGCACGGGGTCGAGGAAGAGCCCGTAGATGGCCAGGACCGCGAAGAAGCCGACCATCGCGAGCCCCGCGAGGCCTGACCTGTTCCTCTTGAACCTCCTCCAAGCGACGGCCCACTGTCCGGCGCCTCGTTGAGAGCCGGCCTCGTGCTTAGGAAGCAGGACCTCTTCCTGCATTAAGAGATCCTCACCCGTGGGTCGAGCAGGGCGTAGACCAGGTCGAGGCCGATGTTCGCGACCAGGACCATTATCGTGATTATCATGGTGATCGCTTGGACGACGGGGAGGTCCAAGCTGGTTGCGGCGACGACGAACTCATAGCCCAAGCCCGGCCAAGAGAAGGTTGTCTCCAATGCGGGTGCACCTGCAAGCAGTGACCCGAAGCTGAGCCCCACTATGGTCACCACGGGGGTTATCGCGTTCTTTAGCGCGTGCTTGTAAGTGACGTTGAAATCGCTCAAGCCGCTCGCTCTCGCACCGAGGACGTAGTCCTGGCGGAGCGCGTCGAGCATGTTGGCGCGGATGAGGCGGACGTACGTAGCGAGGGAGACCAGAGTAAGCACGGATAGGGGGAGAATGAGGTGCGCAAGTGCATCGCTCGGTATGCTCCCCCACCAGTAGGGCGGGAACGCGGAGATGGCCCCAAAGGACGGGAGCCAGTGGAGGTTCAGCGAGAAGATGATTATCGCCATTATCCCCAACCAGAAGGTGGGCATCGAGATCCCGAAGATTGCTGTCGTCGTCACCGCGACGTCGCTCTTGGAATACTGGCGCTTGGCGGAGAAGACCCCCAGGGGAACGCCGATTCCAAAAGAGAGGAGTAGCGCTGGGATCTGCAGCTCGAGGGTTGTCGCGGTCCAGGGTAGGATTTTCGAGGCCACCGTCCCAGAGTACAAGGATTGGCCGAGGTTGCCGTGCATAAAGTCCGAGAGCCACAGGAAATACCTCGTGTAGATGGGCTCGCCCATGTGGAACTCGGCGTTGAGCGCCGCGAGCGTCTCGGGGGTCCGGTTATGGATCCCGAGCAAGACCAGCTCGACGGGGTTCCCGGAGGCGTTGGTGGCCAGGAACGTGATTATCGAGACGGTGATGAAGACTGGGATTGCAAAGAGAATCCTCCGAAGCAGGTAGCTAAGGAGCCCCGCCATGCTTGCCCGAATCGTCTCGTAGGGTTAGATATACGTTCTGGCCGCAACTCGATGCCCGCTCAGAGAAGGGGCTTCCGAGCGTGGAGCACGGCGTACGCGTAGACGGCGTCGGTAACCACAAGAAGGACCAGGACTATCTGCTGCCAGTCAACTGTGAGCAGCCCGGGGATGGAAGTGCTACCCTTCACCGCCGACGTGATCAGGAAGAGAGGGTACCTGACGGTCGTAGGCGTGAACCCCTCGGGCCCCCAGTAGGCGGTGCGGTAGCCGTAGTCGCCCGTCATCCAGAGCAACAGCGCTATGAGGACGGCGTTGGCGAACAGCACCTCGAGGAGAGGGAGGAGCTTCATCTTCAAGTCGCAGGCGACCCGTGCCCTTCTAAAGACTTGCGGGTAAAGTCGGCAAGCTTAACAATCCTATGGGGCCGCCTCCCGAAAGACCGTGCAGCTGTCCAAGAACGTAGGCAGGGGGCTGACCTACGTCCTCATAGTAGTCGCGATAGTGATCGGGGCTCAGCTCTTCGTGGGAAGCGCGCTGGGGTCTTCCCCGGTCTACGTCGTGGTCAGCAAGAGCATGGTCCCTACCCTCGAGGTAGGCGACCTCGTCGTCGCGCAGAGCGTGGCGTTCAGCGACATACACGTGGGGCAGGTGATAATCTACGTCCAGCCCGACGGGCGGGGAGGGTGCGCGGGGCTTACCATCGTGCACAGGGTCGTCGCCGTCACGAGCCAGGGCCTGATCACCCAAGGGGACGACAGGGCGACCAACCCTCTCCCAGACGAGCCATACGAGTGGCCCCCGATCACGGCTGCCTGCGTCAAGGGCGTGGTGGTCCTGGCGGTCCCGTACCTCGGGTTGATCTCGATGGTGATACCGTATCCCTGGAACTATGCCCTCGTGGGTCTGATCCTGCTCTTCGTCTTCATCACCGAGCTGCGCCCGTCCCGCGAGAGCGAGGATGAGGGAGGCATTGGAGATGGCGGGACGGGAGGAGTACCTAGTGATGCGCCGGTGCGCTCTGAGGAACCGTCTCAGAGTCCCGGTATTTCTCATAAGTGAGGATGCGCTTTGTGAACCACACGCTGATGACGACGGTCCCAACGGTCAGGGTGAGCCACGCAGGGATGAACATGGCCTGGACGTTCCTCGACAGGAGCGAAGGACCCCACGTGAGCGCGGCAAAACCGAGCATGATGCCAGTGACAATGACGAGCCGCTTGGGGGAGGATTTGCCCGTCCCCGCTGGATGAGATGCATCCTTACCGTGGCTTGCGCTTTCACCGTGAGAATCTGACAAGACTCTCTACCCTTCTGCTCAGTTGGATATAATCTGTGCGCTCAACTTCGACGCGAAACCTTCGATTTCGGGGTCTCCCCTTTTATAGTTCTTATATAGTCCACGCGCTCGGCGCGGGCATGCCTCAGACCAAGGCAATCGTGAGCATCGAGAACGTGGTCGCCTCGGCCTCAATCAACCAGAAGGTTGACCTGAACCAGATCACGAAAAACTTCGTGGACGTGGAGTACCACCCCGACCAGTTCCCCGGTCTCGTCTTCAGGCTCAAGACCCCGAAGACGGCGACGCTAGTCTTCAGCTCGGGCAAGATGGTCTGCACCGGCGCCAAGTCCGAAGACCTGGCGCGGAAGGCCGTGCGGGAGGTCGTAAGGCGGCTGAAGAAGGGCGGCATCCCGATCAAGAACGAGGCGGAGATTCAGATCCAGAACATCGTCGCCTCGGCGAACCTCGGCGGGAAGGTCCACCTCGAGGAGGCCGCGAGGACGCTACCAAAGTCGATGTACGAGCCGGAGCAGTTCCCGGGCCTGATCCACAGGATGGCGGACCCTAAGACGGTCATCCTCCTCTTCGCATCGGGCAAGCTCGTGTGCACGGGCGGAAAGAGGGAGAGCGAGGTCTACAGGGCGGTCAACAACCTGCACGTCCTTCTAGAAGAGAAGAACCTTATGGCTTACTAACGCTTGTGCACTTGCGTCGTGACCGCGGTGGCCTCTTCCGCAGAGAGCAGGGCCTTGGCCCTAAGTATCTTCACGAGCTCGAGTATGTCAGTCATCGCGTGAAGCTTCACTCCCTGCTTCTTCAGGGCCGCCGAGCCCCCCTCTAGCCTGTCTATGACGACGGAGGCCTGCTCCACGTCACACCCTTCCGACCTTATCGCCTCGATCGCGGAGAGGACCGAGCCGCCGGTGGTGACGATGTCGTCTATGACAAGCACCTTCCATCCTGGCCTGGTCACTCCCTCCACGAGCTTGTTCCTGCCGTGGTCCTTCTCTTCCTTCCGCACGTAGATCATCGGCTTCTCGAGCGCCAGCGCGATGGGGGAGGAGAGCGTGAGGCCGGCGGTAGGGATTCCCGCGATGGCGTCGTAGCCCGCCTCTTTGAACTCGTGCCTGAGGAACTCGCCGTAGACGTCGATCAACGTCTTGTAGGCGCCTGGGTAGCTGGGGATAGCGCGCAGGTCGATGTAGTAGGAGCTTATCCTCCCGCTGGCGAGCGTGAACGTCCCGAACTGGATGGCCTTGACCTTCACGAGGACCATCGCCAGCTCTTCCAGGAGCTCCTTCCTGCGCTTCCACACCATGGGACGAGGTCTCCTGTGGCGATACAAAAGGTTGCACTCGGGCCTTGCATCGGGGGCAACCTTGATAGACGCGGAAGGCGTGGCTCGCGCGACAGAACCCCTCCATGGAAATCTGGGTGCCCTATGGCGACGTCGAGTCCCTCGTCACGCTGATGCAGGAGAACCTCGGGGAGACCATCGACCCGAAGCCGGAGTCGCACGTTGACGAGATGCTCGTCACCCTCGCGGAGAAGATGAAGGGCATGGAGAGGGTGTACATCTGCGACCAAAAGCCTGCGACGCTCAAGGTCGTGAAGGCGCTCCTCGCGAAGCTGCCCAAGGAGGGCCTGAAGTTCTTCGCCTTAGCCCCGAAGAAGGTCGAGACGGCGGTCCCGGAGCTCAAGGAGGCGGTGGAAAAGCTGCGGCTGCCTGGCGAAGCGGCGCAGGGAACGGAGGGCAAGGATGGGAAGCTCTCGCCGGACATAGCCGGGCCCTCGAAGAAGCTCGCGATCTCCACCGGGGAGCCCGACCCGCTCATCGGATTCATCGACGCGCCAGTGGCGCTTGCCCTTGCGGGCATCGAGGGGACGCGGAGGCTCGCGTACAAGAGGCGCGACGGCGACGAGCCCCAGCCTCTGCGGGAGGGCTCCCCGAGCTACGCGGCCGTCCTCCAGGAGACGCAGGCGATCCAGAACGCCGAGTACGCCACGATAATCACGCGCGGGGGCGAGCCCTACTCGATAGTCGAGGGCGACTCTGTCAAGCAGGCCCGCGCCCACTACCTCTCGGCCGAGGTCCCGCAGACAAAGGGACTAGTGGTCGGCGCCGGAGGGAGGGGGTACGACGACACCCTGTCACACGCCATCAGGGTTGGCCTCGGCGCGTTGAAAGGCGTCAGGAAGGGAGGGGAGGTCGTGCTGGTCGCAGAGTGCAGGGAGGGCGTCGGGTCGGAGGCTTTGCAGATGTTCCTGACCGGCCGGATGACAGAGAGCTTCCTCAAGAGGGGAGCCTACGTCGAGGGCCTCGAGGAGATATCCTACGTCACCGACCTCAAAGAGAGGTACTCGGTGACACTGCTCTCGTCGCTCCCGGAGCTCTACGCGGGCGGGAAGCTGAGGTTCAGGACGGCCCGCGGGTCGGGAGAGGCCCTCACCAAGGTGTTCTCGTCGATCGGGCGGACCGCGAAGCTGAACGTGGTCACGCGCGGCTGCGAGACCGTCCTTCCCTAGACCGGAAAGTTCGCGAAGCTCTGGGGCACAGGGACGCAGAGTATCCCCACTATCACGGTGACCACGAAGAGGGCCTTCCTCGACCGTGATAGGCTCGAGATCGAGTCGAGCGTCTCCCCCTGGACGGGGAACGCCGCCATTAGGAAGACGAGCAAGAAGACCACCCAGTAGTCCGGGAGGTCGACGAGAAGGAGGAACAGGCCAGAGACCATGGTGGTCGCGCGGCTCGCCCTCTCGCCGATCGCGAGGCGGGCCATCCTCCCCCCGTCGAAGAGGGCGGCGGGCAGGAGGTTGAAGAAAGCGAGCAAGAAGCCGAGCCACGCCGCGATNNTCCCGCCCGCCGGTACCTGGCCGATCAGCCCGAGGCCTTGCGCGAGCGTGAGCACGCCGCTCTGGAGGATGCTCGGGTTCGTCTGGATGGTCGCTGTCTGGCCGTTGTTTGTGAGAGCGGCGAGCTGCGCTTGGTCGAGGACGACGGAAGAGCTCGCACCGAGGAGCGAGACCGCGAGCGCGACGACGACCATCACGAGCGAGCCCACCAGGTAAAAGTCGAAGAGCTTGTTCCTGTTCGCAGGGGGTGAGGTCGGGAAGCTGATCGACCCGAAGGTGGGGAGGAAGTACATCGTCGGGATCGCGATGAAGAGCGGGACGTTCGGCAGGTAGAACAGGGTGGCCTTGAAGTTGCCGCGCTTCGCCGCGTAGCTCTTGGCCAGATAGCGAACCGCGAAGAGCGCGACGAGCGACGCCACGAACCCAGCGCCCATCTCGGGCACGGAGCTCCCGGGCACGATCTGCGGATAGATCACCGCGACGACGTAGCCGGTAACGAGGACGGAAAGGAGGGTGAGCAGGAACAGGAATATGGGCGCGCTCAGCCTAACGGCCTGCTGGGGCTTTGGCGGCGGAGGGTTCTTGATGACCACGAGGGTCGCGCGCTCGGGCTCCCCGTAGAGCTGCGCCGAGTAGTCGGGCTTCTTCAGCAGCTCCAGGAGCTTCAGGAAGGTCTCGCCCGACTGCGGCTCGTAGGCTACGGTGTACTCGGCCGCCCCCTCCTCGGCCACGAAGTAGTCCTTCACGGTGAAGAGCGACCTGACCGCAGAGTCGACCTCCGAGTTGATCGCCGACAAGGCCTTCTGGACGTCTCGGAAAACGACGGCACTAAAACCTTAGCGAAGAGCAGTCGGCCAACCTTAATTATCCCGGCCATTCCGCCGTATCGACGGCGGATGCAAAAGTCCATCCTTGGGAGGGCGGGAGACTACACCATTCGATACGCAGAAGCCGGCGACGTGCCTGCGGTGATAAACGTCAACTCCGCGACCCTGCCCGAGCACTATTCCGATTACTTCTACTACGAGATCCTCAACGAGTTCCCGAACACGTTCATCGTCGCCGAGATAGGCGGGCAGGTCGTGAGCTACATCATGTGCAGGATCGAGTACGGGCTTTCCGTGATGAAGAGGTTCGGGCTCGCGAGGAAGGGGCACATCATCTCCGTCGCGACGCTGCAAGAGCACAGGGGGAAGGGGGTAGGCACCAACCTCATCCAGCGCGCGATGGAAGAGATGAGGAAGGGAGGGTGCAAGGAGGTCTTCCTCGAGGTCAGGGTCACGAACGACGAGGCAGTATCCCTCTACAGGAAGCTGACGTTCCTGGTGAGCGGCACCATGCAGGGGTACTACAAGGACGGGGAGTCGGCCTACCTCATGGCGCAGCAGCTCTAGGGCCTTTCTAAAAGCACACATAGCCTGGCTCTCGGCTGGCCGAAAGATTGCGATATGCAGGGCACGTCGTTCCTCGAGCTCGCAGAGACGCTCGAGAAGGTCAGGCAATCCAGCGGGAAGAACGAGAAGGTCTCGCTGCTCGCGGGCTTTTTCTCCCGCCTGAAGAGCGAGGACGAGGTAGAGTACGCGGCGCGGTTCGCCTCGGGGAGGTCGACGCGCAAGGGGAGCGCAGAGGAGACCCAGGTCGGGTACTCGGCCCTCATCGACGTGCTGCGCGTCGTGACGGGGGTGACCCAGGAGGAGCTCATCAAGAGCTACCTGAAGCACGGGGACCTGAGCGAGTCGGTCACCGAGTTCATCGGGCGCAAGAGGGAGGCGACGCTGTTCTCGGGCGAGGAGGGCGGGCTCAGCATCCTGGACGTGGCCACCACCTTCGAGAGGATAACCTCGGCGCAGGGCAAGGGGTCCACCGCGCTGAAGAAGGACCTGGTGAAGTCCCTCCTCCTCAGGGGAGAAGGGAGCCTAGAGGCGAAGTACATCGTGAAGATACTCAGCCGGGAGATGAGGATAGGGCTGGTCGAGGGCCTCGTGGAGGAGGCCGTCGCGGAGGCCTTCGGCAAGGACCTCGGTAGGGAGAAGGTGAAGGAGGCGTATCTCATGCTCGGGGACATCGGGATGCTCGCCCGCGAGGCGAAGGGAGGCAGGCTCGCGGCCGTCAAGATAGAGCCGATGCGCCCCACCAACTTCATGCTCGCGGAGCCCATGGTCTCCCCCGCGGAGATCGCGGAGTACTTCGAGGAGAGGGAGCTGTACGCGGAGTACAAGTACGACGGGGTCCGCGCTCAGGTGCACAAGCTCGGGAGCGAGGTGAGGATCTTCTCGCGGAGGCTCGAGGAACTCACGGCAAGCTTCCCGGAGGTGGTGGAGGCGGTGGCGCTCATCCCGCACGACGTCGTGCTCGACGGCGAGGTCGTCGCTTTCAGGGAGGGCGAGGGGCCGATGTCGTTCCAGATGATCCAACGGAGGCTCAGGAAGCTCGACGTCGAGGAGTCGAAGAGGATCGCACCGATACGCTACTTCTGCTTCGACATCCTCTACCTGGACGGGCGCGACGTGCACGGGGAACCCCTGCGCAAAAGGCGCGAGCTCCTCTGGGGGCTCCTCGAGGGGACGGAGGTCCGCAAGGCGGACTCGAAGACGGTGCGCAAGGCGGGCGAGATAGGGCGGTTCTTCAAGGAGAGCAGGTCGCTCGGGTACGAGGGCCTGGTGCTCAAAGACCCAGAGAGCCCGTACACGCCCGGGAGGCGCGGGAGGTTCTGGGCGAAGCTCAAAGAGGAGCTCGACACGCTCGACGT
>PLCG01000020.1 GCA_003135575.1 Nitrososphaerota archaeon
AACCCGAACCCGACCAACGACTCGATCGTGGCCGTGTCGTCTGTCGTTGATGCGGAGGCCCCGAAACCAGTCGTCGAGCCTGAAGAAGCAGAACCCGATGTGATTAGGCTCATCAGTGGACTCGGGGGCAGTAGGAGCGCTAGGCCTCCGAGTGTCAAGAGCGCGCTAAGAAGCACCAGCCGTCGCAAATCTATCACGCCTCAGGCGCTTCGAATCGGTTATAGCGGTTTTCCGGAATGGTTCCATAATTCATAGAGAATCTTACCCAAGGCGGCTGCAGTTGACGCTTGGCGCTGCGGATTTGTCAGCGCTGGTTCTTCTCTATTTGCGTCAGTCTCGCCTTTATCTCTGCCATCTCCTGCAGCATGGGAAATCGTTTGTCGAGCGAGTCTATCTTCGTGTCGAGCGTCTCGAACCTGGCCTCCAACTTGTCTTCCAAGGCCTCAAACTTGTCGTCCATTGCTTCAAACCTAGCCTCCAACTTGTCGTCCATGGCGTCGAACCTCGCGTCCACGACCTTCTCGAGATGGGCGACCTCGTCCTTAACGATGGAGCGCACTCTCGACTCCATCGCAGGGATGAGAAGCCTCTCCACCCATCCCGGGATCTTCTCACCGATTCTCGCTGCCATTTTACTTGCTCCCATTAGACTGTCTGGAGTTATTTAACCATCCCCGCAAAGGGCTCTTCCCAACCTGTTGGCGCTGATGAGTGAGGTTGCTCAACGGCAGAATGAGCGCGATAGCTTAAGAACGGTGGGCGGCGACTTTCAAACTTCATTGAAGGTGGCGGTCCTTACGGCCCACGAGCGCGTTTTGGGTGAGCCGAAGGCATGAGCGACAACCCAAAGATACTTCTTCTCCTCTGGGCGCCGTTCGGGTTTCGGTGCTTAAATCCTCGGACACCTTTCAACTTCATTGCCTAGAAGGGGAGGACATCTTAGCGAGGAGGCAAAGAAGAAGATTTCGGAAGCAAGGAAGGGAAAAAAGCTGTCGGAAGAACACCGAGCCAAATTTGTTGAAGGGACAAGAAGGTACGTAGAAGGTTTCATCAAAATTCACGGTCATCATCCAAACAGCAACATCTGGCTAGGTCGTCATCACACTGAATCTACAAAAGAGAAACTCTCCAAGGCGTTTCGAGGTAAGCCAACCAAGCCGCATACCGCTGAGACTCGCAAGAAGATGTCTGATTCGCACTTAGGAATGGCTCCTTGGAACAAAGGATTGACAAAGTATACCTCGACGAGTGTCGCTCTTATCGGTCAAAAGAAGAAGGCATGGTGGACCCCCGAGAGAAAACGTCAGTTCGCAAAATGGAGCCACGAGTTTTTGATTGAGTGGTGGCAAGGTCATCCGGAAGCCAAGGAGAAACTCATGCGGGTTGCTCGGCCCACGAGAATAGAGTTGTTGGCGCGAGCGTCCTTAGATAGGCGGGGCATTCCTTTCCAAACATGCAAGCGAATCGAAGGTATCTGCTTTCCAGATTTGGTCTTGCACGCACAGAGAATTGGGGTATTCTGCAATGGGTGCTTCTGGCATGCTTGTCCCGAGCACTTCCCCATCGTGCCTGGATGGCTCAGGAAGAAGATTAAAGACCGACAAATCTTCGAAGAGTTACGGAGGCGTGGTTGGCGAGTCTTGGTTGCCTGGGAACACGAATTCGACGAGAACAATGACATTGTAGGCCTAAAGTTAGATGAGCTGCTCGCGCAAGGTCGCGGCGCACAATAGATGCGGATTCTCCTAATTTTGTGGGGGCCTTTTGGGGATAGGGCGGATGAGCTCGCGGAGATCATTGGCGCGGAGCGAGAGAGCATCACGCTGCTCTACGGCCCAAGATACTTCGCCCCAATCCGCTACCTCGCGCTCTTCTTCCGGACCCTGTTCCTTCTCGCTAATAGGAGGCCTGACGTCGTCTACGCACAGAATCCCCCCATCTTCTGCCCGCTGACCTGCCTCCTCTACTGCCGCCTCGCCGGCGCGAGGCTGGTCATCGACCACCACTCGATCTGGAGCGTCAAGACCATGAGGGGCCGCAGCCCGCTCTCCCGCGGGATCGCGTTTCTCGAGCGGGTGGTGTCGCGAGCTGCGGACGCCAACACAACGCCTCATGACCTCTGGGCTAGGATGCTCGTGAAGATGGGCGCGAGGAACGTGCTGGTCTATCATGACTTTGTGCCGAAGAACGAGCTCTGGCCAGACGAGGCTCTGAGGCGCCAGATGGCCGAAGGGCCCGTTTTGGCGATCTCTTCCCACGGGGGCCATCCGCTGGAGAGGCTCGAGATGGAGGCGGCAGCTGTGGCCAAGGAGAGGGAGGCCGGTGTCTCGCTCGTGATTAGCGGACCCAAAGAGAAGTTAGAGCGACGGATTGGCTCTCTGACGCTCCCGCCGAACGTGAAGTACGCCGGGTTCCTCCCGCGGGAGGTCTACGAGACGCTAAAGGCCTCCGCAGACTTCGCGCTCAACATCACCGACGAGCCCTACACGCTTTCGCACGTGCTCTTCGAGTTCGCCGCCAGCTCGCTCCCGATGATATCCTCGAAGCAGCCCGTCGTCGAGGAGCTCTTCGGGGACTCGCTCCTGTACGCGGACTCGACCGTCGAGGACGTCGCAGCGAAGGTCAGGATGCTCTGCTCCGGCCCGACGAGGGCGGAGTGGGCAGCGAAGGTCAGGCTGAAGCAGGAGGAGCTGGCGAGGATGCACGACGACGAGGTCTCCGCCTTGAGACGGGTCGTGTCCGGACCGTGAGCGAAGCGCCTAGGGAAGCGTTTCCTTCAGGGCTCTGAGCACAAAGGCCCTGAGGTCCTTGTCAAGGGTCAGGACGAAGGCCCCATACACGCTGACTCCGATGACGGCGACGACCACGAGCTCCAAGGTGAGGAAGAACGTCCCGCGGGTGTAGGTGATGAACCCCTTCAGCAGATACAGCAGCCCGGCCATTATCGCCGCGCCGATCACATAGTATGCTATGGAGCGTGGGATGACTATCTGCTCGACCTTGCGGATCCTTCTGGCCTTGACCAATATCCCGACGATGAAGACGCCCAGCTGAGCGAGCGCCCAGAGGTCGAGCGTCTCCGTCTTGGACATCCCGGACGTGAGGCCCGCGGTGATGGAGAGGTAGACCGCGGCCACGTACACGGCAGCTAGCACGATGTTCACCTTCGCCACGAAGAGGATGCTGCTGCGGAGGTAGTCTTTCAGTTTCGCCGACTCGTCGACGTCCACCCTGTCCTTGCCGAGGAGGACCTGGTCGAAGACCGAGGAGACCGTGTTTCCCAGCGCTGCCATCGCCAATATCCCCAAGGGGATGCTCGCATCGAGGTACACGGGGTTCAGCAGGTGAAGTATCGGCGTGGCGAGGACGGCCGCGCCGACCGCCATCGGGATGCCGAACGACAGCGCGAGGTCAAGCGTCATCGCGGTGACCTTCTGGTCGCCCCCCTTGAGCAGGAGCGGGTACATCGCGGACGCAAGATAGAGCGAATAGCCCGCGAGGGATGCCACCGAGAAGGCGGCCTGGTAGTACCCTACGAGGACCGTGTCGGACGCCGCCAGTGATGCGACGTAGGTGTCCGCGATCCCCAGGAAGAGCGGGAACGTCGTGAGGATTGGCAGCCAGGACTGCGCGAGCCACCTCTTGCCCTGCTCGATGTTGACGGGGCTTGACATCGCGTCCCCTGCCAGCGCGACCGAGGCTATCGCCTGGGCGAGGTTCGCCACCATCACCGAGAGGATCACGCCGTCTATCCCGACCTTGAAGACGATGAGGAGCGGATACGCGACGGCTAGCTTCGCGACCTCAGAGAAGATCACCGCATAGCCGAGCACCACAGGCCTGTGCCCGGCGACGACGGAGTTCGCGGCCTGGTTGAAGTAAGCGACAGGGACGAGAAGCACGGCGAAGAGGAGCGTCGCGAGGTTTGCAGAGGGTATCATCGCGGCGCTGTAGAAAGAGAGGCCGACGTAGATTGCAACCCCCAGGGCGCTCAGGACGAGGTTGAGAAGGACGGCCGTCTTACCGAACATCTTCCCCCGTGCGATGTCCCTGGTCGCCCAGAACGCGACGATACCGGCAGGGTAAGCGGCGAAGGTCGCGATGTCGACGATGACCTCGTAGAGCCCGAACTGCTGCGCCGAGAGGGTGCGGGTCATGATGACCAAGAAGATCAGCCCCGTGAAGATGCTCGCTATCCTGGCGGCGAAGACGACGAGCCCTGTCTTCCTCAAGGAGATTTGGCCGGCCACGGTGAGCCGTTACTTCGACAGAGGGCCGGATAAATGATTACGGAGATGCCAGAGTGGGGGTACTTCGGTTTCGTGCCTGTGAGCGAGATAATTAAGGGGACTAGGCCGAGGACCCGCAAGGAGAGCGCACGACCCCTTCTTGAAGATGAAACTCGTCTCGTTTGCATTCTTTTTCGTCTCGATCGTTCTCGCCGTCCTGGTCCCGAGCGCGGGCCTCCTCCTGCCCGTCTTCTTCGGGGCCGCATTCGGTGCCTACGGAATCGCGAGGAGCATTGCCAAGCACCTCGACCCTCTCAACGACGTTCCAAATGCGTTCCGCGTCTTGCTCGCCTCCACAGGAGGGCTGTTCATAGCGCAGCCTCGCACGTTCATCCTCCCATCGATAGGCATCCTGCTGCTGGTCGGCGCGCTCTTCCTCAACGACGAGTTCCAAAGAAGGGCGCTCTTTGCGGTGAGGACGGGCAGAAGGGGCGGCTCCATCGCCCTCCTCGGGATAGACGGGAGCGGAAAGTCCTCCCACGCGACCGCCACCGGCAATTGGCTCGAGGGAAGGGGCTACCGTTGCACCGTGATGCCCTTCCACAGGTACCTCTTCGTCGAGAGGCTCGCGGCGATCTCCTCGGCCGCAAGAGGAAAGAGCAGCAAGGACGACAGGTTCCGGTTCAGGAAGGGCGGGAACCCGGTCAGGCCTGTGCTCTCCCTTGTCGACAACCTGATCCTCCAGCTCACGAGCTCGATAGGGTGCAGGCTCGAGGGGAGGGTCGTCATCTACGACCGCTTCATCTGGAGCACATACATCAAGTACAAGGCCTTGGGCTATCC
>PLCG01000095.1 GCA_003135575.1 Nitrososphaerota archaeon
CGGCCCCACGCCCCCGAAGTTCCAGCTGGGCCTCCCGATCGGGCCTCTCGTGGCGTACGCCATAGAGCAGGACCTCGCCGGCCTCAACACCTACTACGCGAGCTTCCCGTCACAAATCAGCGGATACCTTGGCGGCCTGGGGATCAACGTCTCCGACGGCGTCGCGACGGCGCTGGTCGCGCTCGTGCTCCTCCTCTCAGTCTACGGGGCCGTGACGAGGTGGTTCGCCCCCGAGAAGAAAGGGAGGGACGACCTGCCCCCGCCGAACGTCGAGCGGACCATCGTCGCCGAGTCCGCGGCCAGGATAGACTTCCTCCAGACCGCCCGCTCCAAGGGCAGCTACATCGCCACCCTCGCCCAGCTCTACGAGCTGCTCGACTCGATAGTCGCGGGCGAGTTCGGCAAGGGCCTCTCCTCGATCGAGGAGGGCGAGCTCGCAGCGAAGGTGGGCGCCGACGAGGCGAAGCGGGCGAAGAGGCTCTTCATATCGCTCTCGAAGCTCCACGACTACGCGACGGGGAAAAAGAGGTTCCTCTTCCCGCCCGTGCTGCGCTGGAGGGCCCTGACATCGCGCACCACGAAGGACGCCGAGGCGTTCCTCAACAGGCTCGGGATCACTATCGCCGGCGAGGAGCAGAGCGAGAACCAGAGGGTCGAGCAGCTCATGAGGGAAAGGGTGAGAGCTTAATTGTCGTCGAGCCGGAATGGTGTGCCTAGATGAGCGCGAGCCAGACCGCCCAGGTCAAGGACCTGTCCGACAAGATACTCGCCGAGGTCTCCAAGGTCATCGTAGGCAAGACGCAGGAGCTCAAGCTCATCGAGGCCTGCCTCTTCGCCGGAGGGCACGTGCTCCTCGAGGGCGTCCCCGGGGTAGCCAAGACCAGCATGGCGAAGGCGCTCGCGAATGCCCTCGGCCTCAAGTTCGACCGCATCCAGTTCACGCCCGACATCCTCCCGTCCGACATCATCGGGTCCTACGTCTTCGACCAGAAGGCCTCCGACTTCAACATAAGGAAGGGCCCAATCTTCGGCAACATAATCCTCGCCGACGAGATAAACCGCGCATCTCCAAAGACTCAGTCTGCGCTCCTCGAGGCGATGCAGGAGAAGCAGGTCACNNCCGATCGAGTTCGAGGGCACCTACCCGCTGCCCGAGGCCCAGATAGACAGGTTCTTGATGCGGGTGGAGATCGGCTATCCCACCAGGGACGAGACCATGCAGATGCTGAAGAACCTGAGGGGCATCATGGAGACCAAGATACGCGCCGTGGCGGACGAGAAGGCCCTCCAGAGCCTCATACCTTCGGCGATCTGGAGCGTCAACATCGACGAGTCCATACGCGGATACATCGCCGACATCGTCGAGGCGACGAGGTCGCACCAGGCGGTCCGGCTCGGCGGCTCCCCTAGGGCCGCCTCCTCGCTCCAGGTCGCCTCCGCTGGGATCGCGCTGATAGAGGGTAGGAGCTACGTGATCCCCGACGACGTGAAGAGGGTCGCCCCATACGTCCTCTCGCACAGGATCATCCTCAGGCAGGAGGCCATCCTCGACGGGCTCACCGAGTCGACGGTCGTGAAGCAGCTTGTCCAGGCGACGAAGGTCCCCTAGCGCTTGACAGTCTTTCGCAGGACTCCGAGGGGCAACACCCTCCTCCTGCTCTCCGCGGTGCTCATATCCCTCGGGATAGTCGGCGCTCTCGAGTCGCAGGCCTTCCTGCTCTACGCCGGGGTGGGGCTCTTCCTCTTCTATTACGCCTCGAAGCTGCTCCTGCAGCTTAAGGTCAAGGCCCTCGACAAGCTCGAGATCACGCGGAGGTTCGCCAAGAGGATCAGCGAAGGGAACCCCCTCGAGGTCGAGGTGAGGTTCGTGAACCGCACATTCGTCAGGCTCCCGCTGGAGCTCCAGGACTCGTACCCGCCGTTTTTCCGGATGAAATCCGGCGCCAACGCGGCGATGGTCCAGGTGCCGGCGAAGGGCTTCTCCGAGGTTCGCTACAAGGTCACGCCGACCTCCATCGGGTCGAACGCCTTCGGCCCCCTCAGGCTCGTCACGAGGGACATCGCCGGGCTCTTCTTCTACGAGAGGACCGTCACGGAGGATTTCGGGAGTTCGGTCGAGGTCACCCCGAGGGGGAGGGAGCTCACAAAGGGCGTGCTCACCGCCGTCGCGATGTCGACCTACGGAGGCAGCCTGACCTCAAGGAGGAAGGGCGAGGGCCTCGAGTTCGCAGACATCAGGAAATACGAGCCCGGCGACCCATACAAGCGCATAGAGTGGCACGCCACCGCGAAGACCAATCGCCTGATGGTGAGGGAGCTCAACGCAGAGACCCAACTCAACGTGATGGTCATCCTCGACTCGACCGCGAGCATGGCGTTCGGCGAGGCCGGAAGGACGAAGCTCGACTACGCCGCGAGGGCAGTGGCCTCGCTAGTGAGCTACCTCTCGAGGCGCGGCGACTTTGTCGGCCTTACGATAATCCAGGGGGACAGGCCCGCCTCGGTCCTCCCGCTCGCGAGGGGACAGGCCCAGGCCTACAGGCTCCTCGGCGCCCTCGGGGGACTGACGCCGCGGGAATCTTCTCCGGACGCCCTGCGGAGCGCCGTGCTCAGGTGCCTCGCGGTCGGCGGCGTGAAGGGGAAGACCCTGTTCTTCGTCATCACGGACCTCGACTTTGAGCGCGATCTCCTCCCCCTGAAGCAGCTCCTCGAGACCAACCACGAGGTCATCGTGGTCTCGCCCTACACCCCGCTCTTCGAGGCGCACGGCCTCGAGGGCCTCGACAAGGTCGTCTACTCCATCCAGACCTCGCACGAGCTGAAGACGCGGAGGGGCCTCCTGAACCAGGCGCTCGCGCTTGGCATACCAGTCCTCGACGTGGGCCCTGACGACCTCTTCCCCAAGCTGGTCCTGCAGGTCGAGGAGCTCAGGAGGAAGGGAGGGTCCTAGCCATGTCTCTCCCAACCGAGCCGCAAGCCGCGTCCTCGCTCTCCAGATTCTTCACGAAGGGAGCGATGATCTACTACGCCCTCGTGCTCCCGGCTATCGTCGCGGAGGCGATATTCTCCACCGCGATAGCCTCGAACCCTGGCGGCCTCGTCACGCAGGCGTCGTCGATCGCGGGCGTCGTGGCCTTCGCCGTGCCTCTCCTCCCGTGGGCAATCCTCGCGGCGTCGGTCTACGCGGTCGCCACCTTCCGCCCGTCCCTGTTGGTCACGCTCCTCATCGTCTCCTTCTTCCTCGCGGCGAGCATCGCGAGCGGGATCACCCTCCTCGGGTTCCAGCTCGACCTCGGCGCCACGGTGGTCCTCGTCATAGGCGCCACCTTCCTCGCCCTCGCCGGGTTCAACTACGCCCGCGGGCTCAAGCTGCTCGGCGGCCGTAGCCCGGACATCACATCATCGGGACCCCTAGGCTACAACGTGCTGGGTATCGCCCTGGAGTCCGCCGTCCCTCTGGCGATCGCCCTCGCGCTTGTCGTGGCCGTGGAAGCGATCGTGGGCGACCTGGGGGTCCAGGCGGCGAGCCTCCCCGCGCCTCTCTCTTCGCTCGCCTCGCTCTACCTTCAGACGAGGATAGGCCTGGTCTTCACTACTTTGCTCGTCGCGGGCGCAACGATCTGGGTCCTGCGCCAGTTCGTCGAGCCTGTGATACTTCACTTCACCCTCTCCGCAGAGGACGCAAAGAAGGAGCTTCTCTCCGAGATAGAGCCGACCATGAAGTCCGTCAGGAAGGTCGCGCGCTACCGGCCCACGAGGGGGCTCTCGTGGGGCGTGCTTACCATCTTCTACTGCGGCGGGCTCATCGCGGCCCTCGCGATCTTCTTGCCCCAGGGACAGTTCTCGCGTGACATACTCTCTGCCCTCAGCCTCAAGGCCCCGTCCCCCTCGCCCGTGGAGGTCCTGATCCAGGGCTCCCTCCAGAACGGGATAGTGAAGGCGAACATCTACTTCGCCCAGTCCCAGGACTACCTCCGCACGACGATCCGGCTTCTGTGGGGTTGATTTGCTTCGCCCAGTTTTTATAACATGATGAGCCTCGGGAGCACATCGGAGGATGTTGGTTGATGGCGACGACCGTGAGCACCCCGAGGAGGTTCGCTGCGGCCTCGCTCTGGGTGGGCATCGCCCTGATAGCGATATCCATCTACTTCTTCCTGGCCTCGGTCACGCTGATCTCTCCCCCGACCCAAGCCGTCGTCGCCGCCCTCCTCTCCGCGATAATCGGGTTCGTCATGCTCTCAGCGGGCACCACGCTCATCCGCACCTACGTCGTCGCCAGAGTGGTCGAGCAGAACCCAAAGTGAAGCCAGCGTCCGGGTTCGGGGGCCCCTGGACAAGAATTAAATAAAATGCAATTGCTCTTGCACGAAGAAGCCCTGTGGCCAAACCGGCAACTGGCAGGAGGACAATCGTCTGGATTTCCGTGGGCGTCGTCCTCCTCATCGTGATCGCCGCGGTCGTGCTGCTTGTGAGCCTCGGCGTAGGCGGCAACTCGACCACCTCGACCCACTCTACCTCGACCACCTCGACGGTCACCACGACCGCGACCTGCGCCGGCATGAGCACCAGCACGACCATCACCATCATCTCAGGCCCTGTCGTCGTCGGCACCACCGGCAAGGTCGCCGCTGGCGTGCCCTGCGCCGACGGGCACCTAGGCACAGGCGTCCAATACAAGTTCGGCGATCCCATCAAGATCACGGTGACCGTCCCGAACTCGCTGACTCCGATAGCCATCCAAACAATGTTCGACGGAAACCCCGCTAACAGCCCGGGGACACCGAATCCCTGGGACGTCAATTCTTCTGGGCATACCTACGTCTTGGACTATGGGCCTGCGGGGGAGAGCCTGCTCACGGTCCCCGGCTTGCACGACGTCTACGCCATCGTGACCTTCTCCGACAACAGCACCGCGACCTCCAACGTTGTCTACATCACCGTGAAAGCCAAGTAGTCCCGGTCAGCGTGAAACGGATTTAGCCGCCCGCCGAGAGGGCAGGGTCCGAAGCAATAGTGAGCGACGCCAAATCGATCCGCAATACCCTCCTGAGCCGCCTCCCGATAATCATAATCAACTTCAAGACGTACGAGGAGGCTACAGGAACCCGCGCGCTCAAGCTCGCGCAGATTTGCAGGAGCGTAGCCATGAAGTACGGGAAGCAGATAATCATCTCGCCCCAGTTCACCGACATCTACAGGGTAGCGAGAGAGGCCAGCTCCTACACCCCTGTCTTCGCCCAGCACATCGACGACGGGATGGGCAAGTTCACGGGGTCCATCTCCCCCCTCGCGGTAAAGGAGGCGGGCGCGGTCGGCACCCTGCTCAACCATTCCGAGCGCAGGCTGTCAATAGAGGAGATTGGGAAGAGGATCAAGGCGGCGAAGGCTCACGGCCTGATGACCCTCTGCTTCGCCGACAGCATCGAGGAGAGCCTGAAGATCGCGGACCTCGGTCCCGAGATGATGGCATACGAGCCGCCCGAGCTCGTCGGCAGCGGAATCTCGGTCTCCACCGCGAAGCCCTCCCAGATCACCGATTTCGTGAGCAAGGTGACGCCCAACGTAAGGAGACTGGTCGGGGCAGGGATCACCAACGCAGGAGACGTTCGCAAGGCGCTCGAGCTGGGAGCGGACGGCTGGGGAGTCTCCTCGGCCTTCACAAAATCCAAGAACCCCGAGCTGCTCTTGACGGAGCTCGTCGAAGCCTCCGGCAAATGACCTTCACCCTGGGCGGACGGCCTTAACCTAACAAGAACGAAACGACCTTGTCGCCCGCGGTCACAAAGACGCGACCGTCTCCCGCCGCAGGCCCAACAAAGTGCACGACGCTTCCTACCGGGAACGAATACGCCTGATGCCCCGTACTGGTGCTGTAGCCGAGGAGCGCCCCCGAGTCCCTGTCGAGGGTCCACACTATCCCGCCCGTGACAACCGGAGGGCCCGCGAAGAAGCTCGAAGTGCGCCACGCCGTGGTGAAAACCCCATTGGCGACCTGCAGCGCCACCAAGCCGTCTCTACAGGGGACGAAGATGAGGGAGCTCGCATACGCCGTCCCTCCGAAGCCGCCGGCGCACACGCTGGCCTCAAAGGTCTGGCCACCCACCCCGCCTAGCTTGTCCGAGTTCAGGAGGTAGCCCACGCCCTCCTTCCCGATCTGGAAGATCACGTTCGGGCCTACGAACGCAGGACCGACCGAGCCTACGTCGACGTCCCCGTCGCTCAGCCGAGCCCAGTTGGTCGGGGCGAAGTATCCCTCCACGGAGAGTGTCGCAGAGAGCCTGATGACGCTGTTGCCGTAGTCGAAGGTCGCGTCGGACGCCGCGTTGCCGGTAGCGATGTAGACCCGGCCCGCCGGATCGACCGCCGCCCCCGAAGGCGTCCAGATCCCTCCCTCCCGAGTAGTGGGCACCTTGTAGGTGACCATCGCCCCGGTCCCGTTGGCAGGGATGCCGACCACCCAGCCGTAATACTGGGCGCAGTCGCCTGCGAGACCGCCATAGGGGATGTAGACCATCCCGTTCGCGAGAGAAAGCGCTGCGCGCTCCTGCTGGTTGATTTCCATGAACCCTGAAGGGACCGCCGGCCTTTGGAAGACGACGGCGCCGGTCGACGTCTTCAACGCCGAGAGCGTGTGGTGGAAGACGCTGTAGGAGACGACGTAGAGCGTCCCGGTCGAGGGGTCGATGACGGGCGTCCCCGTTATCCCGGTGGGGTTGATGTCGCCGCACGGGAGCTGGCTCCCGTCGACCGGAGGCCCGAGGTTGGTCCGCCAGAGGACGCTCCCTGTCGTCGCGTCCAAGGAGTAGACGGAGTTGTTCTCCGTCGCGACGAAGACACTGCCTCCGAAGACGAGGGGCTCCGCGTAAATGTCGCCATCTAGGCTCGGCGTGGTCCACCCGCGCGTCACCGACGTGAAGTTAGCCATCGGAAGATACCCAGCCCTCGAATTGTCGCGATGATAAGTCGTCCAATCTCCGCCGCTCGTGATGCTCGAAGCTGTGGTCGTGCTCGCTGGGACTCCAAGGCTCGAGGAAGTCGACGTAGTTGACGCGCTCGAAGAACTCGAGAGGCTCGGTGCCCTAGCTGCCGAGGAATTGGTCGGGCTCACTGTCTGCGAGCTCGCCGCCGGCGTCTGCCCCACAAAGTAAATGGATCCGGCGAGGACTAGCAGGATTGCCACTGCGGCAGTTGCCACGAGGTTCCTTCGCACGGGTTCAGGGAGTAGGACGGAGAGACTTAGGCTTTAGCCGCCCGGCCCTGTTTGCCGTCTCCGCAAGACCACAACGGCGGCGACAATGACGACTGATGACAATCCGGCCACAAGAATCAGACTCGTCGAATCTGGCCCCCCGGACTGGGACGTCGTGGTTGGGCCGAGAGTCGTGACGGGCGGACCCGTGGAGGTCGAAGCGCTCGACGAAGGCGAACTACCAGTGGTTATGGATGTGGTGACCGTCGTGGCGGTCACGATGGGGTGAGGAAAGAACGCGAGACCATTCTTCGCTGAAACTATCCCAAGCAGCAAGAAATACTGGGCCGACGGGTCGCTCGCGATAATGTCGTCGCCGAAGACGCAAAGGCACACCACAGCCCCCTTCTTGTATTGATGCGTGTATGCGGCGATGAGGTTCTTCGTGTCGTTGGCGAAGACTGACACGACCGACGTGCCGGTCATGTTCGTGATCGTGTTCTCCTCGTGCGATTTGTAGGACTTGAAGACGACGTTCCCGAACTCGTTGGACATCGCCTTGCCTATCCCGCTGCCGGTGTTGACCACCGACCCGTTGAACTTGTAGGTGTGGAAGCAGCTCGTCTGGCACGTGTTGCTCCCGGCCCAGTTGGTGTTGTTCTTGTACCAGGGGCACGCGTTGTAGTTGTTCGAGGCGCACGGGATCGGCGACGCGTAGGTGCCGTGGAATGCGAACCCGTGCGCGTAGACGAGGGTCTCCTTGTTCGTCGCGGGATCGTAGGTCACCGGGTACTCCAGAGAATGCCCCATCATCACAAGCGTCCCGCCTCCTGCGACGAAGTTCACGTAGGCGACGTATTCCTGGGCCGTGATGTATTCTGAGAACGGCACGACGACGGCGTCGTACTTTGCGACTTGGCTCAGCGGGTCGAAGAGAGCGCCTTGGGAGACATTCCAGTCGGTCACAACCTGGACGTTCTTTCCGACGACCAGCCCGCAGTTGACTGCCGTCGGGGAGTAGAGGAAGGTGTTCATCCCTGCGCTGAGCCCCCACCCTCCCATGAAGTTCGTGCCGCTCGACACGCTCGTGCTGAGCCAGTTGAGGTCGGTCGTGATATTGGACGTGTAGCCCGTGTACTTTGCGTAGAACGCGTAGAACGACCCCGATTGGTATTGCGAATAGGGGGTCGACGTGAAAATCGGCTGGACCACGGCGACGCGTAGCGACCTCACCACCGACGGAATGAATGAGTCGTTGACGCCGTTGTTGCCGAAGCACGTTCCCTGAGTCGAAGTTGTTGTTGCCGCCTGCAGGGCGCCGGGGCGTGCCCCTATGGGAATGGCGAACGCCGGGGAGACCAGCGTGAAGAGCAAGAACAGAGCGATGAGACCACGGTGGCCTCGCTTTCCCTCCATCAATTCGCGCTCCCCCGACCGGCTCTTAAGACTAGCCGTGCGGTCCCGCGAGCCCCTCTGGGGATGCGGGTCATATCGAGATCCCGTGCGCCTCGAAGAGGTGCTCGTCCTTCTTCTCTGACTCCACCTCCGCCCCGCAGACCTCGCACACGATGGGCTGGTCGCCTGGCGACGTCTCGTTCTCGAACCCCGCGAAACCCTCGTCCATGTCCCCCGAGATTCTCTCCATGTGCTCCTCGTAGCACTCGTTGCACAAGTTCCTGCGGCAGAGAAGGCACCCAACGGTGGCCTCCCTCTTCCGGCAATTCTCGCAGATGACCATGGAGCCAGCTCCCAAGGAAGTCAGTCGCGGTGGCTCAAATGGTTATCCCAAGATGAGATTTACGTGATATGCGCGGCCATCTTGCAATAATCGCTCATTTTGGCCGTTATCTTCCCCTAAGATAGTTATGGACCTTCGCGCTTGATAATAGTAGGGTCTGCGATAAGGAAGACGAACCGCTACGAGGTGCGGTGTAAGAAGTGCACGTCGAAAGAATCATTCCGAACCGTGTTCTGCGCGCCTTGCTTGAAGGAGCAGGAGGGCAATGGATGTCGTCTGCGTTAGGAATCACCACCTACAACTCGGAGCGCTACGTAGACCAGGGGATGTCGTTTCAGCGGACACTGGAAAACGCACGAAGGCAAGGCATGACGCTCAGGGAATTCGAGAAGCGCCTCGGGCGCTGACGACCCCCGCATAAGGTACCTCCCTCAAGAGCGAGGCTGTAGTCTGCCCCAATGTGACCCATTTTCGGTAAACCTCGTCAAGATATATCGTCGCTCCCACCGGGTGAGCGATACGCCATGCAATCTCGCGCTTCGTCTGGAGGCTGGGCGCGCCAGCCGCTCGAGACGACGGTCCTCGTCTCCGACCAGATCACGCCCTCAACTCGCAGGATTATTTTGAAAAAGCCCGACGGGTTCTCGTTCCTCCCCGTCCAGTTCACCTTTCTCACGCTGAAGACAGACGAGGGGCCAGACGCGCGACCCATGTCAATCGCGACCTCCCCCACACGCCCGAACCTGGAGTACGCTGTGCGAGTCGGCGAGTCTCCCTTCAAGCGCGCCTTCGCCTCCCTGCAGCCCGGGGACAGCGTCGTCGTCCAGGGGCCTTTCGGGCACTTCATCTTGAACGAGGAGCGCCCGGCTGTCTTGCTCGCCGGAGGAATCGGGATAACCCCGTTGAAGGGAATGGCGGAGTACGNNCAGGCTCGTCTACAGCAACCGAAGCGAGGACGAGATCGCATACCGGGCCGAGCTTTACGAGCTCGAGCGGCGAAACACGAACTTCCGGGTCATCCACACCTTGACGGGTCCGAAGGTCCCCAAGGGCTGGAAGGGCTCCGTCGGCAGGATAGACGCGAAGATGATTCGCGACTCGACAAAGGACCTGAAGAGCCCCATCTACTACATCTGCGGCACCTATGGGATGGTGGGCGCCATGGTGGGCCTGCTCTCCGAGGTCGGAATCGCCGATGAAGACATCGTGGAAGAGGTCTTCCGCGGCTATAGCAGCTAGACTGCGACCCTCACGAGGTTAACATGAGTTAGCCTGTGGCTGTAAATGAAATCACTCCCGGATTCTTATTGAGAGAGCGCGAATTGGGACCCAGATACCCAGATGGGAACCACGAGCAGCGCCTCCTCGCCCCGGTCGAGGACGATCACCGCAACAAAGGGCGCGACCACCCGGATTTTCGCGGTCGCGAACCAGAAAGGCGGCGTGGGTAAGACCGACCTGACCGTGAACCTCTCCTACCAGCTGGCAGCGCTGGGAAAGAAAGTCATGCTCATCGACATGGACCCTCAGGCGAACGCGACCGACTACCTCGTCAAGCCCGGCATGGAGGGGACCAAGACCACCGCGGACTTGCTCTTGGACGATTCGCTTTCGCTCGACGACGTCGTGATACGCGGCTGCAGGGAGAACCTCGACATCATCCCCGCGGACTCGAACCTCAGCTCCTGCCAGATCAGGCTCGCCAACGACATCAGCATGCAATTCAAGCTGAAGAGGAAGCTGAAGGCCGTCACCGAGGAGAGGCGCTACGATTTCGTTTTCATCGACACGCCCCCCTCGCTGGGCCTGCTGACCGTTAACACTCTCACTGCCTCGACTGGCGTCATAGTCCCCGTCCAGACCCACTACTTCGCGATGGACGGCCTCGTGCAGCTCCAGGACACGATCCACAGATTGAGGGAAGACATCAACCCGAACCTCAACATCGTCGGGGTCGTCCTCACCATGTATGACAAGAGGACTTTGCTCTCCAGAGAGGTCGCGGAGAAGGTCAGGGACGAGTTCACCGGCAGGGTCTTCACAACCGTCATCCCCGTAAACGTCAGACTCGCAGAGGCGCCGAGCCACCACCAATCCATCTTCGAGTACGATTCCGATTCCAGCGGCGCAAAGGCCTACGAAGAGCTAGCGAAGGAGATGCTACGTTGCCCAGACGTCTAGGCGACGACCCCCTCGGCCGCGCGAAGGCCGCCGCGGCCGAAGCCCAGGTGGCTACAGTGACGCAGTCTTCACGTTCTTCCGCACGAGTGACCACGCGTGGCGCATACAACGACGTCTTCTTCCGCAGAAGAGGCGAAGGCCAGGTGGCGGCGAGCGAACTAAAAGCCGCCGAGGTTCCAGAGATAACGGAGATCTCCGAGATCCCAGAGATTCGAGAGGCCTCGGCCGCGCCGATCGCCGAGGAAGCAATCGCACCTGAAGTCAAGCTCATTGAGCCGCGAACGACCATTGAGGAAGTGGTAGCCCATCTTTCTGTCTCCCGTCCCGTTGAGAGCGTGGCGGTAGCAGAGCCAGTCCCCATGGTCGCCGTGGCCACAGATGCGAAGGCATCTGCGAGCGTCGCGGCAGCCCCTCAACCCCCGAGCCAGCCGAAGGAAGGCGGTTTCTTCAAGCGGCTCTTCGGCAAGTTCGGCAAGTAGCTCGAAACCAAAGCTGCCTGCTGCGCGGGCCGTCCTTGCCTGTGCTTATCTGNNGTCCTTGCCTGTGCTGATCTGGAGGGCAAACCAAACCTCCCAAGGGCGAGAGCGACGGCAGAGGGAGACGATCCAAAACAAGGCAAGTCGGGCAAGCTCCACGACGCGACTAAGGTGAACCGCGCGGGCCTTCCGCAAGTCCACCAGGGCGACCCGTTCCTGCCCGGCCCCACCTTCGCGAGCGCCTACCATTTCAGCGGGGAGCCTAGCTCCTCCGAGTACACCTACGGAAGATATCACAACCCCACCTGGACGAGGTTCGAGCAGGCCCTGACAGAGCTCGAGGGNNTCGGGACCGCCCTCCGCGCGAACGGCCGCGGGAACATCTTGGTCATGCCCTCTGACAGCTACTACACCGCTCGAATGCTGGCGAGCGGGTACGTGTCATCCTCCGGGATCGAGGTCCGTTCGGCTCCCACAGCCGGGGACGCGCTCCTCGGAAAGCTCGACGGGGCGGCGCTGCTGTGGCTGGAGACGCCATGCAACCCCGGGCTCGACGTCTGCGACGTGGCGAAGCTGGCCAAGGCCGCCCACGACCGGGGTGCTTTGGTGGCCGTCGACAACACCACCGCGACGGTATTGGGCCAAAAGCCGTTGGAGCTCGGCGCCGACTTCTCCGTCTCCAGCGACTCGAAGGCGATGACCGGCCACAGCGACCTCATACTCGGCCACGTCGCCGCCCGGGAGAAAGCGTGGGCCGACAAACTCCGGGCCTTCAGGACGCAACAAGGAGCCGTGCCCGGCCCCACCGAGGTCTGGCTGGCCCACCGCTCGCTCGGGACCTTGAGCCTGCGTCTGGAACGGGCTTGCGAGAACGCCCTGAAGGTCGCGCAATTCCTCACGACGAGGCCTGGGGTCCGGGCCGTCAGATATCCCGGGCTCCCAGCCGACCCGGCATTTCCGATAGCCTCCCGCCAGATGAAACACTTCGGGCCGGTCCTGAGCTTCGTCCTGGAGAACCAGCAGGCGGCCGACGACTTTCTGAAATCCTGCAACCTCGTGATAACGGCCACGAGCTTCGGGTCGATCCACACTACCGCCGAGAGGCGCGCACGCTGGGGCGGAGACGCCATCCCTGATGGCTTCATCCGGACGAGCGTGGGCTGCGAGGACCCCCGCGACATCATCGAAGACCTGACCCAGGCGCTAGACTTGACTATGTAATGAAATAAGACATCATATAGAGGAATACTCTTATAGAGTAATACCTATTACAAATCCATGTCAAGCACGCAGTCACAAATTCAGAACAAGGGCGAGCTTATCGGAGAAGTTCGCGGAAAGACAGTCACCACCACGATCAGAGAGATTTCACCTTTAGGCGTGAGCATCTCAAACAACAGCACCGGCGAGTTCACTGGCAAGTACACCGCATCTCAGATGCAGACGGTCAACGTGTCCATGAACTTAGACGGCTCCTCCAGTTATGAGACGAAGGCCATCCAGAACACGCTCGAGGGAGACTTCGTCGTCGTCACCTCACGCGGAACCGGGAAGGCCACAGGTCCCGCAACAGTCGCCTTTGAGGGCGAGGCGGCATTCATGACCCAGTCGAAGAAGCTGGCGTGGCTCAACACGTCCAAGGGCTGGATCGAAGGCACGGCCAACAACGCAACCGGCGAATACCAAGCAAAGTTCTACACGCAGAAGTAGAACCTAAACCGCAAGGAAGGCGTTTCCACCCGTCGAGGTGTGGTGCTTAGGGCACCCACCCCGCGCCGGGGGTAGGAGTCACAATGGGCCAAGCGTTGAATTCCTGTGGGTATTGTGGTCAGCAGAAGGGACCCTTCCTTCAACCTATATACCGAGCAGAGTGCCGAATTTCGTGTTTTATCGGAAGGCATCACTTCTCGCACTTGCAACGCTTTTTGTTCTTGTGATTGGATTTTCGATTCCTAATGCCCATGCGACTACGTGTCTTGGGAAACAGTTTACTGCGGTAACATCTGGCAGCTGGTACAGCGCTTCAACATGGGGTGCCACGGGCTCTCCCGCAAATTACATTGATTATGGTCAAGGGGTAACAATTCCAGCAGGGATATCGGTCACAATTCCGTCCGGGTCCGGGGCGATTCAAAATTTTGGCTGCATCCAAACGTCAGGCTCCATTTCCAATTTCGGCTACATCTATGACTTCGGCTCGATGATAATTAGCGGCACCTTCACCAACCAAGCTAGTGGCACCATCTACATCTCAGACCACTTGGACAACGCGGGCACCATCACCAACTCTGGCACCATCACCGACGCTGGTGCCATCACCAACGAAGCTAGCCACACCATCACCAACTCCGGCACCCTCAGCATCAACTACGGATACACCATCACCAACTCCGGCACCATCACCAACTCAGGCTCTATCGACAACTCAGGCACCGTCACCAACTCCGGCACCCTCAGCAACACGCACTACTTCACCAACGAAGCTAGCGGCACCATCAGCAACACCAACGACCTCAACAACACAGCTAGTGGCACCATCTACAACTACGGCACCGTCTCCAACCAAGCTGGCGGCACCATCACCAACCACGGCGCGTTCAGCAGTTCCGGCACCATCAACAACGCACTCTACATCGTCAACTTCGGCACCATCACCAGCTCCGGCACCCTCACCAACCAAGCCGGGAGCGGCTACATCAGCAACTCAGACAGCGGCACCATCACCAACTCCGGCACCCTGACCAACCAAGCTAGCGCCCAGTTGGTCGGCACCGGCACAACCACCAACTCCGGTACCCTCACCAACCAAGCTGGCGGCACGATCTCCGCTCCCCTCACGAACCAAGCTGGCGGGACCGTCCACAACTCCGGCACCTTCTACTTCATCGGCAGCACCAGCAACTCTGGCACCATCTACAATAACCATGGCGGCACCCTCTCCAATTTCGCCAATCTCTCAAATTCTGGCACGGTCTCAAACGGCGGCACCCTCAGCAACGACGCACCTCACACCATCTCCAACACCGGCACCATCAACAACGTTTGCGCCGGCACGATAACTGGAACGGGGACCCTTACTGGAAATCCTGTGGTAGTCGTCGCATGCCTAACCGCTTCGGTCTCTCCGACCACGATTAACAGCGGCCAGACCGCTGCTCTGACAGCTTCTGCATCGGGAGGATCTGGAGGCTATTCGTACGCCTGGTATCAAACTAGCTGCGGCAGTGGATCGGTACTTGGAACTTCAGCTTCCTACACAACTCCCATTCTGACATCGACCACGAGCTACTGTGCCACGGTGACAGACTCGCTTGGCGGCACGGCCATGGCGACAGCGACCGTAACCATCCAGACGGCATCGACCACCTCGGTCTCCTGCTCTCCCTCGCTCTTCTATTCTTCAGGGACATCGTCCTGCACGGCCACGGTATCGGGCTTCAGCCCATCCACGGTCAGCGTCGGAAGCTTTCCTGACGGCGTGGCCTACGACCCCGCCAAGGGCGAGGTCTTCGTGGCGAACCTTCATGACAACACAGTCTCGGTGATATCCGACGTCACAAACACCGTGGTGGCGACCATCGGCGTCGGAAGCCATCCTATCGGCGTGGCCTACGACCCCGCCAAGGGAGAGGTCTTCGTGGCGAATTTTTTTGACAACACAGTATCAGTGATATCCGACGCCACAAACACCGTGACAAAGACGATTGGCGTCGGAAGCTTTCCTAACGGCGTAGCCTACGACCCCGCCAAGGGAGAGGTGTTCGTGTCGAATGGGGCTACCAACACAGTCTCGGTGATATCCGACGCCACAAACACCGTTGTGGCGACCGTAAACGTCGGAATCAATCCTCTCGGCGTGGCCTACGACCCCGCCCAAGGAGAGGTGTTCGTGGCGAATGGGGTTGGCAACACCGTCTCAGTGGTGTCCGACGCCACAAACACCGTGGTGGCGACCGTAAACGTGGGAAGCTCTCCCCAAGGCGTGGCCTACGACCCCGCCAAGGGAGAGGTCTTCGTGGCGAATTATCAAGCCAATACAGTTTCCGTGATATCCGCCACGACCAACAGCGTGACATCGACGATCGGCCTCGGAAGCGGGCCTTACGGCGTAGCCTACGACTCTGTCATGGGAGAGGTCTTCGTGGCGAATGCTAATGGCAACACCATCTCAGTGATATCCGACGCCACAAACGCCGTGACAAAGACGATCGGCGTCGGAAGCTTTCCTGACGGCGTAGCCTATGACTCCGCCAAGGGCGAGGTCTTCGTGGCGAATGGAGGTGCCAACACTGTCTCGGTGATACCCGATGCCGCGAGCCCCTCGGGCGAAGTCACGTTCACGACGACCGCCGGCACCGGCAGCGTGACGTTGCCTGCCACCCCGTCCTGCACCCTCTCGTCGGGTAGCTGCTCGGTCACGGTGACCGGGGCGTCCGCAGGCTCCGCGACTGTGACCGCCACCTACGGGGGCGACTCCGGCAACATAGGCAGCTCCGGCTTCACAGGAGTCACTATCATTGCGACCACGGCTACGGCAACACAAAATGGGAACTGGAACGACCCTGCGACATGGGGAGGCTCAAGTCCTCCGATTACAATTGACGCGGTTGTCACAGTGATAATTCCATCAGGGATAACGGTTACAATTCCGTCGGCTGTTACGATTAGCAATTCGGGCACCATCGCAAACTCCGGCACCATCACCAACGACGGCACATTCAACAACTACGGCACCATCGACAACGGCGGGACCGGCACCATCACCAATGCAGCCGGCAGCAACATCACCAACTACGGCACCGGGACCTTCACCAACGAAGCTGGCGGCGCAATCAGCAACTACGGCAATTTCGGCAGCTTCGGCCCCTTCACGAACTCCGGCACCATAACCAACCAAGCTGGCGGCAGCTTCGGCATCGTCAACAGCTTCCTCGACAACTTTGGCACCTTCGCCAACTACGGCACTCTCGATAACTTCAACGTCGTCACCAATGAGGCTGGTGCCACCATCTCCAACCACGGAACCATCGACACCTCCGCCTTCCTCGACAACTTCGGCACCATCAGCAACTCCGGCACGATCGCCAACACCAGATTCATCACCAACGAAGCTGGAGGCGTCATCACCAACTCTGGGTCCATCACCAACAATGCTGGCGGCGCCGAAATCGACAACTTCGGCATCTTCACCAACTCCGGGACCATCGCCAACACACAGTACCTCGTCAACAAGGCTGGCGGCACCATCACCAACATGGTAACCGGCAACATCGACAACTCCGGCTCGCTCACCAACGCCGGCACCATCGGCACCGCCGGCTCCATTACTAATGAAGCTCTTGCCTTCTTCGGCAACTCCGGCACCATCAATAACTATTGCACTGGCACGATAACTCTAATCGCGACATTGCTGGGCAATCCTGTAGGAAACATCGGATGCCCGACAGTCTCAGTCTCTTCAGTTACGATTAACAGCGGCCAGACAGCTACTCTCACAGCTTCTGCGTCGGGAGGATCTGGAGGCTATTCGTACGCCTGGTATCAAACTAGCTGCGGGGGCGGATCGGTTCTCGGAACTTCAACTTCCTACTTCACCCCTTCTCTGACGTCAACCACGAGCTACTGCATCAGGGTGACAGACTCGGTTGGCAGTTCGGCTACGGCCACGGGCACAGTCACTGTCCTGGTAGCGTCGGCTACGACCACCACGGTCTCCTGCTCTCCTGCTACCGTTGCTCGAGGCTCGAGTTCCATGTGTACAGCGACCGTCACAGGCTCATCTCCGACGGGGACAGTTGCCTGGACCTCCTCAAGCGGGACCGGGGCATTCACTCCGTCAGCGTCTTGCACGCTAAGCTTGGGTTCCTGCCAAGTCAGCTATGCAGATACCACTTCAGGAGCGCCAGTGATAACCGCGGCCTACGGCAGTGACTCGACCAACCTCGCCAGCTCAGGCGTCTACATACTGGCGAACTTCGCTACGGCTGCGACGACAGCGCAGTCCACCTCTACCATCACATCCGGCGCCGGCTCTGCCTCGGTCAACGAGCAGGGCACGACTGGCGTCAACGTGATAATCTCCGG
>PLCG01000053.1 GCA_003135575.1 Nitrososphaerota archaeon
GCTGCCTTCCCTTGGGTCGCGCCGCCTTGCCTGCGAGCGCCGCTTTTGCGTCTCTAGAGATCGCCTTCGCGACGTCTTCGGGCCGGGTCGTGCTGGTATCGTATTCGCGGACCACAGCCTGCCCGTACCTCTTCACGCACTCGTAGAGTAAGACCCCGATGAGCTCGGCCTCGACGTTCTCCGTGACCTTCTCCATCGGGTAGCCTCTCGCGGCGAGCCTCTTTCGCAGCACCGCCGGGTCGCACCTCAGGACTGCGACGAACCCTGCCTCTGTTTTCCTGAGGACGTCCGGGAGCATGTGACCGAAGAGCACGACCTGCGGAGGCTTGGATTCTAGAAGCGCCTTGCGGAGCTGGGCGGGATCCACCTCGACGGCGCCCTTCGGGGCGAGCGAGTTGATGGAGACTGTTCCGGGAAGGCCCAGGAGAGCGGCGACCTTGGGCGCGACGGTCTTCTTCCCTGTGCCGGGGGTCCCGCAGATGCCGACTATGCCTCGCACGTCAGCTCGGCAGATGGGAGGCGTAAAAAGAGATGTTGCGGGACGCCCTCTAGGACGCCTTTAGCATCTGGAGGTACGACTTTCTGAGCTTCGCGACCTTCGGCCGAATCACGACGAGGCAGTATGGCTGGAGTGGGTTCTTCCTGTAGTATCCCTGATGGTAGCCCTCTGCGGCGTAGAACGCAGTGAAAGGCTGGACCTCTGTGACCGCCTTGCCGTCCCACGCCTCGGATGCGTCGATCTCGCGGACGGCCTCCTCTGCAGCGGCCTTTTGCGCAGCGTCGCGATAGAGGATGACCGAGCGATACTGCGTCCCCACGTCGTTCCCCTGCCTGTCCTTGGTGGTGGGGTCATGGAGAGTGAAGAAGACCTTGAGGAGTTCTCGAAGCGGGACGACCTCTGGATCGAACGTTATCTCGACGACCTCCGCGTGCCCCGTGTCTCCCCCGCAGACGTCCTCGTAGCTAGGGTCGGGGACCTTCCCTCCGGAGTACCCTGAGACCACCTTTTCGACTCCCCTGATGTCGGTGAAGACGGCGTCGAGGCACCAGAAGCATCCTCCGCCCAACGTGATGACCTCTCTCTTCGAAGATGACACAGCACCACAAATGGAGGGAGGGAGCCCTATAATCCTTATTCAAGATTCTGCGCGGCAGGAGCCGCCGCCCGCGACGCGCAGGTTCTTCCCGTTGAGGTCAATCACGGCGACCCTCATCCCCTCCCAGACAGGCGCCCCCGCGGTAAGCGTGGCGGTCAGGGTCCCCCCGGAGACATCGGCCTTGAGCTTGCAGATGAGCATCTCGCCAGGGAGCTGCAAGTGGAGGTCCCTGCCGTCCAATGCCTGCTTGTAGAACCTGCTCTGCTGGAATGTGAACGTAACAGTGTCCCGCACCTTGAAGCTCCCGTCGTCCATCCACGAGACCTTGTCGAGGTCCTTTAGCTCCACGCCTTTGAGCGAGAGGCCCACGCGGAGGCCCCTCCCCACGGTCTGCTGGTCCTCGTCGCTGACCTGGATCCCCCTCACTTCTGCCTTCTTGCCATCCGCGCTTGGGATTAGCCTCAACTGGTCGTGCACGCTGACCTTCCCGCCGAGCACGAACCCCAGCACAACCACGCCGACCCCCTTCACGCTGAAGGCCCTGTCGATGTAGATGAGCGTCCCGGAAGGAGGTGTGTTCGGGCCGGTCTTTACAGCGGCCAGGTCGATCGCCGACGACTGCGAGCTCCGGCTGCTCGCCTTGAAGGCCTCGAGACGCGTGCCCTTGAAGTACGAACCGATCCCCGATGGTGGCTCCTCGTCGACCGAGAAGATGGAGCCGTCGAGGCCGAACGAGTCTATGATGACGGCCAGCTCGCCGTCTGGAGGCGATATCTTTCCGAACTTTGGGAGCACGTAGTATGCATGGTCCGCGATCGACGCGATACGCGAGTAGCCCTGCACCTTCTCAGGGAACTGGGCGTCGTCGAGGAAGGAGAAATTGACGCCCGCCTCGACCCTGCGGTGGACGACGATGGCGCCTTCCGCCTCGCTCTTTTTGGTTATAGGGGCGAGGAGCCCGGCCTTCGCACCCGCGTCCGTCCCGAATACTCCGACTATCTTCCCTTCCAAGTCCATCTCCTCTAATTAGTGTTAATGGTGCCCCGGTCGGGATTTGAACCCGGGTCTGTACCTCGAGAGGGTACAATGCTTGGCCGAACTACACCACCGGGGCCCATGCGAGCGCCCCATCGAAACCGGATTAAAAGCTGGTCCCACTACTGGGTCTTCAGGACGGCTTTTGCCGCCAGCTTCACGTCCGATGGCTTCACGGTCTTCCGTCCCGCGTGCTTCGCGAACTCGGTCGCCTGCCTGGCGATCTGTAGGCCCACCTCCTCTAGGACGATGCGAAGCTCGATGGCCGCGTCGTCCCCTACCCTCTCCGCGCCGGCTTTCTTTATGAGCCGGTAGACGGCGGCCAAGCCAAACTCAGACTCTGACATGCTGACTATTTTGAGTGATACGCGGTTAATTATTAAACGTTTGGTCTGAAATGTTTGCAACCTTGCTCTGTTGGCATTCTCTCGCGGTCTTTTCGCTTATTAGAAGCGTGGCGGCCGCAGAACGTGGCTTTGAAGCCTAATACCACGAAATCGACCTTACAATGGATATATC
>PLCG01000016.1 GCA_003135575.1 Nitrososphaerota archaeon
CGAAGGTGCCGCCGTTGGGCTGCCCGAACTGCTGCAGGATCGTCGGGAGGGCGGTGAGGGCGACGAAGTTGTCGAGCGCGCCCATGAGGAGGGCGAGAAGTATCCCGATGATTATGAGCGGCTCGTACTTTAGCTTCGGAGGGTCCTGCGGTCCGCCGGCGGCAGGGACCTCGGGGGTCACGGCTGGGGAGTCAGGGGAGTCTGCCAAATGTCGTCCGAGCGCGGGCCGGCTCGGGAGCGGATAAAAGCGTATCGGGCATCCAATACTGGTGCTCGCTCCTGTTCGAGGCTCGGCACTGAAAAAGGCCTATATTGCGCAAGGCCCGAATCGCCCTACGTGGTCGACTACAGGAGCTGGATGGGACCCTTGGTGGTCGTCGTCCTGATTCTTGCAGCGGGATCCCTGGTCTATTACCCTCTGACAGTCTCGACCCGCACGAGCACGCAAGCCGCGTCCGCCGAGGCGCTCACGGTGAACCTGGCCTACAAGGCGGGCACGGGCTTCTNNTGTTCTGGGTTTACGCTTTACTTCCGGACGACCGATCCGGGGAACGGGTCGAGCACCTGCACGGGAGGCTGCGTCACGGCCTGGCCGCTCTTCAACCTGGGCAGCGGAGAGGTCTATCTCCCTCCGAGCCTGAGCGCGGGCAGCTTCGGGAATGCGACGAGGAGTGATGGGCTGAAGCAGATCACCTTCAACGGCTACCCGCTCTACTTTTACGTGAAGGACACGGCGGCGGGGCAGGTAAACGGAGAGGGCAAGGGGAACTTCTACGCCTGCTGCAGCGTGGTCAGCGTCTCGACGACCAGCACCGCCAACGCGGCGCCTTGAGCCCGGGAAGCGGCACCATCGAGTTAGAATGTTTATGTGGGCGTTGGTCGCTCAGGACGTCGAGCAGTAGTCATATCTCGCCCGCCCAAATCGGCCCCCAAGAAGAAAAAGCCTCCATTCTAATTTTCGTCGCCGGCTTAATCCTCACCTAATCTAGCATTGGTGCTTTTATCCAATCTTCCGATACTTGCTCATGCCGAAAGAGATTCCAAAGGAAATCCCGCCTGAGCTCTACGAGATTTACAACGATCCGATAGGAGTCGCGTGCTTCCTCCCGCCGAGCAGATGCAGGAACTGCGACGATTGACCTATGCTCAAGTCATCCTTGAGTCTCGTCTTACCCATTTGTCTCGCGACGTCCCTCGCTTTTCGAAGCTGGTGCACGCGGCGTTTCGCGTTGACCGCGGAGCTCCGGTCGGAGAGGCGCCCTGGCCCGCGCCCTTCTTTGGGGCCATGTGATACGTGACGGCGTAACCGAGGGGAAGAACCTGAAAGGGCTTCGTGATCAGCCCCTGGTGGTCGAACCGGGCGCCTTTCTTTTGGAAGGACTCGAACCAGGCGGGATAGACAAAGTCTGAAACGAGCACTCCGTCTATCCTGTATCCGTAGCTGTCGTCAGCGCAGGGGTCGCATACCTCGTAGGCGTGCCAGACGCTGATCTTTTTGGTGGTGCCCTTGGAGGCGACCAGGTTCGTGTCTGGGTCGGCGAGCAGCTCGAGCAATTCGTGGCTGAGCGCGCTCGTCCAGGCCTGAGCTACTTTCTTCGTGCTCTGGACGAAAATCCTGCCGAAAGGGAGGCCCGACTTGGTAAGGAAATGGTTGCCCTCGCCACCAGCGTGTCGCGCGTAATCTAGGAAAGCTATCCACCAAGCGTCTGGATCCGGCTGGCGCTGCTTCCCCAGAAACTCAAGGGAGGCATCGATGCCCCACGCGGGCGCGAAATCCCGCTGAATCTGGGTTTGCACCGCGGGAATGGCCGCCTTGATCTCCGCGTCTTTCAGGAACCTGCTGTCATTTATGACCTGGATCCGCTCGCGTCTCAAGTGCTGTTTCCAACGCCCGTCCCTAGATAATCATGGCGTTTGGATCCCGGCCCTCTCCAACAGCGCGTCAAATCGGGGGTCTGACCTCAGGTTGTCGTAAAGGGGTGAGACTATGTGATGCTTCAAAGAATCTGATCTCTCTTCGCATGCCCTTTCGAGCAGCGCCAAGGCTTCTTCGTCCTCGCCCAGGCCGAGATGGATGATCGCCAGGTTGGGAGCTGAGACCTTGCCCCCGACCGGCGCTTCGGCGAGTTCCTTGTAGATCTCCTTCGCTCTCCCCTTTTGTCCTGAGACCGCGCACGCATACCCGAGGACGGCCTTGTACTCCGGCTCGGCCGACTGCGATGTCGCCTTCTCAAGCTCTGCTATGGCTTGGTCCATCATCTTCCTTTGGATATGGATCTGTGCCAAGCTATAGTGCACGAGGGCGAATTCTGGGTCGAGCTTCATCGCGCGCTGGCACTGCTCCATGGCGTCTTCATACCGGCGGGCAAAGTAGTACTCTTCAAAGAGGGTGCAGGCCATCACCGGAGAGAGGGGGTCGAGCTCCACGGCCCTCCTGGCAGCCTCGATGGCCTTTTCGAATCTCCCGCTGTGCCCAAGGTGCAAGGCGTACCACTGGTACGCCGAGGCGTAGCTCGGATTCAGCTCGATCGCCCTCAGGAACTCCCTCTCAGCGCCGGACCAGTCCCAGTCGACTTCGAGTGAACCGGCGAGCGCGGCGTGGGCCTCCGCCAGCGTGTCGTCGAGGTCGAGCGCCCTCTCGACGAGCGCTCGCGCCTTCGAGGTTGCCTCCTCTGAACTCATGAATCCCCTGCCCCCCATGATGCGGTAACAATCTGCCAGCCCCACGTGGGCGAGGGCGTGCTCCGGTGCCTCGCTTATTGCCCCCTCGAAGCACTCGATCGCGGCCTGGAGGCTCGCCTCGGTCCTCTTGTTCCAGTAGTAGCGTCCCTTGAAGTACAGCGTGTGCGCAGCGATGTTTGCAGCGGCCCTCCTGACGATTTGGTTCTTCTCCTTCGCCTTCATCTCCACCTTCATCGCCTCCGCGACGTTGTCCGCTATCTCGCTCTGGATGACGAGGATGTCCTCGAGTTCCTTGTCGAACTTCTTGGTCCACAGATGCTCCTCGCTGACGCCGTCGATCAGCCGGACTGTGACTCGAATCTTGTTGCCTGATTTCCGGACGCTCCCGTCCAGAACTGCCTCCACGTTCAGCTCCCGCGCGATGTCGTAGATTCCCTTGCTCGTGCCAAGGTAGCGCAACACCGACGTCCGCGCGATCACGCCCAGATTCGCGATGTTGGAGAGCGTCGAGATCAGCTCGTCTGTCATCCCGTCAGCAAGATATTCGTCATTCTTGTCAGGGCTTATGTTCGCCAGAGGGAGGACCGCTACGCGCTGCCTCCCGGGACGAGCAAGCCCTTTCGGTTCCTCCTCTTCCCACGGCATCACGACGCGATAGACCTCCACGGGAGTCTCGACGTTTTTCAACTCATACCTCCCGAGCCGCACGACCGGGAAACCGATCTTGCTTCTGACGTCGTCTGCCACGTTTTGGGAGACGCAGATGCCTCCTGGCCCGGCTAGGGGCTCCAATCGGGAAGCGATGTTGACGGCGTCTCCGTAGACATCGTCCCCTTGGGACAAGACGTCTCCAAGATGGATCCCTATTCTGACGCGAATCGTGCGCTCATGAGGCAGGCCTCTGTTGCGATCGCTCAGGATACGCTGGATTGAAGTCGCGCAGCGGACTGCGTTCAGAGAACTCGAAAACTCGACGAGGAAGGCGTCGCCCATCGCGTTTATTTCGGTCCCTTCGTTCGCCTGGAAATTCGAGCGAAGCAGTCGCCTGTGCTCCTCGAGGTCTTTGAGGGCTTGTTCTTCGCTCCTTTGCGTCAAGACGGAGTAGCCGACGATGTCGGTGAACATTATCGCCGCGAGCCTCCGAGACGCCTTGCTCATCTGGACCAAGCGAAGTGAAGCCCCCGGCTCATCAAGTCGAAGCCCATTGCTGGGCTCTCATTCTTTTAGATTGCGACGACTCCCAGCAGGGTCATTCAGGGTACGGGGTGACGCTCGTAGGCCAAGATTCCGGCCAGCCCGCCCTACTCGTGGTACTTTTTCTCGCCCGCCCGGATCGGTACCTTCAGCCAGTTCTCCGTAGGCGGGAGAGGACAGACGTAACCGTCGTTGTAGGCGCAGTAGGGGTCGTAGGCATAGTTGAAGTCGACCAGGTAGACGTCGTCGTGCTGGACCTTCATGTCGAGGTATCGGCCGGAGCCGTAGCTCTCGTCTCCTGACGAGGCGTCCCTGAAGGGGATGAAGAGGCTCGGGTCCTCCCCCTCCGCGGACTGGTACGCCTGGACCCGCACGGGCTGGCCGTCGATCACGAGGTCGAAGCGCCCCTCCTTGTTGAAGAGCTGGCGCGTCCCCTTGGTCGTGGTCATCATGAGGCTCGACTCAGAGGTATACCTCAGGAGCTTCGTCTCGAACCGGAAGGCGGGGTCGGGCTCGAAGTACTTCAATCCCTGAAAGTCCTGCTGGCCTCCGTGGGAGAACGGGGAGTCATGGCTCTGCCTCATGAACTCGTCCTTCTGCGCCCTGAAATTCAGGAGGCCCCGCTTCCAGGTATCGACTTCGTCTGGCTCCATGTGATGCAGACGATTGTGGAAGCTCAAGAATAACTTTTCTTTGAGCCAGCTAGTGCGCAAAAGCAAGCTCGGCGATTGATTTCCTGAGGGCCTGTAGGCGTTCTGGTATGCATTAGAAAAGACATGAGAACCATTATAGAACTATTCATGTGATCTAGCACGGCGGCGTTGCCATACTTTTCTTCGTGAGAGCTTAAGTAGAAAGCGCTTCCCATCGGCGGCCTGATGCAAGCCTCATCCAGGACAAAGATCGCATTTGCCATTGCGGGAAGCGTCGTGATTGGAATTCTGCTCGGTTCCACCGTATTCGCGGGCATGTTGTCTCGCACAGCTTCGGGGACCCAGAATCAGGCCCTGACCATATCAGGCACGGAGACGATCAAGGTGATCGGGCCCGACGGGAAGGTAGTCTCTACGTGGCAAGGCCCCGACCCGTTGACGGTCTATGCTCGGAACGCGATAGCTAGCTGTGTGGGAGGAACGAACGGCGGTAATCTCTCTCCACTCAACTTCGGCTCTTGCTCAACCTGGATAACGCGTATGGGGATCTATGTCGACCATGGTAATGGCCAGACTTGCACCATTACAAGTGGCTGCTCGCGGCTGGATTCCGCCGCGACGAACTTTCTTACTCCGGCGGGGTGCAATCCCTCGAGCGGGACACCTAACTTGTGCTCCGGTTGGAGCACAGTTGCCACATTCCTTCCCAACCTGTTTACCACGGTAAACTGCGGCACTTCATGTCACGTCCAAGCTGTCGTTGCGACCAACGACAATAGTTGGGCGTGGGATGAGTTGTGCACCCACACCTATGCAACAACTGATGCTTCCAACGGCGTGAATTGCACTCTTGGAGGCGGGGCGATCCCGCCCGTGTCTCCCGGAGACACGCTCGTGGTAACCATCGACTTCAGCGTCAACTAGAATGGGTTGAGCGAATCGCACAGGCTTACGAAGCTTCGAGCGTCCGCAATCGTGACCTCCGTAGCGTTCCTCCTCTTCCTCTCTGCCGCGACCTCTATCGTCCCTCCAGCCCATGCGGCGTCTTCGTCGGTCGTCCAGCAGGCCAGCGGCTCTTGTGTTTTACCGGGGTGCACCGCAATCTCGATTTCCCTCCGGACGGCGGTTGTGCCGGGAGATCTGCTCGTCGTGGGGATTGCCACCGACGGGAGCTCGCAGAACTCCGTCAGCGATAGCGTAGGCTCGACCTTCACGGAGGCGGTGTTGTCATGCAGTGGTGTTCTCACCACGGGCTTCTCCGGCGCGTGCGCCGACGTGTTCTATTCTGCTCCTCCGAGAGGCGGGACGGACACGGTCGCCGTGACACTGAGCTCATCCAGCCTGCGAGCAGGCGCGTACGTCTACGAGGTCTCGGGTGTGACCTCCTCCGGACTGGCGACGGCGAAGGGGACGGGTTCAGGCTCTGGCCAACTGGCATTCTCGACTTCCTCGTCGGTCCCGTTCTCGAGCGGGTCCTTCCTCTTGGGCGTCATCGATTTGTCGGGCTCAGTCACCAACTTCGCCGCGGGGGCTGGGTTCGCGGCTGACACATCGAATTCGCCTGTTGGAGCTTACGCGGAAGCCTCTACCGGGGCAGCTGTTTCATCGACGAACTTCCCTGCGGCCGGCTCAACGATTGACGCAAGGAGCTGGGCAGAGGCGGGGGTCGTGTTCGGCCCAGCGACAGGGCAGAAACTGACCGCCGCTTTGCGAGATGGTTTGGGGGTGACGGACCGCTCGGCGCTCCCTGTCGCCGCGGCCCTGAAGGACGCGGTGAACGCGCACGACGTGCGGGAGGCTCCGATTTTGGCGTCGCTGGATGAAGTCGTCCATGCAGTGGACGAGCACGTATCACCTGTGAGCGCCTCTCTTGATGAAGCCATCAAATTCATTGACAGGTATGCTTCAGTCTCAGCTGCCTTGTCCGATGTCGTAGGCGTGGTCGATGAGTACACCACTCCGGTCATGGCATCCCTGTCAGACGCTGTGAGGGCAATCGACCATTACACCGCCCCCGTTGCTGCCGAACTGAAGGATGTAGTCGGAATAAACGACCATCTCAAGACTTCGGTCGGCGTCGTGCTAGTCACCGCGGGTGCGGGCCTTGCTGTCTTCGGAGGCGTCCTCGCAGTCCGAAGGGAAAGAAAACGGAGAAGATGACAAGACAGGAACCGGAAGGACTCGTTCGCTACGGTTTGAGATGAGAATCTAGCGAGCTCTTGGATGCGGTCTGTCCTGTGTCGGCAGTGTCCTTCGAATCTTTGATCTTGTCCTTGGTCGTCTGACCGAAGTTGACGGCTTTCTTCCTGGCGCCGGCCTCCAAGTCCTCGAGGGCTGCCTTTGCGGCTCCGAAGAGTGCGGCTGAGACCATCAGCTCGGCCAAGATCTCCGAGGCGTCGTCGGGGTCCTCGTTGTCTGCTGCGTCGGCGAGGTCTTGCGCTGCGTTGAGAAGGCAAAGAGCATAGTTGAGCTCCCCTTCCTGCACGTCCTTCTTGGTGTAGTCCCGGTTAGGGTCGTTGAGCTGAGCGAGCGCGAAATAACAGATGGCGGCACGGTACTCATTGATTGCGGCGCTCACGTAGTCTTCGCTCGCTTGGTCGGTGTCGCCGTCGTTTTTCGCAGCATCCGCCCCTGCCTTCTCACTGGCTGCCTTGTCTTGTTTCTTCTTCGCTAAGTCTCGCAGGGTCGTTCCTGCGAGAGTAGAGTTGACCGTTGCGAGCTGGTCGTAAAGTTTCTTGATCTGGTTTTGGGCTTGGGTCGCGTTGGCGTTCGACGCCTTCCCTTTGTCTTTCCCTTTAGTGTCGGGCTTGAAACGGACATTGTGCTCGATGAAGGCTCGAAGAGCCTTTCCGAACAAGATCTCCAATTTCTGCATGGCCTTACTTGTGTTCGGCCCATTGCCTATCGCAGTGTTGATCTTGCCCACATAGTCTTCAAAGGTGGACAAGGATTCCCGAGCGTTCTTGCCGGGTTTGGTATTTAAGTGCAGAGACTTTTCATGAACTTACCAACACATTCCGGCGTCAATGCCAAATGAGCGAATCTCACCCGGAACGAAAATGCAATCATAATAATCGGCCAAGACTTAATAGACGAACAAGCGTCTTTTGACGCCATGAAGGGATCCGTGCTGGCCGTTGTCCTCGTGATAGTCTTCATCGTGATAGTGGCGGGAATATACTACATCTCGACCTCCAACGGCACCACTATTGGTGGGACGACCTCGTCGACCACCTCCTCTGTGGTGGGGTCGTCAGGCGGCGTGCTGATCACCTCGGACAACGTGACCAAGACCGCGATCAGCGGGACGTGGCAGATCTCCCTCAAGAATACTGGCAGCGATGCCGTCACGAGCATCACAGTCTACCTCTACACCCCCACTAGGGCGTTCATCTGCTCCGGGGCCGCGACGTCGGATGGCCTCTTCTTCAAGAACTGCCCTGCCTCGGCGAGCGGGAACCCGCTTCCTCCCAACGCGACGGTAACAGGGAGCTCCACTGGCGCCGGGCCGATGTCGGCGACCGTCGGGACTGCATATCCGGTTGACGTCCACCTGGCCTTCGCGAGCGGCCAGACCTCCTGGCTGAATTCGACGGTGACGGCAAGGTCAGGCTGAGCCAAGGTGACTGGCTCGGAGAAGTTGACGCGGAGGAAACAGGCTGAACTTAGGCTAATCGCTGAGTTGACCTTTGAGGCAACTCTGGCGGCGGTGTCGAAGCTCGCAGAAAGGGCAAGTGGGCCCCCAGCCTGAAATCGTGATAACGCCTCACTTTTCCCTACCCTTGACCGGAGACGGAACGGGCGCCGGGCTTTCCCCAGCCACCCTTACAAGCGGGACCGTCATCACCTCCCGTATCTTCCTTGAGACGGGCACGCGGTCGTGGACCATCTTGAGCCTGATGTCCCGGTTGCTGTCGGTCTCGATGATTATCGTCCCGGTGTTGAGGATGCGGCCGACAATGTTCTTGATCACCTGAAGGTCAGGGAAGCCGGCGGCGGAGACCGTGTAGATCCTTCTGCTGAGGATGGCGCGCTGGATCTCAAGGCTGGAGCCCCTGAGCGTGTAGTGGCTTGACGCGCGGATCAAAGCTAGCCTTAGCGCACCGACGAGCCAAACCACGAAGACAGCGGCGTAGGTCCATGCAGCAGGGGGACCGACAAGAAGCCCCCGAGGCCGGCTCCCGTGACGAACTCGACCCACGATAGGGATGATCGCGAGCGCGACCACCTCTACCGTGAGCCCAATGAGCCCGGGCGTCACCCACGGGTGGCCCTCCCAGACCACCTGGGACGCCGAATCGGCTTCTCCACTCATGCCATCGCAGCGGCACCACAATCCGCCGCGCGCTCATATCACGGATGAATGATTCCTCTAGAAGTAAGCTACTCAACCATGAAGAATCCGCAAGACGTAGAGGGCCATGCAAAGCACGACCAGGTTCCGCTGGGACGAGCTCGTAAAGCGCGAGGTAAAGGGGAACGACGACCTCAGCCTCGGCGAGATCAAGCAGTTCGGGCCAGGGTGGGTCATGATCGAGAAGGTCAACGACAAGGAGATGGCGCGGTTCTATCTCCCGAAGGCCTTGGCCAAGGGGTTCGACGGCAAGGTCGTGAGGTTCAACCTCACCGAGGAGCAGGCCGAGAAAGACTTCATGAAGCCCACGCCGCCAAAGCCTGACGAGTACCAGATCTACTGGACCAAGGACACGCCCCCAGGGTTAGACATCTCCGTCCCCAAGGTATGAGGGAGATGGTCTCGAGTGGTCCTCGATCCTGCCCATGAGTCGCTGACCAGAGACAAGCCGACGTGCCACTTCTGCGGCACAAAGTTCGATCCGGGATATTACTACACGTGCCATGTCTGCGATGCGGCCTACTGCTACATCCACATGAACAAGCACGTGAGGGCGCATCGCCCACCGAGCACCCAGCCCGAGGTGCCGGCTTGGGAGTTCGTACCAGGCACGAGGGCTGAGATCCCCACATCTAACCCTGAAGAGGTAGAGAGGATCCGCAGCTACGCCAGGGCCTCCCCGGCCAAGGCGAAGGACCTGATTCTGCCTCCCTCTGAGCACGTGAAGGTACCCTTCACAACGTAAATGTACTAGAAGTAGCCTTCAGAGGTTCATGCTCCGTTGCCGATCCTACTTCGAGAGGGCGACGGGGCCCGCTCTGTAGGGATCCTTTGTGGACCTTGGAAGTCTCTATCTGAAGGTGTTCCTGGGCGCCAGGTCGTTCAAGTCGTCGCAGCTCGATTCGCTCGCAAATGCCATGAGCGTCACGGACCGCCTCAGCAGCAACTCCAACGATAGGTACTTTGTGACAAAGGCCAACGTGGCGGCATTCAGCTTCGGTAACAAGCTCCTTTTCGGCGCAGGCTACTATGAAAGTCTCACCGAGAGCCAGAGGCTTGCTGTAGCGGCGCATGAGTTCGGCCATGTCTTAGGGGACTCAGGAGAGGTAAGGAAGAGGCTGGTGGCCCCGGCGGCCGTCGTGTCGCTGCTCTTGAGCATCCTCGCCTTCATGGGGACGGGCTCCATGGTCGCCCTGATGTTCGTCGCGGTGCTCGGTTTCGTCGCGGCCGCTGCGCTTCTGTCTTCTCTCGATTCTGACCATTACCTGAGGCATGAGATGAGTTGCGACAAGCTGGCTTCCGAATTTGTGAACGGAAAGTCGCTGGTCGAAGCGATCCATGTCGCAGAGTCGCTCCAGCGCGCCACCCCGAAGCTGATGGCTTCGCTATGGAAACGCTTGGGGGCCAAGGTCAACGAGTCTACGAAGATGAGGATCGACGCGATCCTCGCCCTGAAAGGCCCGGCCTAGAACGGCCAGAACTTCGGGATTGCGACCCCGAAGAGCGACGTGAGCACCACGTCCACGACTACTAGCACTAGCCAGCCGACGACTACTATACCCGCAGCTTGGAGCCAGCCGGTGTCGAACGAGGCGCGGTAGACTGCCAGCCAAACGAGGATGGCGAAGATGAAAGAGATCATCACCGCGGAGGCGCCTAGGATCGGTTCAAGCAGAAAGCTCCCTGCCCAGAGGATGATCACGTACGCCAGGGCCCCGCCGAGGGTCGCGCCCATCGCGGACCCAAAGTCCGCCTTGCCGCCTGTTATCAGCTCGCCCGAGATGTATACTGGGATCGATATCACGATCCATAGCACGAGGAGCGTGATCCCCAGGATGATTAGTCCTTCTGCCGTGGTGGGTAACGTGAAACCAAACGTAGCCATGACTTCTCAGGAAGTTATGGTGCGCGCGACCCTAAATACCGATTCTCAGAGTCATCGGGCGTGGTCCTCTAGAGGATTTCTCTGGAGGATCCCGCCGCACCTAGTTCTCAGGGCCTCTGCGGATGAATCTCGGACCGGCATGCTTAATAGAAAACTGGCGCACTCACGGCCTTGCCTGCTTGGCCAATAGATTGATTCCTGGAAGGAAAGTGGTCGCCGACGCCCCGGATCTTCTCACGCTACAGGATGCTGCAGCGCTGATAGGCAAGACCCCAAGCAACATCTCTTACCTCGTCCAATACAAGCGCTTGGCGAGATACAACGCCAGGGGGGAACCGGTCTCCCGCGCGCCCACGGGCGGCCTGAGGGTCTCAAGGAGCGAGCTTCTGGGATATGTGGAGAGCTGGAACCGAAGGGTCAGGTCGAGGATGGAGGCCTTGCAAATCGGCGACATGTCGCTTGCGTTCCATGAGGTCCCTGAGAGGGAGAGGACCAAGCACGTCCATAGGCTTCACCCCTACCTCGGGAAGTTCATACCTCAGCTGGTGGGCTATTTCCTCACGAGATACTTCGAGCAGGGTCAGACGGTGCTCGACCCCTTTTGCGGCTCGGGGACCACCCTCGTAGAGGCCAGCGAGCGCGGCATAGACTCCGTAGGGATCGACGTCTCCGCGTTCAACGTGATGATTTCGCGGGTGAAGCTGGCCGAGTACGACTCCCAGGCCGTCGAGGAGGAGGTCTTTGACATATCAAGGAGGACCGCCGAGTTCAGCGCAAGGGAGTTCCCTGATGGAAAGGGTGCGAGGATCAAGCGGGAACCTAACGGGAGCGACTATCTGGAGACCTGGTTCGCCCCGAGAAGCCTTCGAGAGATTCTCTTCTTCCGCGACCACATCCCCGAGTACGAGCACCAGGACCTGCTCAGGGTCCTCCTAAGCCGGACCGCGCGCTCCTGCAGGCTCGTTCACCACTATGACCTCGCGACGCCGAAGGTTCCTGTGCGAGCGCCATATGTCTGTTACAAGCACATGGGGAAGACGTGCGAGCCGGTCACGACGATCGTCCCCAGGCTGAGATTCTACTCGACCGACACCGTGAGGCGCATCAAGGAGTTCCAAACCGCCAGGAGGCCGGCCCGTTCGCTCGTGATTGAAGGTGACTCCAGGACGGTCAAGCTCGAGGACCACTTGAGCAGCTCCGGGCGCGTTGACGGCGTGTTCACGTCGCCCCCGTACGTGGGGCAGATCGACTACCACGAGCAGCACAGGTACGCGTATGAGCTCTTCGGGATAGAGAGGAAGGACGCGCTGGAGATCGGACCCAAGACGAGAGGCAAGGGTGAGAGCGCGAAGGCTGACTACGCGAGAAGCATGGCCCAGTCGCTGAGGAACGTCAGAGACCAGTTCTCGCCGCGGGCGGCGGTGCTCTTGGTCGCGAACGACCGCTTGGGCCTTTATCCGGGCATCTTCGAGGAAGCGGGGATGCGCATCGAAAAGAAATTTGAGAGGCCCGTCGAGGACAGGACGGAGAGGGACAAGAGGCCGTATTCAGAGACCGTCTTCGTCGCCCGGCTCAGATGATCCGCTATTCTTCTTTCTTCCTTGTCATGTCCTTCTCGAACTGCCTTGCGTCCAGCTCGACTCGCTCCAGGCCCTCCTTCCACAGCTGCGCGACGATGGGGACTAGGGTTACGACCAAGCTGGTAAACACTGTGCCCACCGAGACGAAGCCCATGATCGAGGCGAAGATCTTCCCCGCGTCGGTATTCAGCGGTATGGGCGGACCCTGACCNNTGCTCTCCATGTAGAGCGCGTCCACCCAACGCATGTCCTCTATGTAGCGGAATCCGACTATCCCCACGACCATCACCACTGCGATGCCCGAGAGCGCGTAGAAAGCCCGCCTCTTGTTGCTCGAGGGGAAAGCGCTCGGCTTTGGTGGGGGTTGCATGGTGCTGCGAACGGTTCCACTTGTTAAATAGATAGCGAGACGCGAAAGCCATCGGCACCGGAAGGCTAAACTAAGGGGGCGGGAGTTTTTTGCGAGTTGGACACCTTCAAGGCCATCTCCACGAAGCTTGATGTGCGCGAGTTCAAGTCGCAGCGCGTCCCTGGGGACATCAAGAGGAAGGTCCTCGAGGCTGCGAGGCTCACAGGTTCGGCGATGAACCGGCAGGAATGGCGGTTCGTCCTCATCCAGGACCGCGCCGACCTCAAGAAGCTCGCGGCGGACAGCAGGACGGGCAAATGGGTCGAGGGTGCGGATTTCGCGATCATAATCCTGGTGGATCCCAAGGTCTTTGCCCACATGATCGACGCGGGGCGCGTCTTGCAGGACATGGAGCTGGCGGCCTGGAACTTCGGGGTCGCGTCAGGGATCTACATGGGCGTCGATGAGGGAGCGCTTCGGAAGGACTTTGCCATTCCTGAAGCCTTGATGTTCACGGCCGTCCTCGGGTTCGGGTATCCCAAGCGCAAGATCCTGGGGAAGAAGGACAGGAAGCCGCTCGAGGAGATCGCCTTCTCCGAAAAGTTCGGGCAGAAGTTCACGGCCAAAGACTTTTCCTGACAGGGTCGTTGGCGAAAAGGGGAAAAGGGACCCCCGCAGAGCAGGGCCATGATTTCGAAAGACTTCAGCATAGCCGTGATGGTTTCAGACGGTAAGAAATCTGCGGCCTGGTACAAGAAGACGCTTGGCTTCGAGACCTCGATTGAGGACCACTGGGTGACCGCGGGGCCGAAAGGCGCGGATTGGAAGCTTCACCTCTGCGAGGGGGAGCTCGAGCCTGGGAATTCCGGCATTGCGCTCTACGCAGCGGACGTCAAGGCGACTGTGGATGAGCTCAAGAAGAAAGGAGCGACCTTCGCGAAGGGCTATACGAAGACGGAATGGGGAGAGAACGCGCAGATCAAGGACCCCGACGGGAACTTGATCTGGATCTTCAAGGGCAGCCCATAGCCCGAGAGGTCACCCCGAAGGTCTGGGCAGGAACATCGGCGCTAATATCTGGAATCCACCTCTCTTAACGATCCGGTTGACCTTCTTTCCGAATTCGACGCAGCTGATTGAGTGGGTTGGAGCGGCTAGTCTTCTTGGTTTCATCGCCATGGGCATCGATAAGCTCTTGGCGGTGGGCGGTCACAGCAGGATCAGCGAGAGGACCCTGTGGCTTGTCGCGCTCGTCGGAGGGTTCGCCGGGATCTTCATTGGGGGACGCGTCTTCCATCACAAGACCTCCAAGATGGAATTCTGGGGCCCTGTCATCGCCTCTGCGATCCTTTGGGCGTTAGCAATCTCCCGCTTGTCGGCGGCGTGAAAACCTTAGGTATAGGGGAAGCACGGCACGCGCAACCTACCTTGCCAAAGGCCACAAAGTCGACAAGTTCGAAGGAGGAGAAGGACGCCGAGCAACTTCGGAAGTCGTTGCTCTCGATCGGCGTCGACAAGGCATCGGCAGAGAAGCTCCTAGCTAGCACTGCGCTAGACAGGATCGTCGTCCCCATCTACTGGAAGGACGGCCTCGTGTTCCACGTCGGCTCCATTGCGCTTTCGAAGCTCCCCGGCTTCTCGAAGAGCTTCGAGAAGGAGTTCCCCGAGGGGCAGCTGAGGTGGGATCCGGACTACGACGAGACTAACCCCAGGGACGGCACGAGCGACGTCGCCATCCGCATCAACTTCAGCTACCAAGAGGACGACCAAGGTGACCACTGGTCGCCAAAGCCCACGCCCGAGGAGGAGGAGCGCTACCAGAGCATGCTGAGGAGCCACTCATACAAGGGCCCGAACCTCGTGAAGGCGCACGCGGTCCTGCAGGGCACCTAGGCTCCGCACAGCCTGGGCCTTATTCGACCATCTCTGCGGCCGTTGGTATCTTCGCGACCTTCCTGACGGGCGAGAAGAGCACCCAAAGGAACGAGAGCGTCCCGCCCAAGGCCCCGACGACTAGGGCCGGATAGAGGCCGACCGCCTGCCCGATGAAACCTCCGATCAGCGCGCCGATCGGCATCGTCCCCCAGACGATGAAGCGCATCGTGGCGTTGAGTCTCCCTTGGAGCCTGATCTGGACCAGCGCCTGCCTGTAGCTGACCTGGGAGATGTTGTAGATGACGCTGGCGAACGAGGTGATGAAGAAGGCGGCGATCAGAAAGTAGCTCCCGTTGGGAGGGACCGCAGGAATGACCAACAGGTACGCGCCCGAGAAGGCGAACGCGGAGATGACGATTAGTTTCCCGATTTTGATGCGCGCCGAAAGTCGCCCCGCGACGAGTGCTGCGGTGAGAGCCCCGACGCTCGCGAGCGCGAACATCACGCCGAGCAGGATGGGACTCATCCCCAGCACGTTCACGGCGTAGAGGATCATAACGGCGTTCACCATGCTCCCGAAGAGATTGGCTGTGGCCGTGCACCCGGCTATGGAGCGCAGGTTGCGGTTGCCGAGCACGACAACAAGGCCCTCCTTGATCTCTTCGATGATCGGCCTTCTCGATTCGCGCACGACCAGCACCTCCTTCCGACGGATCCAAGAGAGGGAGATAGCAGACCAGACGAAGGAGAGAGAGTCGATGAGGATGGCGAAAGGAGCGGCGATGAAATTGATCATCCCGCCNNTTGAGCTGCTCCCGGTCGACGAGCGCCGGGAGGTAGGCCTGGTAGGTGACGTCGAAGATCACCGTGAACACCCCGGTCGCAAAGCCCACGAGGAATAGGAGGTAGATGCTCAAGCCTCCCAAGAGATAGGCGATCGGGATGCTGAGTAGGAGTAGGGCTCGCGACACGTCGCTCAGAACCATGAGCCGACGCCTCCGATACCTGTCCGCCCACACTCCTGCGACAAGCCCGAGGAGGAGGAACGGGAGCGTGGCTAGGGCCTGGAGGATTCCCATCTGCGAGGCGGTCGCGTGCAGGATGAGGACAGCCGTCAGCGGGAAGGCAAGGTTGGTGAATTGGTCGCCGACTAGAGAGACCGTCTCACCAGTCCACAGCTTAAGAAAGTCACGGTGATGCCATAGGCTCTTTGTCGAATCTATGGAAGCTGCTTCTGAGCCCTTCTCCGCGCCGCTCAAGCGGTAGCGAACTCACCGCTTTGGCTATTTGAGTTGTCGCAGGCTCTCTTCGAGCTCGGCCCACTGCTGGAGCGGCCCGAGCGTCTTCTGAAGCTCGTAGATGGTCACCTTGGAGTACTCGCCGGTCTGCTCCAAAAAGTCCTGCAGGTTTCTTGCCTCCACGAGGGAGTCCTTCGAGAACCTGTTTACCAGAGCGCCACGAGTCGTCGCTACTACGGCCAGCCGTCTCATTATTCTCTAAGGGGATATTCCAACTATATTAGAAGAACTGATTGGAATATTCTTAGGCGAATAGGCCTAGAATCCACTTCTGTTGGCTCGCCTGCGACAGAGGAGCACGAAGGACGCGAGTGACACCACAACCGCCACGAACGCCACAAAGGCCACAAGAGCTACCGTCGTAGGCAAGGACGACGGAGTCTTCACCGCAGGAGCTGCGCTGACTGTCAGGGTGTGAGAGCCGCGCCCGTACTCGGCCACGACGGAAGTCGTAGTCGCGTTGCGGTACGTGGTGACATTTGAGGCGCCGCCATCGAGGGTGATCGTGCTCCCGATGGACGAGACGTTGATGAGGTTGGCGGGGAAGACGAGGTGTAGGTAGCCGGAAGAGGCAGGCTCGTTCACGGNNAGACCGAGAGCGAGAGGACGGACGTCGACGAAGATCGCTCCCTCGAGCCGAGGGCCATCCCCGTGATCGAGGACGAGGAGGAGAAGAGGAGGTCGTAGAGCGGGCCGCTCGTGCGCTGTTGCGAGCTCGCGACGAGGACGGTGGTGTCTGCGTTGGGCTCGAGCGTGAGCGTCTCGACAGAGAGGGGCGGTATCGAGACGGTGAGCGGTCCTGAGCCGCTGGTCAGAAGCACCTTCCCTGGATTTTCGTTTATCGACTCTGTGACGAGGAGCGGGGCGCTTGACGTTGGAGAGAGCCCGAACGGGAACGAGCCCGACTCGGTCTTCCCGGGCCCGGCCATGTTGGCCAAGACGATCTCCTGGCGGCCGTCCGGGAGCTGGTATTGGCCTCGCGCGATCGCCGGCGCGACCTGGTTCCTCACATATACCGGCGAGCCGACGTAGAGGGTCGAGTCCGTCTGGAAGACAGGGAGAGGCGGCGTGGTGCCGTAGGTGAGGAACTGCTTGGCGGCCTGCCGCGCGTGGACCACGGTCTGGATGACGCTTCTCGACTCGTTCGTGAACCACCAGGTGCTCAGCGGGGCGGTGGCTGTCGAGACGCCAGGGACGTACCCGTTCGCCAGCGACTCCGCTATGCCGTGGAGGAAGGAGCCTTCTGCGTACCCCGGGGCGCCGAACGGGAACAGGTACGTGGAGTACTGGAGCGCGTAGCCGTGATAGACGTACGCGAAGATAGGGGCGCTGAAGCCGAGGGGGTAGAGGTTCTCGAAGTTGTATCGGTTGTCGTAGCTCTGGAAGATGTCGATGTCCCTGATGTAGACCTCGTTCACGTTCTCAGAGGAGAGGGTGGCGACAGGGTTGACATGCCTCATGTCCGCTCGGACTGTCTCGAGAAGATTGCTCTCCGCCTGCCACCACCAAGAGCCGCCTCCCGGGGCGTGGCCGTGGGTCGTCGACATGTCGAGGACCGGAGGGGCGACGGTGTTCTGGTCGAGGAAGACCCCGTCAGCGCCGTAGTCGCGCACGGCGGCGGTCGTGACGTTGACCATGGTGTCCACCCACCAAGATGTCGTGGGAGAGGGGATCCCTCCGACGAGGGTCCCGTTGTCGTAGTAGAGCAGGTAGGGGGCGCCATTCGGGTCGATCGTAAGATAGGGCAAGCTCTTGTTGTAGGTCGGGGTCGTCCTGTCGACCATCATCCCGTTGAAGTAGAGCATCACCTTGATCCCCTGGGCGTGTGTCGCGTTGATGGCCTGCTTGAAGGCCTGGGTGCCGTCACGAGGCGGGTAGTACTCAGGGTAGCCGCTGTCGAAGCCGTCCTTGTTCCACCCCGTCCAATACAGCATCAATGATGCGTTGGGAAGGACCTGCCTGACCTGACTCGTGTAGTTGCCCATCTGGGATGATGGCGTCCCCGTCAGGTAGACCTTGTCGGTCGTCTGGTTGGTCGCGTACTCCTCCGTACCCCAGACAAAGTCGAGGCCCTTCACCCAGGAGGGGACGTCCGCCCTCTGCGAGAGGAGGCCTCTGGAGACATACCATTGCTTGGTTGCCCAGTCCTTGTAGACCTGGGCGCCCGCCGACCAGTCGGAGCCGACGACGCCTTCGAGCATCACGAAGTAGCCCATCTGGTAGCTGTTGCCCGGGACGATGTTAGCCGCGTACTGATACCAGTCGAGGCTGTAGGCGGAGGAGGAAGCGTTGAGCAGCTCCAGGCCCTTGTAGTTGCTCTGGGAGTCGTGCATCCCTAGGTAGATGCCCCCCTTGTCCTGCTCGTAGAAGTACAGAAACTGCATGCTAAGGGTACCCGGGTACTCGTAGATCATCGGGTCCTTCAAGACCGAGGTCGTGACGTTCTTGATGACGTATCCCTCCCTTTCAGGGATCGAGAGGAGATCGTCGAGGGAGCTCGCGCCCATGCTATGGATACCTCCGATGTAGGGGAATATCACGCGCCTGATCTCGACGCTTGGGTCGAGGTTGGTGACGTTGAGCTTCATCCCGATGAAGCCGTCGTCCCTCGCCACGACCAGGGCGCTGGCATTGTAGCGGCCGGAGATCTGCCACGTCATGGTCAGCTCCGACGAGTTGGCTGTCTGCGCGATGGAGTAGGCGAACCTGTCGGAATGAGAGCTGTCCACGATCCTGTCGAACGAGTCGACGCTCCAGAGATAGTTGGTGACCCTCGGGTCCAGCTTCAGGTACTGGCCGGTGAGGTCGTTGGTGACGTTGAGGATTGCCCCCTTCTCCGCGATGCCGAAGACCAGGGACGAGGTCTGCGTCTTGACGACAAGCTCGTCTCCTGCGACATAGACCTGGTGTCCCCCAGAGAGGAGGGGAGCCGAGGCACCGAGCCTTTGCGCCCCTGGGAGGGAGACGAGCGGCACCGTCAGTAGGAGCGCGAAGAGGATCGACGGCATGAGACGGCGGGCGCCCTGCGGACGCACACGGCTCCATTGCTTCCCCCTGTCTTAAAAGAATGCGAGCCTCGATCTTTGGGAGCGCCGTCGATCGTAGCGGTGCGGCGTCGGCATAATCTTCATACGGCGGCACCCCGTTTCATCACCGACAATCTCGTGAGCTCACCGGCAAGCGCAGGCGAGGCGCCAGACGCGGTAACTCCAGTCGAACACCCGTCGACACCTCGAGACAGGCGAAGCGTGTTGGCGGTCGTGTTCGTCGTGCTCATTGTGGTCGTTGCGGTCGCGGCCGGGGTCTACTACGAGACCGGCGCGGCGCAGCAAAAGCCTGGGCCTGTCGAGGTCTCGTTTGTCGGAGTGGGCCTGATCCCATCCGACGCCATGAACGTGGTCATCCAGCTCGCGCTCGGGATCCACAACCACGAGGCCGGCGGCATCACGTTCTACGGGATACTATACACTCTCTACGGGAACGAGCTGACCCTCGACGCCGGATACATCCGGCAGAACCAGCCCGTGGCCTCGGGCGCGGTCTTCGTGCTCAACAACACCTACAGGGCAGAGTTGAGCGACACCACGCTGCAGCAGGTCAACAAGGACACGAGCATGTCGTGGAGGATCGCGGGGACGGTCGACTTTGGGACCGCGGCGGGGAACCAGACCACCCCCTTCACCGTGACCTTCCAGACTCAGTAACGCAGCGGGAAGGTTGTCCAAAACACGACGATTAATCCATAAACTTATACTATATGCCATTAGGTTCCCTAGTTGACGAGCGAAATGCCGTTGAGCAAAGCACTGCGAAATGCCCCTATGTTGTTGTTAATCACACTCTCGTTAGCGTTCATTGTCGCGCCGGCCTTTGCGGCGACCCCCTACCAGGTCACGGTCCTGACGGACATGCCTTCCTATGTCGCGGCCCAACAGATCATGATCAGCGGGACGGTGTCGCCCACCCCGGGAGCCAATACCGCCGTCGTCGTCACCATACGGGCTCCTGACAACAAGACCGTCGATGCATCCGACGATTTGGTGAGCGCCTCCACGGGCGCTTACAACCAGGTCACGGTCGCCGGCGGCACGACAAACTGGATCGCAGGCACCTACACCGTGAACGCCACTTGGGGCGGCTACGGCAGCACGGCTAATGCGGTGACCACGTTCAAGTATTCGCCAAGTGCGACGAAGACCACCACCACGACAGCGGTGGCCTGTACCCCCTCGTCAATCGCGATTGGCGCGACCTCTTCATGCAAGGCTACCGTGACGGGCGCCACGGGGACCATCACGGGAGAGACCGTGACCTTCTCGCTTCAATCAGGTTCAGGGACGGTGACGCTTCCCTCGACACCCACATGCGCAATTGCCGCCGGAGGCGCTTGTTCGGTTTCGGTCACAGGGGCCGGCGCAGGCAGCGCGACGGTGAAGGCGTCCTACCCTGGTGACTCGGGCAACGCTGCGAGCTCTGGTACCGGCAGCCTGACCGTCCTTGCAGCTATCGCGACGACCACGACGAACGTCAGTTGTGCTCCGGCCGCGGTTGCTGTGGGTGCGACCACCACTTGCACCGTGACCGTGTCAGGAACGACCGGATCCGTCGCCGGGACGACGGTCACTCTCTCGGTGGCGTCCGGGAGCACAGGAAAGGTCACCGTGCCGCTGCCTGCCACTTGTAATCTCTCTGCCTCCGGGACATGCGCGATTATCGTGACCGGGGCCGGCGCGGGGAGCGTGACGGTGAGCGTATCATATCCTGGCGATTCTAACAACGCAGCTAGCGCGGGAAGCGCCACATTCACGGTCCAAGCCGGAACGACCACGACGACAACCACTCCGCCCACCACTACCACCACGAGCCCCACGACAACGACCACGACGACATCCTCTTCGCCCAGCACGACCTCGTCGAGCAGCACGTCGACTAGCGAGTCGAGCTCTGCCGGGGGCGGCCTAGGTTCCCTCACCCTTCCGATCGTCGGAGTGATCGTAGTCGTCCTCGCAGCCGTCGGCGTCGTAGTGTGGAGACGGAAGGTCGCAGCAGACTACGGAAAGTCGGCGCCTCGCTGATCTTCTGGATTCGTCCGCCAAAATCATTTAGCTCTCGGAGGACGAGTGACCAGCGGGATGAAGTACCGTTTCTACTACGCCGGTATCAGGGTCAGGGACCTGAAAAAATCGCTCGACTTTTACACAAAGGCCTTGGGGATGAAGGTCGTCAACAAGGGGACCATGCCCCACGGCGGCAAGTTCGTCCAGCTCAGGGGCAAGGGGTCGAAGCAGACCCTCGAGCTCAACTGGTATCCGCTGGGGAGCAAATTCTTCACGGAGTACACCTCTGGAGAGGAGATGGACCATCTCGCTTTCGTAGTCAAGGACGCTGCGAAAGCGCATAAGGAGCTCATCTCGAAGGGGGCGACTTCGGCCGTCTCGCCAAAAGAGTCGAAAGGGACCGAGGTCTACGTGAAAGACCCCGACGGGATATGGATAGAGCTCCTATCGTCAGGCTGATACCGCGGTCGAGTCATACGCCTGGAGGAGCTGCTCCAGCATGATGGTGTAGCCAGCCTCTCCGCCTATGTGCCTCGCGTCGAATGCGTCCTTCCCGTCGATAAGCACTGCCGGGATGGTGAGCCAGTACTTGTCGTGAATCTTGGGGTCGTCGTTGATGTCCACGACCCTGACCTCGAAGTCGTGCCGGGACGAGAGCGAGTTGAGCGTCGAGATGACCTTCTCGCAGAGGTGGCAGCCTTTCTTCGAGACCACCGTCACGACCTTATGCATCGACTGGAACGCAGCCGTGCCTTCATCTATACTTTCTTCGGGCCGGCGTGCGCCGCGATTACGCTCGAGATCAGGCGGTGGTGCCGCGTTCGGCCGCTTCTTCGTCCAGTTTCCTCTTCGCTATCAGCACCCTCACCCTCTGCTGGCAGGCGATGGCCCTGTCACTGAAGGCCTTCCAGGGGACGTACTCCTGCTGGCCCTTCGCCAATATTAGAAGCAGGTCGGCGGCCTGGAGATAGTCGACGATCGCGTCGCCTGTCCGCCCTGCCTTCTCCTTCGATACCGCCTCGTTGACCAGGTGACCGGCGTACCACTCGACCTTCTTGAGCTTCGAGAGCTGCGCGGGCTGGGTCTGTTGCTGCTTTGGAACTGCCTGTGTCTCTGGCATACAGGCTCAAGGCGTCTGCCCTGCCGATAGCCATCTGTGTCAGGTTTCCTCAACAAGAGTGAGAAGTTCTGGTTTGCCGGCTAGGACGATTTCTTTGCTGATGCGACGCCGCCTTCTCTTTCGGCAATCGGGAGGACGCTCCCGTTCAGGAATATTAATCTGCCGGGCCATTTGGGCGCGAACGGGATTGGCTTGACACCGGCGCGACAGGTCAGCGGGAAGTGGCTGTTTGTGCTCTCATTGGTGGNNAATCATTTCCATCGTGTTCGTGGGCTACGCGTTCAAGGCCCTGGGGCCAGCCTCCAACGGCACCCTCTTCGGCACGATGTTCGTCAACGAGGGCGGCTTCGCGAACGCGACCTCCACCGCCACGGCGTCCTACAACCTAACCTTGACGGCCCAGAAAGGGACTGGGTCGGTCCTTCTGACCCTCATATCAGGCAAAGACCTGGCCCAGAACCACCTCATCTCCTTCACCAACTATAGCATCACGACCAGCCAAATCTCGATGGTCGTGGGCGGGCACCAAGTGTCGATTCCGTGGGAGGACAACGACACCATCTGGAATCACCATTACGACAGCAACTACATCGCTTCGACGGGACCTTCCGCTCCGACAGCAGAGATGAGAGGCCAGATCAGCGGGTCTTTCTTCGGCCTGCCGGCTGCCGACTACATCGAGTTCAGGTTCGCGGCCCAGAGCGCGAACGTCGCCCAAGGCGGCTACTAGTTCCGAGACATTATCCAGCATTTTCTGTTCATAACTGAAAGTCTTGCACTATTCCAGTTCCAGGATGCGGCGGATTATATCGGTACGTAGGGAGCTTAAGGTTGATAATTCATGCAAGTAGACACAGGCAAACTCCAGATGCTGACGGCCGCGGCTATCCTCGTCCTGATCTCGGGCGGGATCGGCGCGTACGCTCAGGCACAAAACGTCAGCTCCACAACAACCACCTCGTCTTCGAGCGGCTCGGCGTCCCAGACGTCGACGAGCAGCACCAGCTCCTCGTCTAGTCAGACGACTTCCGCGAGCAGCACGTCCACGACCACGACTACGACCACGCCAGCCCCGCTTTGCACCTCGCCGGCAGCGGCAGGCCAGGTCGGAAGGCTCACACTCCCGATCAGTCCAGGTCAGTCCCAAGTCGGGACCGTGGTGTTCGCAGGATCCAAGGGATGCACGGCCTCCATAACGACGGTTGGCGGCATCTTCAACGTCGAGATTGCGCTTCGGTCAGCGAAGCCAGTGACCCAATACAACGTGGTCCTGGTCGCTAACGGCACCAGCTACACCCTAGGGAACATGGTGACCGGGCCGGACGGCTCTGGGCAGATGCAGAACCAGGTCCTCCTGAAGACTGGGACCTACACTGTCTCCATCCAGATCTTCGACACCTCATCCAACGCAGGACAGAGCACGTTGGTGATGTCCAGCGCGCAGGGGACGATCGTCTCAGCTGCATTCCCGACACCCAACACCCACCAGCAGTCTGGCAAGTCCAGTCAAGGCAACAACGAGTCCTCGTCGAGTCAGAGCGACGACGACTCTTCGGGCAAGTAGTCCATCCATCTTGGCATGGCCAGACAACTGACCATGCCCTCTTTCTTTTTCTTGAGGACGCACTCGAACATCAGGATTCCTACGCTTAAATAGCGGAAAGCGGCCGAACGCGTTAGGTGCTGCTGGGTTACGAAAGCGACCTTAGCCCCAAGGTCATCTTACATTCTGGTTGCGGCGCTCGTAAGCTTGATTTTCGCCCTACCTGCGGTCCAGGTCGCTTCTGCCGACACTTTGCTCGGCACGATCCTTGTCGGCACGCATGTCCCGACTCCGGGCTACAACCCCTCGAACGGCAACCTCTACATCTCGAATTACGACCTGGGCACGGTGTCCGTGATATCCAGCCAGACCAACGCGGTGCTCGCGGAGATCCTGGTCGGCGCGTATCCTCTGACCGCAGTCTACGACCCGAACAATGAGAACATGTACGTGTCCAACTTTGGCAACGGGAGCGTCTCAGTGATATTCGGGGCGGGGAACACCCTCTCCACAAACATCCAGGTCGGTGAGAATCCACTCATGCCCGCCATCGACCCGAACAACGGCGACGTCTACGTATCCAACTACGCCAACTCCACCGTCTCTGTGCTCTCGGTCTACGGTTTCGCGAACACGGTCATCGCGAACATCACGGTCGGCCCTGCCCCCACGGGTGCGGTCTTCGACTCGATAAACGGCAACATATACGTGGCCAATAACGAGGGAGGTAGTGTATCGGTGATATCGGGGGCCTCGAACACGGTGATTGCGACGATCCACGTGGGAGGCGCTCCTTCGGGAGCTGTCTTCGATCCCGCCAACGGCAATATCTACGTGACCAATATAGTCAAAGCCCAAGCGCTGGGCCCTAACCAGTCGCCTGGCACCGTCGACGTGATATCCGGAGCCTCCAACAAGGTGATCGCCACGATAGCCGTCGGCGTGAGCCCGGAGACGCCGGTCGTCAACCCGGTCAACGGGAACATCTATGTGGCCAACAACGAGGCGGATACCGTCTCGGTGATATCTGGAACCTCTAACAAGGTAATCGCGACAGTGCCCGTGGGAAACCTCCCATCCACACCTGCGGTCAACCCGATCAACGGTAACGTATACGTGTCTAACCAGTTCATCGGCCATACGAACGGCACCGTCTCGGTGATCTCGGGCACCTCGAACAAGGTGATCGAGACCCTGACGGTAGGCAACCTTCCTGTGACCCCTGCCTTCGACCCGGCAAACGGGCGCATTTACGTGCCCAACTATGGCGACTGGACTCTGACCGTGATCAACCCAACGGTGCCCGTGTCGCCAGCCCTCGGCCTGCCCACGAGCTTCGACACCACAATCTTCTTGGCGGTCGCGGGAGTCGCTGTCGCATTCGTGGTCACGAGCTCGATCCTGGCGGTAAGAAGGATCAAGCGAAGCTAGCGGGCCTGTCGCAGCGGCAGCGAAGGCCGATTAGCTATAATAGCCCGAGTCGGGTTTCGCGGCTCACGAAACAAGGGATTCTCGAGTCAGAGTTCTCGGCATATCATGAAGCGCTCGCTGGGGGAACGACGACCTGCGAGGCGCGCGTCAAGGAGGAGCTCGAGAACGTCGCCCGATACAACAAGAGGTTCAACGCATTCATCACGGTCTTTGGTGGCGAGAAAGGCCTCGCGCTCTCGAGGGCGCGCGAGCTCGACGCGAGAGCTCGAAGGAAAGGGGCGGTCCGGGCTTCGGGCCTCTTCGGTATCCCGCTCGCGATAAAGGACAACTTCTTCTTCGGTGGGTTTCCCACGACGGCAGCGACATATTATTTCAAGGACTTCGTCCCGAACCTCAACGCCGAAATCCTCGACGACGCGATGGGGCTCGGCTGCATACCCCTCGGGAAGACGAACATGCACGAGCTCGCGCTTGGGGGAACTTCAGCGGCCTCGTACTTCGGTCCCGTCAGGAACCCCCACGATCCCGAGCGAGTGTCGGGCGGCTCGAGCGGGGGGTCCGCCGTCTCGGTGACGCTCTCGAAGGGTGCGACGTTGGGGTTCGGGAGCGACACAGGCGGCTCCGTGAGGATTCCGGCAGCCCTGTGCGGGATAATGGGGTTCAAGCCCACGCTCGGTCTCCTGAGCCTGGAGGGAGTCTTCCCGCTGAGCGCGACGCTCGACCACGCGGGGCTGCTCACGAGGACCATGCCAGACATGATAACGGCCTTCGGCCTGTTTGCGGGGACGAAGGCTCGCAGGCCACCAAATGGCCAAGGGGGGAAGATCAGGCTCGGGGTCCCCTCGAAGCATTTCTTGGACGAGACCGAAGATAGGGTCGCGAAGAACTTCTGGAAAGCGCTTGACCTGATGAAGGCCTCCGAGGCGTTCACCGTGACGGAGGTGCCCGCGGACTCGAGCTACGAGAGGTTCACCACCGCGAGGGCGGCGATCCAGCTCAAGGAGGCGTCCTGGTTCTACGAAGAGCTCGTGAATTCGAAGAGCGTAGCGTCGAAGATGAACCCGGACGTCGTCACGCTGTTGAGGCGCGGGCTCAAGGTTGGCCAGATCCGCTACCTCGGCGCGAATCTGGTGCGGCTCGAGTCGATCAGGGTCTTCGGCCGTCTTCTGAAGGGGCTCGACGCCCTGGTGATGCCCACCACTAGGATGACCGCGCCCAAGCTCTCCGACGTGGTGGGGAAAGAGGCGGGGAGGCTCAGGCGGCTACTGCTCCAGAACACCGAAGTCTTCAACCTCTCAGGGTTCCCGGCGCTCAGCGTCCCATCCAACCCGGGCGCCGGTGAGCTGCCCACGGCTATCCAGTTCGCGTGCAGGCNNGGCTTGGCGATGACGAGCTCGCACTCAGGGCAGGAGAGCTGGCCATGCGGGCGATGGCCCGGGCGTGAGCAGTCAGTCACGGACCGAGCTTCTTCAAGAGCTGCTTTGAGCTCAGGACGTTGCAGAGATACCAGTAGCGGACGTATTGGAGCCCGACCTTGTGCTGGACGTCGCTGAAGGCCTCCACCCCGTCCTCGACGACGTCGACCNNGATCCCATAGAGGCTGCGGAGAAGGTCGTCGAGCTCCGTCTCGTGGAAGCTGTTGTAGCTCGACTTGGGGACGACAAAGTCTGACTTTCTGGGGGCCAGCTGTTTGATGACCTGCGCCCCCTTCGTCCCGCGCATGGCGTGGCGCTGCCACCTGTTGAGCTCGAAATCGGACGGCTTGTGCGAGTCGTTGCAGTAGACGACGGGGATCCCCTTCGACCTTGCCGCGTCCAGGACGGCCGCGACGTTGGGGATCTTCGGGACCATCCTGTCGCACTTCAGCACGCCGTAGATGAAGTCCTCGAGCATGTCGACGACCACGATGGCGTATCTTCGGTCCGCGTTGTAGACCTTGGGCGCCTTGAACGATGAGGGCGGGTAGACAGACAGGATCGCTTCCTTCTCCGCCATGGCCTTGCCTTCCTTTCCGTGGCCGTGGGGTGAGGGCATGGTTTGGACCCAATCCGGTCCCTTATAATCGATTTCCAGAGACGAGGGGGATTCTTACGCCACTACCGTGATGGTCCCTATCATCCAATCAGGGTGGATCGTGCACACGTACCTGTAGGTGCCAGGGACCGTCAGCTTCACGGTGAATGTCTGCCCCTGGTTCATGATCCCGGAGTTCCAAGTGTTGCCGCCGCTGGGTCCCGACACGGACTTGACGGTGTGCTGGACGTAGTCGAGGTCGTTCCAGACTATCGTGTTGTTGACCCCTATGACGACCCTGATCTTCGAGGGCGAGAAGTTTAGCGAGTTGTCGTCCCCGACGCCCACCGGGAGGACCACCTGGGTGGTGCCGGGTTGGGTCGACGTGGAACTGGTGCTTGTGGTTGTCGTTGACGTCGTGGTAGTGGTGGTCGAGCTGTGAGTCGTGGAGGACAATATCGTGGAGGATGAAGAGGAGGTGGTCGAAGTTGTGGAGGTCGAAGAAGATGACGTGGTCGTCCTGGAAGTGGTCGAAGTCGCAGTTGTTGATGTGGAGGTTGACGTGCTCGAGGACGTGGTCGACGTAGAAGTCGGTGTGGATGAGCTGGTGAAGGTTATCGTCTGAGTCGTGCCGCTGGACCCTGTCGACGAGGACGTCGAGGTTCCTGTCTGCGAGCTGGTTCCCGAGGTCGTTGATGTGGGGCTGGAGAGCACGTTGCTTGCCAGTGCGCCGCTCAGGAGCACCAGCGCAATCGCGGCTATGATCGCCACGGCCCCAAGCCGCCCGGAGACACCGGCAGATTTTCTGGCGTCCATCTCTTCGGTTACCTCCGCCTGAGTAGACCCTTATTTCCTTGCGTCTAGACTATGGTGAGCTTCGTGTAGGTTGAGTCAAGGACCTCGGTCTGCTTAATCCCGAACCAGTCCTCCAGCACGGTGGCATAGGTCTGCCGGAAGTCGATGTTCCCGACGAGGTTTCCTGATGAGTCGAGGCTCGACAGGCTAGGGTAGGTGCCGTAGAGCCCAGGACTGATCGACCCCCCAATCATGAACTGGGGCAGGGCCGTTCCGTGGTCGGTGCCGCGGCTCCCGTTCTCCTTGACTCTCCTCCCGAACTCGGAGAAGGTCATCATGAGCGTGTTGTTCGCCCTGCCCTGCGCGGCCAGGTCGTTGTAGAAAGCGCTGACTCCGTCGGAGAGCTGCTTGAGGAGGGCGTTCTGGGCCGCCTTCTGGTTTCCGTGGGTGTCGAACCCGCCGAGGGTCACGTAGACGATCTTCGGGTTGATGCTCGAAACGATGATACCGGCTGCGAGCTTGAGCCTGTTAGCAAAGTCGTTCTGCGGATAGGTCACCTGGGGCGTGTAGCTGTTGGCTGCGGCCTGGATTACGGCCGATGCCGACATCGCGTCGAGCCCGGACTGCATCATCTGGTTGACGAGGGTGTTGTATTCGCCGCACGCGCTGCAGGCGGTCTCGTTGAGCTGCTGTATGACGGTCTGGGTCTGGTTGTCGTTCTTCGTGAGGGGCGCCACCTTGAACCTTTGGACCGATGAGAACGAGAGAGGCTGCGCCGTTACGCCTAGCAGGGCCTGGGGAACTAGGTCCTGCAGGTTGACCGCCGTTGCTTGCTCTCCCAACTGGTTGGACACGTCCATGTAACGTCCAAGCCAGCCGTTCGAGAACGGCATGCTCGGCGCAGCGCTCTCCCATATGGCCGTAGCTTGAAAGTGGGAAAGATTCGGGTTCGGGTAGCTGACTCCCTGGATGATCCCGACACGGTTGCTCTTGTAGAGAGCCATCATGGCGCTCATCTGGGAGTTGAGCGCGATGTTGCCGTCGATCGGGAGTATCTCGTTCTGTTGGAGCCCAATGGTGGGTCTGTTCTGGAGGTACTCCTTTTGCCCGTAGGGCACCACCGTGTTGAGCCCATCGTTCCCGCCCATGAGCTGGATCACAACGAGGGTCTTGTTGGAGGCGTTTTGAAGCACCGCGGGTGCTACTCCGTTGGTGGAGTTGGCCTCGATCACGGTAGGGCCGAGGCTGAGCGGTGTGACCGATGGGATGCCAGCTACCCTGGCAGCCACCTGTCTCAGGAGGTCTCGTCTAGCGTTTTTCATTTCATTTCACCTTAATTCAGGTTATAGAACGGGCACGCCATCGTGAGGCGGACCGTGTTCTTTGTCTTGAGAGTGGGGTCGGTGTAACTTGCGGTCGATGATTGGATCACCGACAGGACTTCGTTGGGCAGGCCTTCTGGGAAGAGCCTGCTCGTGAGGTCGGCGACCGCGGTGGCGGTGTCCATGCCGCTCGGGAAGGCCTGCAGCGGGTCGAGCCCGCTGAGCTTGTTGTCCGCCTTCGTCTGGACTCCGTTCGGGAAGTTGAAACGCTCCATCATCGAGCCTGTGTTGATCCACTGGATGCCGCTCGGCCAGCCGAAGACCGACGGCGGGTCGAAGAGGAACTGCGCCTGGTTAGTCATTGTCGAGACGAGGGTGCCGTTCGACGCGGTCGCGTTCAGCGACCGGAGCGCGGTGACCAGGTACTCAATCGGGCTCTTCACGTTCGCGAGGTAGGCCTGGTTCGAGATGAACTCGGGCGAGGTGAAGATGGCCTCGACCATCGACTTTATGCTGTAACCGCTGTCGAAGTAGACCGTAGAGAGCCTCGAGATCATTTCGGGGCTAGGGTTCGGATATCCGAGGAAAATGAAGAGCTCTGTCGAGAGGTTGGCTGCCGTCTCGGGCCTTGCAACGAGGATGTCGATAATGTCCTGGGGGGCGAAGTTCCCGGACTGCCCCAGGAACGTCTTGACACTGTTGTCGTGGTTCGCTGGGGTGAAGACTCCCTGCCCGGATGAGTTGATCGAGAACCCTGTGAACGCCTTGGCGCCTTGGGAGACGTCGCTCTGGGTATAGGGGCCTCTTCCCGTGGAGAAGACCTCCATTATCTCTCGGGCGAAGTTCTCATTGGGGTTGTTCTTCCTGTTTAGGATCCCGTCGAGCCAGATGAGCATCGCGCCGTCGGACGTGATGCCTGTCAGCAGGTCGTTGAAGTTCCCGAGCGCGTTGGCCCTCAGGAACTTGTTCTGCTGATACATCGAGTAACCGTTTTGGACCTTGAAGTATGCCGTCGCAAAGTGGTTATGCCAGAAGAGGGTCATCTTCTCCTCGAGCGGCCTGGGCGTCTGGATCATCCTGTTGACCCACCAAGTCGCCAGGTTGTTCATCTCGTTCTGCCCTGCCGGCACGGTGCCGGAGTAGGTGGTGCGGATGTTGGGGGCGATCGCGTCGAGGGCGCTGTTGTCGATTTGTTGGTAATTCAGGAGGTATTGCACCGCCTGGTCGTAGCCCATGGCGAGATACTTCGACTGCTCTTGGGGTCCGCCGCCGAAGCCTGCCCTTCGCAGGAGATGAGGGATCTGGACCAGTGACGACATCGGGGCCGTTGGGTCCTGCGCCGTCGCGAGGGCAGCGGCGGCGCCATTGTTGGAAGCGTTGACGACTTTGAGCAAACCAGAGCCGTAGACCGTCATGGCGGCTACGCCTGCAGTCGCGGCTGAGAGTTTCAGGAACGCTCTTCTGTCCAAGTTCACATCACTGGCTCTAGTATGGGTGCGGCGAGAATATTAGCCTGCGTCTACTGGAATTGGAGTTTTACACATAATGAGTGGAACTCGCGCCAGATATTGGAAGAATTATTGATTATTTCGAGCGGCTGAAGGATTTCCGCAGAAGTAGCGATGTTGTGGAGCGATGTCCGAATGACGATCAAGCTCGCCGCGCAAGCCCGGTTGTAAGGCCGTCGCGGTCGTTCAGGACGAAATTGCAATCACGTTTTTATACTTGGTAATGGATACTTACTAGATAGGCGAATCTTAGTTGAGCGAGACGAAGCAGATAACTCAAGAAGTCCTTGACGTGTGCAAGGTTGTCCACACCACGTGGAACACACTCACGAAAGTCTGGACGCTCCCGGTCATTCACAGCCTGGGTTTGAAGGAGCCCGCTAGGTTCAACGAGCTGAAGAGGCGGACCGAAGGGATCAGCGCGACGAGCCTGACCGAGAGGCTGAGCGAGCTGGAGCGGCAGGGCGTCGTCCAACGCAAGGTCTTCCCCGACTCGCCGCCTCGCGTCGAGTACTCGCTTACAAAGAAGGGCTGGGAGTTGCACGGGATCCTCGGAGAGTTCTCGGATTGGGCCATCCGGTGGGGCAATCCGCAAACGCAGCAAGCCAAGTCCCAGTAGCGGCTGCAAGACCTGCTCACGATAGCTGGACTGCCTGACATATTAGCGGCCGGCTTGTATGTTTCAATCGATGAAAAGCGGGGCTCTCGCGAGCAAGAGTATCGGTAAGCGTGGGCACGTCGATTTCACCGACGACGAAGTATCGTTCCTGACCCAGAGTAGGCTCGCCAGGGTCGCCACCGCTTCCATCGAGGGCCAGCCCCACGTCGTCCCGGTCGTCTATGAGTTCGACGGCATGGCGTTCTACTTCACGGGTTGGAACTTGGAGAAGAGCCTGAAGTTCAGGAACCTCGTCGAGAACAAGAAGGTGGCGATGGTCATCGATGACCTCTTGACCGTCTGCCCCTGGAAGCCTCGCGGGCTCGAGGTGAGGGGCATGGCAGAGCTAGGGAAGGAAGACGGCCGCCCCTACGTGAAAGTCACACCGCTAGTGAAGCGGAGCTGGGGATTCCGCTAGGCGACGGGCGCGGGCTGCTGCTGCGTGACGCAGTGGATCCCGCCGAAGCCGTAGACCAGCTCCCTGCTGTCGACCGGGACCACCTTCCTACTGTTGAAGAACTCTGAGAGCGTCTCGAGGGCAGCGCTGTCCCTCCTCGCATCGCCGAAGACCGGGACGAGCACCGCCGAGTTGCCGATGTAGAAGTTGGCGTAGCTCGCCGGGAGCCTTCCCTCGTCAGCCGGGACGTTACGTGGCATTGCTATCGGCACGACCTGGAGTTTGCGGCCCTGCTCGTCCTTGTGTCCCGCGAGTATCGCCTGGTCGCGCTTCAAGACTGGGTGGTTCCTGTCGCCGGTGTCCGGCTCTGCCATGCAGATGACCGTATTCTCGTCCACGAACCGGGCGATGTCGTCGACGTGGCCGTCCGTGTCGTCTCCCTCGATCCCCTTCTCAAGCCACACGACGCTCGAGACCCCGAGGTTCTCCCGGAGAAGTGTCTCGATCTCGGGCTTGCCGAGCGATGGGTTGCGGTTCTTGTTTAGCAGGCATTGCTCCGTAGTCAGGAGCGTCCCCCTCCCGTTCACGTCGATCGAGCCGCCCTCCAGGACGACCCCGGGCTCGAAGGTCCTCAATCCCGTCGCCTTCCCGACCTCCAGGCCCGTCTCGTTGTCGATGAGCAGGTCGTCATACTTCCTTCCCCACGCGTTGAACTCCCACTTTGTGGCCGCTATGGTCGCCTTCTTCCCGTCCTTCCGCTTCACGAAGATCGGGNNCGTCGTCGACCAGGAGGTCGACGCGCTCTCCGGGGGCGAGGGCGTCTATCATCTGGACGTAGGCGGCCTCCACCTTTGACACTAGCTCCGGCGGGAACGTCAGCGGGTTCTTCGGCCACGAGAGCCAAGTGGACTCGTGCTTCGCCCACTCTGCGGGCATCGAGTACCCGAGCGATGCCGGAGTGGCGCTCTTTGCGGTTGCTTTCGGCGACATGCGATGATTCCTATGT
>PLCG01000092.1:0-22579 GCA_003135575.1 Nitrososphaerota archaeon
TGCCCGGGAACGCCATTCTCCTGAATGGCGTCGTGCAACCCCCATCGGGAGATTGGCGTTCCCGGGTTTCAACCGATACTGTTCGTGCCAAGTGTGGCGGGTGGCCCGGGCTTTGATTGATTTTGAAGTGGCGGGTGCCCCAGTCTTCGGCTTTTGAAGGCTGGGGCTTTTGACTTGATTCTGATGGGCTGGATCAACGCATGGGATCAATGCGGACCAATCCGATGCCCTCCCTCGCGTAGAACGAAACACTGCTCCACGGTCAATCTCTTGGATGTGACAGGAGACGCCTCTTCACCGGATTCATGTGCATGGAGTGAAGCTTCTCGACGAACTTCTTCTCGTCGGCCACAATCGCAGAGTTCCTGGCGCTCCCGAGGAGGATCTTCTCCTTGAGAAGGGCCCCTCCGCCTCCCTTGATGAGGTTGAGCTTGCTGTCGACTTGGTCCGCCCCGTCCACGACCTTGACGATGTCGGGGCTCGTGAGTGGGCCCACCCTGACCTTTAGCTCCTGTGCGACGGCTTGGATCTGCAGCGAGGTCGGGACCCAGGTCGCCTCGACGCCCTTCTCGCGCATCGCGCTCACCATTGCCGGGAGGAGTCTGGCGACGGTGGACCCGCTCCCAAGTCCTACCGTGTCGCCGTTGCGTATGCCCGCGGCGAGCTCCCTTCCGAGACTCTCGGTGTGTGTTGACTGGTTGCTCAACTGGACTCGTTTTCTTTCCTGGAGTCTATCTGCTCGAGCCTCTCGAGGGCTTCCATGACCTCGTCGCGGATGGCCCTGACCCTCCTCTCGCCCTCGGTGTCGTCGCGCTTGGGGGTCTTGCGGTCCACTATCCTCTCTAGCGACTCGCCTTGGCCGGACTGCGCCGTTGTGACAGTGGTGGTCGCACCTACCGACTTGCGCGTTGAACTCGCGGCCATGGCCGCCTCAAGGCCCTTGTTCTCTTGCTGAGAAAGGCTCGGGAGCCTCTCCTTCGCCGAGTCCAACCTGCTCTCGATGTTCTGGATCTTCTCTCTGAATAGCGTGACCAGCTCGTCCCTGAGGCCCTCGAGCTCGCCGACCTCGACCAATAGCTCCTTGTCGCTGAGCCTTGTCTCGAGATCCCGAATCTGCGAGCTGTATCTCTTGGCGATCATCTCTCTCTCCTCGCGTGTTATCTTGCCCTCGTTCTCCGCCTCGTAGACCTTCGTCAGGGCCGCCGACAGCAGGTCCCTCTCGAGAAGCAGAGTGCGCATCTCTCTCTTCGACTTTTCCAGGTCGTCGGTAGTCACGGTCTTTCTGCGGAGCTGGCCTGACTCGTCTCTCTGCATCACCTGCACCTTCCGGTTCTTGCCTCGAGGAAAGAAGCTGGCGTAGGAGATGCCAAGACCTGCCGCGCCGCCTGCAGCGACTCCGATCAGCAGAGTCGTGGGGTCGAAGGACATCTGCGCCAAGATTGCAAGCGTCGGGGATATTAACGTTCGCCGGGTTTTCGGGCCTCGGACCGGGTCAGGGCCGGCAAACTATCAGGAAAAAGCCTAAAAGGCGCTCCCCGATACATTTTCTTAGACGATGAGATAAACGCCGTCCCAGTCATAGGCCCAGATAAGCTCCGGGCCAGATGATGAACTCGCGACGATATTGAGTCTGACATTCTCCCGCACACTCGCAACCTTTTCAAGAGACATCAAGCCTAGGACTCGTAATGCTTGTCACGAAGGGGGTGAGGGTCCACGGCGACACTCACAGGGTCTTGAAGTCGATAAAGGAGAAGAACAGGAGCAAGAGCATGGACGAGGTCATCAGGTCCCTCATCAAGGGAGCAACCGGCAAGAGCGTCGATCAGTATGCTCCTGCGAAGAACAACGCACGGCTTCCGTCCTTCGCCGAATGAGCCGTCTCAAGCGCAAGATAGAAATAAACAAGTCCGAGAGGCAGGCCAGATGGCCAAGTTCAGCGGAGTTGTCGAGAAGAGGCTCCTTACAGTGACCGAGAAGGAGAACGAGCTAACGCTTGTCTTCGAGGATAACCGTTTCCTATTCGTGTCGTTGAAAGACGGAAAGCTTCACTCAGAAAGCGTCCCCGAGTGAGCTAGACTTTCGAAAGCTCGACTGTGAGCTGCTCTTCTCTAAAGCCAGACCTGTCGACCGTCAAGAGGTCGATGCCGTTGCCGCTCATCGAGTCCCTCTCGATCGCGGCCTTTATCGCGGAGACAGTAAGGTCCCTCGCCTCTTTCTGCGTCATGCCTGCGTTGTATCCTGCCTCTATGACTCCGGTCGCCATCTCGGCGCCCGTCCCGACAGAAGCGTACTCGTCCATGATGAGGCTGCCGAGGGGGTCGAGGACCCACACCTTCGGCTTTGTGTCCACGCCTCCAAGGATCACCTGCGTCAGCAGAGGGGAGAACCTCCTCTCGAACATTATGACCGATGTGAGCTTCGCGACCGCTGATGCCCTGAGGGGCCTCTTCGCCTCCAGCTCCTTGAGCTTCGCGTAGACCCCTACTTCCTTAACGAGGTTCTGCATGTCTGCGACCATCCCCGCGCACACTGCGCCGACGGTCTCAGTCATCCTGAAGATCTTCCTACCGCTCTTGCTGATGACGTAGTTGCCCAGCGTGATCCTCCTCTCGGACCCTAGGACGACCCCGTCCTTGTAGGTGATTCCTACCGCGGTCGCCCCGGGTATGTATGCGTCGAACGACATTTTCTAGTGATGACCAATGGTCGCCGTTGGCCCGGTGTTATTAGCTATTTTGCTCGCAAGGGCGAAATCGAGAGCAGAGCGGCGTCTCCTCGGTCCTTGAACTGAAAGTCCGCGGAAGTGAACTGCTTGGCCACGCTGAGGCTCGTCCTGAGGTGCTCGGTCACGTACGGTATGAGCAGCTCAGACGGCGAATCGGAGAGGCATAGGACCGGACCCAGCATGTCTGCCAGATGGGCATCGGCCCTGGCCTTGGTGGTGAACGCCGCCAGGAAGCTGTCCGCCGCCTCTCGCCCCACCTTCTCTGCCGGCTTCTCACGGGCTCCTATCGAGTCGCCGCCAATGAAGCAGCCGTCCCCCTCCTGCGAGACAAGGATCGAGCTCCCTGGCGAGACCGACTCCTCTAGGGAGATGTCTCTCCTCAGTATCTCGATCCCCCGAGGTCGCAGCGCAATTACCGCGGCCCGAGCCTGCCTCTCGGCCACGCTCACCGGGAGCTTGCCGCAGCGGCTCACCAACGAGACCGCCCCGTCATCCTCGTTCCCCTCGCCCCTCTTGGAATCTAGCTGAAGCGGCTGGACGCTCTCGCATGCTTCGATGTGCACGCTCGCCCTACCGCCTCCGTTCGGGTAATATCCACGCCTGTCGACCTTGAAGGAGAACCCGATCCCGACGGCCTTCATCGCCGGCGCGACGACCCTCTCAATGTAGTCGGAGGTGGGGCTCCACGGGACGTCCGTCCCGCCCACGAGGTCCATGTCGTAGGAGCTCCCCATCAGGGAGACCGCGGGAATCACCGCTTGGAGTACCAGAGGGATGCTCGCCGCCGTCCCCAGGTCGAAGGAGCCGCGAGTCGCGCTCACCTCGCGGGGAGAGAAACTCAATTCCGTCGAACCCACACGCGCGCCCTCGACTTCTGCGGAGCAGATCTCGCTCAATATCTTGATCGTGGCGGCGTGCTGGGGCCGGAGTCCCGGGACCCTCCTTCCTGCCCTGATCCTGCTCACGTGGATGGGGACCCCGAAGACCATCGAGAAGCAGACCGCCGTCCTCAAGATCTGCCCCCCGCCCTCGCCGTAGGAGCCGTCCACCTCTAGCGGGCCGGACGATTCCGGTGGATGGCGAAGCGCTCGCGTCGTGACTGCGGAAGCGCGGCGAAAACCGCTTAAATACTCACCGAAATCCGCAAGCATAGAAGCAGTTGAGCGTCGGCGTACTTGTGGGAAGATTCCAGCCTTTCCACAACGGGCACCTCGAAGCCGTACGCTAGTCCAACCAGAAGGGCCCGCGCGTCGCAGTTAGGATTGTAGCGCTCCACTATGGCGTGTGTCATTGCGGCAGGACTTGCAAGACGATAACTTTGATTGTGTTCTGGTCCGCTACGTACGTAAATATCGCGTAGCCGGCCGTCGGTTTGAATCCCTGTCCCTCATAATAATAGAAGTCGCTGTTCAGCCTCCCTACCATTTGATTGAGTTGCCGGGCGATGTCGCTGGCAAGGGTTTTTCCAGATTCGCCTATCGTGCGCTGCAGCATTCGAGATTCTATGACGACCTTGTAACCCGGAGTGCAGAGGTCGGCGCCTCCCGCCGCCGGATCTTGCATGATGACGTCCTTTAGCCCGAGCTTGTTGGTGGCCACTGTGTAGGCAACCTCTGCACCGATTCTTGCTACATCGTCGGTGCCCCCATTGTAGGCCATATCGTGCTCAAGGATTCTCGTGGGGTGGACGTCGTCTATGATGTAACTCTTCGAGTAGCCTATGACATCGTATGGCAATTCAAACGGTGTCATATCCTTCAGGATGTAGATTACCGAAGGGGCATAGACCGGGTAGAGAGTGGTCGTGTGCAGATCGCTAGAATATACCATGCGCAGCCTGACTCCGTCGCTGGAAATGTCATACACGCTAGTAATTTCTCCGCCATGGTTTATCCCTAAACTCAACGGGTGGTAGCCGTCGTAGTATATTCTAATCATGACCCCATCATTGAAGACATCAGGCGTTAGGTACATGTCCAGGTAGGGGCCTGTCTTAGAGTTCCAGTCCATCGATTCCGCCAATTCACCAGTAACGGCAAAATGAAGGTTCATTTCGAGGGGAGGGTCCTCCGTGAAACGCAGAGTGAATTGATTGCCCACCAGACTGTGGTCTGTCATTCGAGTAATCGTCCCGATGTACGGCACTCCTTTGTCATTCACAAAGTCCATTTGGGGAAGACTATTGACGAAGTCGTCTCTCGTAAGAATCTGGACTGAAATCGTGACGACGTCTCCTTTCTTGGCGATGCCATCGGGAACTATGGGATTCCAAGAGTCGCCGCCAGAGTAGTAATGGTATACTTTGGCCTTTGCTTCCTGGTACGTTACCTTAAGGAATGCCGGCTTGCCGACTTGGAAACCTGGAACCCTTCCCTCAAGGAAACTCGCCTTCAATGAGCGCATTGTGCTAACGTCGGAGTAGAGGTATCCCCTTCCATCGGTCGTGATGTAGAGCTTTATCGCGTGCCCATCATCGTAGCTGATTCCATCAGCCGCGTCTCCGACAGCCGCCGGGTCGCCTGCGCCCTCTGCGGCCTGGACCAGCCCCGACAGCTTCCCTTCAACAAGTTCCTTCGGCTGGCCGGCATCGTGGAGAACATCCACCATGGATTCGATTCTGAAACCCGTGTAGCTGGCTGCCCAGGGAACATTGGGGAAAGCTGCTCCCACCTTTGAGATTGCTTGCAGGGTGAGGCCGGCGGCGTTGCTGGAGACCTTCGTGGTGACGTCGGCAAGAATTGCCTTGACCTCCGGCCAAGCGTCGAGGAGGTTGACGTTCTTGAGAGCCGCCTTGAACTTCCCGTCGAAGTTGTCGTGGCCCGCAAGGACCGCTGTCAGGGAGCCGACCGCGAGGAGCTCCCCGAAGTATTGGGCCCTCTGGTCGATGGGGACGCCCGGGTCGAAGGAGTTGGCGTAGAGCTGAGCGAGCTGGCCTGGGAACGTCTGGCAGAGGGCGAGGTAGGGGTCGTGCGTCTCGTCGTAGGTCTTCAAGGCGGAGAGGCTTCCAGCGGTGAGAAAGTCGACGCCAGCCAGGCCCTTCCCGGAGAGACTGACGACAAAATCCCTGACCGAGTTCCTGGCGAGGGTGGCGTTCCTGGAAGCGGTTGCGTTTGAGTTGACGGCGGCTAGTTGCTCCTGAACGCCGGTCATTACGCCGAAGGCGGCCCAGGACGGACGATCGGGCATGTTCTGATTCACCCAGTCCTGCATAGACTGACTGGTGTTGAGGAAGCCCCAGTACAGGCCCGCAGGCATGCCGGCGAAGGACTGACCGGATGAGGCGAAGACTTCGCGCCACCAAGAATCGTTCAGCAGCTCAGAGTCTGCGCTCGAGGGGGTGGATAGGGGAAGGCTGACGGTGTAGGATGATGACGCCAACGAGCCGGTCGCCCACGACATGTCCGGATAGATTGGCGCGGCTCCTCCAATGACATGCTCGGCAGTGCAAGAACCTCTTGGCGATGTGACCCCTGTCGAACTGGCGCTGCCTGTGTTGAAAGGACCCGAGATGTGTTCTAGAACGGTGAAAAAAACCAGCAGGAACAGGATAAGAAAAATACCACTGGCGAGAGTGCCACCTTTTCGGCGCCTCATGCGCTAGCAGGTTGCTGAGCCTATTAACGACCCACGAAGTCTGTAGGATGGACTTAAGCTGTGCGTGTCCTAACAACAACAGGATTCTCGATTGGACTAATCTCTACTAGGACGAAAGATCCACGAGGAATAGAGATTGCAAGGCATGTCTGGGTTCAAATCCCGGCGACCGCACATCAATCGCTCTCTCTCTCTCTCTCTCTTGTAGGCTGCGCCTCCTTTGAGACCTCCTGAGAGATTAACTGCTGCAAAAAATTTCAGAAAATAAAACAGGGCAGTTAGATCATGGACATATGACTGGGATGGCTGGCCTACCGCTGATCTGACAGTGAGATTATGAGTCAGTCTGACAGTGAGAATGACTGAGGTGTGAAACGAAGGGCAGGATATCGTTATAACTTGACATAGGGACAAATTGCTTGTGTGGAACAAGTTCGTTCCCTTCAAACCCCTGCGAGAAGAGTGGTATTACTACAAGTTTCATGATGGCAGCATCCTGAAGTTACGTTATCATCTCCATCACTTGATGAGACAGCATTTTTCCGGAGCCCTTTTCCCGCTTGGGCAGGAGGAATGCCATCTCGAGGCAATCGGTCGCAATCTGACGAAAGCTCAACCCACGAGTTTCTCGTATCCTAAGTTAATCAAGAAAGGAGTTCTGGAATACGCCACTCCAGAGGGACAGTCAATACGCGTTCGTCCCTCATTTTATCAGGCAGTTCGAGACTTAGATTCTAGTGGACTCCCAACGTACAAGCCGCAGGTCTATTGGATAGTTGAGCAACCAATGAACGAAATCATGCCTGCGGTACTGAGGCAATCGACGTTCGTCGTCGTAGGAGGGAGCAAGAGCAAGATTGTCGAAGGAATCATGAGAGAAAAGGGGATACTAGAATGGCTGTACACGAAGGAATGGTTCCAAGTTACTAAAAATTCCAATCATCCAGCCTTCATGAGATGGAAAACCTGTAACTTGGCAATTCAGTGGGGTGGTTCTAAGCCTGATTCAATGAGGATTGAGCAAATGCTTCCTATTGCACGAGTAGCCCTCGATGCCAGCCTCTTGGTCAAGCTCACCGAAGGCGACCTGATGAACCTGTCGCCCGGGAAGATCGAAGCGGTGGGCGATGCAAAGGTCCGAAATGAGATTTCGGCACGAAAATTGGTCGCGAATCAATTCGAAGACCTGTTTGTTGAGCTGTATACGGCCGCGTGGCACAAAAGAGTTGGCAGAACCGTAACGCTGTTGCAAGGAAACAGACTGCCGGACGTGAGGGTTGACTTTGACTCCATTCCCTTTCCTGTCTTCATAGAGTGCAAGAGATTGAAGGTATCCTCTGCGAAGACAATACAAAAGAGGATAAATGACGCCAGCAAAAAGATCGAGACCGCTTCAACAACATATCCAGATGCATACGGCGCTGCACTGCTAGACTTCTCGGCGGCGCTAGGAGCCTTTGAGGCGATTGATAATTCAATACCAGAGAAGATGCATGACGTATTGGGAATCGTAAAGAACTGCCTGAGAGGCGAAAAGAACACTCATGTCAAGTCAGCAATTGTAGTTTGGGACGACTTCCATGTGGACGGAGAGGTTCCACAGCCGGTTCTCTTGACTTCGGGGCGTAGGGCAAAGATATTTCATCACGAAAAGAATCAAAACCCTCTTGGCCGGGAATTTCTGTTCGAAGGTAATGCATCACACTTGCTGATGCAGCAAACTCCGGATGAGTTCATGCCTGAAAACGCAGGCATCTAAACGACTAATTACGACTGCCGTGAGCTAGGCTAGGCCATTGTCTACTAGCGCACCGCCGGATTTGCCTTCGTTGATTCCGATTGACTTTAGAGTCGGTTCGGAGTTGTATTCTCGGTATCGCCTCGAGGATGGTTCAATTCTGCTTGCGAAATTCGTGGTTACAAAATTCTACGTAGTGCCTGACAATGAGCCTGGCAGTACTGTGAGGTATCATGCTTCATCGGGTTTTGTTCTGACATGTATTTGTCCGGCTTCCCTTCGTGGCAAGCCAAGCGTTCCGATTCCTTCCCTAGAGGAATTGCGGGCCCAAGACTCAGTCGCTGTCAAAGCTATGATAGAAAATGAACCCTGGAACTATTACGACTTGTCCGATGGCACGGGTTTCTTCACAAAGCTTCGCGTAGGTGGGGTAAAGAGAACCAAAGCGATTGGAGGGGACGGGGACCCGATCTATCTCATTGACTCGCAGACATTTGGCTTCAGGATGGGAAATGATAACGCGTACTTTCCAGTAAAGGAATTGTCCCATTCAATGGTTGGACAGAGGAATCAGAGCATTCGTGAATGAGGACTGTTCACCTTGTCCAGCAGGCTCTATCTCACTCGCGCGACTAGCATGCAAGTCTTCATTGATTCGCGGTCAATCGACCTTGCTCTGAAGACTGGCAACCAGTCCGCAATCACTCTGCTGAAGTATTCCAATTCGCGAGTTTTCGAGTTCATCCGGTCGCCATTCCAGTCTGATGAGAACTCGCTACTGAATGTCCCCGAGTACAAGATTAGCAATCTTGCACCTCCAGCGGTCAGAACAATAGATGCACAGACTGGTAGACAATCAAGGAATGCGCTATTCCCGTACTTGGACAGTGACATTAACGCTACCGGATGTTATGTCTTCAATGTCCAGAGCTTGTCACCTAATCAGCTTGATAGAATGCTCCAAGTATTTGTTCAAGCGGTTTTCAACCGTAATTCTGAAGGAACGAATCTTTTCGTCACGGAGGACCGCGACCTACTCCGAAAGCGGCTTTGGTTCGAGTCACACTTTCCAGGTACTCGACTTAACATTGTGACGAGTGGCGAAGCCTGTGAAATAATGGACTTGTTCGCCAAGTACAACGACATCTACCTGCTTGCGAGCAATTTCATTACCAGCAAGTGGCTTGTCTACTGGCTGTCCTTTAGAACGAAAATACCGTTCTTTCATGTGCCCATTCGCACCAGTGCGGCTTCATCTTTGATATCAAGCAACTACTTGGATGGATTTTCGTCGCGGTTCGTATACCTCTTGATGGCCGTTGACGAACTAGGGACACAGCATTACCTGGGTGTCAACAACAACACTGAAGAGAACTCGATGTATCACTTCAATTATGCAAACGGCCTCATCTCTGGTGTTTTTGACGCGTTAGCCCTGGAGACGAGACAGAAGCTAACCCTAAGCTTCGAGCGAGACGATATTCCCTGGAAAATCTCCCTATCAAATGACACCGGTGGTGATTTTCTGAGGGCTCTAAGGGACGTTAACGAACCGCTGAGGAATCACATCAACCAATACGTTGAGTACATCAACCTGATTAATGAACTGAGACAGTTGTCTGTCCATCGAGAAGGTTTTCAAAAAGTAGCCTACGCATATAGAGGACAAGAGGGTGAGACCTGGACTTCGATTTTCATTCCAACGGGATTGCCTTTGGCGAATAGGATCAAGACAATTCTTGGCGCTAATCTAATGCCATATACCTCACTAACGACGTCGGGAGTCCATGAGATACCTGGCATGGCCTATCTGCATCCTTTCTATTTCATTAAATCAGCAACATCCAAGCTCGTTGATTTTTCGTCGAGATTTCTCGAACTATTGGGCTACCCGAATTACATTGCTTCAGTGTCAGATCGGCCGTTCAAGACTCAGGTCGAGCAATATGCTACGAACAAACTAGGATTCTAACCAGAGTCGATTTTCGAGTAATTCCAATCTGGAGCATCGCTATTCTACACGAAGTGTGCAGCAATGCCTATATGCGAAGTATTTACTTCCACTCTGTGGAGATTCTAACCTAATGCCACTTACAAAGAGAGGATATGTGGAGAAACACGAGGAGCTCATGAAACTGATATCGGATTCGGTCGGTCCTGGATGTTATACTGTACGCGGATTGGCGAAATCCGCGAAAATGGACCAAAGAACCGCACAGTCTCATCTCGACATCATGGCATTGCACGGCGTTGGAGGATACATGGATGACAGCAAGAAAGTCTTTTGCACCAAGGCCGGTGTGAAGAATCTCGCTGAGAAGGTTGGCCTGCAAGTTCAAGAGCCATCAAGCGAATGAGAAAAATCCGATGCGCCGGAGTCGCAGTTGGAAAATGCGCCATTAAATGTGCGACTCTGGGCGTCGGGCTCTCGGCACCTTACGTTACTCCCGCAATTGACGTGGGTTGTGTTAGGCCATGTGTCAAGAAGGAATACAATAGTTGCATGAACGAGCTTGCAGCAGAAATCAGTCGACTACGATGATTCATTGGAAGGGGATTGGTACTTGAGAAAGGGTTCTCTGATCGATGACGTTGAAGTGGACTTTGGTCCGAAGGGACCTCCAATTTGCTTCCCAAACTATGAGCTTAGGACAATGCTGAAGCTTGGGAAGGCAAACCACGAGGACATCTTCTTTGACATGGGTTCCGGTTGGGGCCAGACAACTCTGATTGCATTGACTGAGTTCGGCGTATCAAAGTCAGTCGGGTTCGAGAAAGACGAGGATAGGCTGCAGAAAGCCCCTCAGCGACGCGACAATTGGCTGAAGCAGCGACAAGACATCAAGCCGGAGAGTTGGCATTTGGTCGGCGGTGACTTCGAATACCTTTTGCGCAATGGTAAGCTAAAGGGCGAATCGTTGAAGAATGCGACTTTGATCTTTTACGGGCTTTCAACGACGCCTGACATCCTGCGAGCCATCCGCAAGGCATGGGAAGGGACTCAGGGGAGGCGTCTTGTTTACTATCACAACTGTCTATTCCCTGAGATAATGCCAACCAAGTCGATTTTCCCATTCTTCGTCTCAAGATTCCCGTTTACAAGACCAAAGACAGAGTTGGAGTGGCTTCAAAAGGTCAGCGGAAAGATGAAATCGTCGGTTAAAAAAGGACAGTTTGCAAAGGAAGAAGAATTGTGGGATGAGCTGAGCCATGATTACGACCTTAAAGCCGATCCAACAGACATCCCCTACTACAAGCAAAGGCTGAGAATTTCGGTCAAACGAGGAGCGGAATTAGGTTCCCTGACCTTCTGAAGGCCCCTCCCTTTGCGAAGGATGGGTTCGGATGAGAGAGATTCCACTTGGCGTTTTCAATCCTCGTCTTGTTTGTTGACTTGGGTTGGGTAAGCGCCGAAGAGCGACCCCTTTTGTCACCTTTAGCGTGATGCACTTTCGAGAAGCCGTTCCTTTGGAATCCGCAGATAGACTATCATTGAAACCAAAAGCATAGCGTCTGCGGCCACGCCTAGCCAGTAAATGAGAGACCAATCAATTGGTGGCTCAAGAGAATGGCTCGCGTATCCCACTACTATGAAGGATAGGATTGCGAGAAAGTAGACGCTTCTTTCCCGCCGCAAGGTATTAACCGCAGCGTATGCGAACTCAATCGCGTCGAATAATGGGTTTTTCTGCCCTTGCGCTCTTCGCACGAAGTCGGCAAATCGTCCGCGCCTCTCAAGTTCTCTTAGAGTGTCTTGCCGATTAAGCATGGCGCTCCAAGTTCTCTGTGCCCCCGCTACGTAGTAAACATAAACCAAGACAACCCAGGCAATGACCCAATAGGCTGCAACCAGCCCGATGCTGTTGGCTGCAGTGTTGATGAGAGCAAGAAGCGTCGCAGTTCCAAAACAGGTTATGGAGAATAGCACAGACGCCATGCATCCTCCTGCGAGTATGACGCGCCTTTCATGATCTCTATCAATTCTGTAGACACCGCATAGCTTCCCCCCGAACCACCACGCAATGCCCACCCCTACGATTAGGACGAACGCTCCGATGAATACGGCAAAAGGGAACTGAACCAAAATGAGGACCAGCGCCAAATTGACAGAATTCCCAGCAATCAGAATCATCCATCCTAGAATCCGCTCCAGGTCCAACTCATCTAATGCCGCGCCCCTAATTATTCCGACGTAGAGAGGAAATCCGATTCCTGATACGAGCATTGCAAGAGCTTCAACGATGTTGATGAAATCGTTATTGTGAGCAACAAAGAGGATGAAGCTGGTTTCGAGAGCCAAAACCGCCACAAACGCAACATCCGTGTTATTGCGGTTCAATTTCGTCGTTTCTGGCTCGTCATTTCTTATTTAATGGGTTGGTACGCGTTATGCAAGACAACGTCGAGTGTTGTTATACAGTCTGACTGACCCAGTTTCATTCAGACGCTTTCTTTGATACCACAAGGTAGACTTGTTCATCTTCAGCTCCCGATGCGACTTCGTGAGAATCTTATCTTTCACAGCCTGCGTCTCGAATATCTCCTTGACCACAACTCGTTTCAGAGCGAATTCCAGTTGGCTGCTCCGTTTCAACATGAAGTGCGCCAGTTTTCGCGCGTTCAGAATAATTTCTTCCAACGACACAAGATACTTGAAGTGCTCGAAAAGAAAACCAACGGTCTTCTGCGACAGCATTGCCTCATAGGTGTCTGTGATGAAATGATTCTTGTCCTTGGAGTTGAGCCGCTCCAGCGTCTGGATTACCGCATAGTCCGAGTTGGTCCGCCACAGCTCCATCAGATCATAGACCAGCCCCCTGCTCTTCCTCATCTCATGGACGAAGGGAATGGAGTTGTCGAGCCCTATCGAGTTGATGACGCGTCTGACTTAGGTCTGCAACAGGGCATACGAATAGTTCATCAGAGCATTGACGACTCCGAATTATGTCCCAAGCCCCTAATCTAAAAACCGCTTAAATACTCACCGAAATCCGCAAGCATAGAAGCAGTTGAGCGTCGGCGTACTTGTGGGAAGATTCCAGCCTTTCCACAACGGGCATCTGGAGGCTGTCCGGTATGCCCTGGAAAAGGTAGACTATCTCTACATCGTCATCGGGAGCTCCCAGAAGAGCCACGAGCGAGACAACCCGTTCACCGCGGGCGAGAGGATTGCGATGATCAAGGCGGCCCTTGACTCCGGAGGCGTAAAGCCCGAGAAGTGGATGGCGGTCCCGATCGCCGACACAGAGTCGCACTCACTCTGGCCTGCGTTCCTCAGGATAACCATCCCTCCCTTCGACAGGGTCTTCACGAACGACGGCCTGACGACCAGGCTGCTGAAGGAGCAGGGCATGAAGGTCGACGCCGTGCCGTATCTCGAAAGGTCGAGCTACTCAGCGACTAATGTCCGCAACAGGATCCTCGAGATGAAGGACTGGGAGAAGCTCGTCCCGGGGCCGGTCGCAACAATGGTCAAGAGCATCGGGGGAGTCGAGAGAGTTAGAAGCATGATTCACAAAGACCTTGAAGGAGAGGAGTGAGGGGGAGCCGATGTCCACGATCAATCCGGCGAAGAAGCTGCTGATGATCCCTGGGCCGACCAACGTGTCGGACAGGGTCATGAACGCGATGCTAAAGCCGATGATCAACCACAGGTCGCCCGAGTTTACGGCGCTCGTCGAGAGCATCACTGAGAAGAGCAGATACCTCTTCCAGACGAAGGGTCATATCATCACAATTACCGCGTCCGGCACCGGAGGCGTGGAGGCGATCGCCTTTGGCCTGGTGCGCCCCGGGGACAACGTCGTGGTCCCCGTCTACGGTGAATTCGGCCAGCGACTCGCGGAGGCGATTGAGCTCGCGGGCGGAAACGTCGTCAAGGTGTTCGCGGAGCCGGGAAACGTCCCCCGCCTCGAGGATGTCAAGGAGGCGATCCGGAGGACCGACAACCTGAAGGCCGTATACACGGTGCACAACGAGACGAGCACGGGCTGCGCAATCCCATACATCCAGGAGCTGGCGAAGGCGGCGCACGAGAAGGACGCCTTCATGGTGGTCGACGGCGTCTCAAGCATCGGCGGATACTCCGTCCCGGTCGACGCGTGGGGCGTGGACATGTGCGTCACCGCCAGCCAAAAGTGCATCGCCGCGCCGCCCGGAATGGTGATCATATCCCTTAACGACAAAGTCGCGGACTTTCTGAAGAGGACCCCGCCCACGGTCAGGTACTTCGACCTCGGGAAGCACCTCGACTTCCTCGAGCACGGTTACACGCCTTTCACGCCCGCGGTCTCCCTCTATTACGCCCTCGAGGAGGCGCTTACAGCCCTGAAGGAGGAGACTCTCGAGAAGAGGGTCGCCAGGCACGTAAAGTGCGCGGGGCAGCTCTACTCCGCAATCGAATCGATGGGGCTCGAGGGCTTCGCTGAAAAGGGCTGCAGGTCGAACACCGTCATCGCGGTGAAGAACCCGGCGGGCGTGAACGACGAACGGTTCAGGGAGATTATGAGCGACGAGCAGAACGTCGTGATAACGGGAGGCTTCGGCCCGCTCAAGGGAAGGATCCTCAGGGTCGGCTCGATGGGAGACGTCACGAGCGCCCACATCCAGCGGACCGTCGACGCGATGGCCAAGACTCTGTCAAAGCTCGGCCACCCGGTCGACTCGAAGAGGGTCGCAGATGTGGCCGTGCGCGGACCGTAAGCACTAAGCATTTAAACAGACCCGGGACGACGAAGGCGTTTCATACTAAATGCCGTTCACAAAAGGCACCCTCGTGTATGTGAATTACACCGCCAAGGTGAAAGACACAGGCGAGGCAATAGAGACGACAATCGAAGAGCAGGCGAAGAAGCTCGACATCCATGACGCCGACCGGAGGTACGAGCCCCGTCTAGTCTCGGTGGGTGAGGACTGGGTCCTGAAAGGGCTGGACGAGGAGATTGCGAAGATGGACGTGGGCGAGAAGAAGACCGCCGAGCTCCCGCCCGACAGGGCGTGGGGCAACAGGGATCCGACACTCCTTCGCATGGTGCCGCTCCGCAAGTTCGGGGACAAGGCCGACGAGCTGCGCGTCGGGGACGTCGTCGAGATGGACGACCGAGTCGCGGTGATCCGGTTCATCGGTTCCGGAAGAGCCCAAGTGGACTTCAACCACAGGCTCGCGGGGAAGACCCTGATCTACGAGATCGAGGCCCTGAGAAAGGTCGAGCCCGGCGAAGACACCATCCGCTCACTCATGAAGAGGAGGTTCCCAGGAGAGGGCGAGAAGATCGAGTTCACACAGAAAGGTGGGGAGGTATCCGTGACCATCCCAGAGGAGGCGTTCCTGGTCGAGGGGCTCCAGATAATCAAGAGGGGCATCGCGAACGACATATTGCACTTCGTCCCCGAGGCAAAGAAGATCACGTTCACCGAGGTCTACCCGCGCAAGGAAACGGCAGCGAAGGAGAAGGCCAAGGCAACGGAAGCAGAAGCTCCAGCCGCGCCCGCCGAGGCTGCGAAGGCCGAGGCTCCCGCGAAGAAGGAAAAGCGGGAAGCAAAGCAGACGGCCTAGCCGTCCGCCGATGCTAAATCACACCAGTGTCTTTCGCAAGCTCGCGCGCGGCCCGCTCGTCCAGCTTGACCTTCGAGAGTATGGTGTAGCGGTCGGGCCGTATCGAGGGAGCCTCCAAAAGAGCCCTGGTTATCTCGCCGTCCGCTATCCCTAGCTCCGCTCCCGTCGTAGGTGCGTGAACATCCTTCAACGACGTCCTGACTCTCTCCCAGTCCAGACCGTGAAGCGAGGCCATCATTATCGTCCCGATCCCGCACTGCTCGCCGTGGAGTCCCTTCCCCGGGCAGATTGAATCCAGGGCATGGCTGAAGAGGTGCTCAGACCCGCTGCAGGGGCGGCTGCTCCCCGCGATCCCCGCCGCCACGCCCGCGCTAATGAGGCCCTCAACGAGGGCGCGTGCCGAGCCGATGTCGTACTCCCCGATGCTCTTGGAGCCGTCGAGGAAGACCTGGGCGCTCATCAGGGCCAGGTTAGCCGCATACCCTCCATAGTACTCGCCCGCCTCCTCGCTGGCGAGCTCCCAGTCCTTCACCGCAGTGAGCTTCGAGACCAGGTCGCCGCAGCCCGCCGCCTCGAGCCTCTTAGGCGCCGCAGCTATCACCTCGATGTCGGCGAGGATCCCCACGGGGGGCTTCGCCCGCTCCGAGTAGTGTGTGCCCATGCCCGAGATCGAGGCGAAGGGGCTGGAAATCCCGTCGTGGGAAGCGCTAGTAGGGACGGAGAAGAACGGCACATTGAGCCTGTAGGCGGCGAGCTTCCCAACATCCACGCTCTTCCCTCCGCCGATCCCTATGATGCAGTAAGCCTTCGACGACGCCTTCATCACGCGCTCTACGTTTGCCATGTCTGAGGCGTCCACCTCGACCCACTCGACCGGAGACCCTATCGAGCTCGTGACGACCCCCTTCACCTTCTCCTGGACGTTCGCCCCTGATGCTATGACCGCCGATCTTCTTCCAGGAGGAAACTCGACGAAGTCACCCAGCTCCCCAAGGATCCCTTCGCCTATGCGGATCCGCCGAGGGAACTCCATCGTGTGGGAGCCCAGAGGCATCGACTTTGGCGCTGCCAGTTCGTGGGATAAAAGCTTCCCAGATGTGCGAAGATTGTGCGCGTCTTGACCACCGGCCGTTCCGAACTTTTCATGCAAAGGTTAATTAAGCGTCGCCGACCAACTGTTTTTCGTCGTCACCGGACGACGTTCCGTACGCATATCAAGTAAATCATCGACACNNAGAAAGAGAGAAAATAGAGTTTGAACACGACGAGCCAGAAGATACCGGAGCAGGCGAAGTATCACGGCACCACCACCGCGGGGATAGTCTGCTCTGACGGTGTAGTCCTCGCGACCGACACGAGAGTGACCGCGGGGGGCTTCATAGCGCACAAGAGGGGCAAGAAGCTCCTCCAGGTCGACAAGCATCTGGCAGTGACCATATCCGGAGGAGTCGCGGACGCGCAGAACGTCGTGGACAGCCTGAAGTATTACGCTAACAACTACAGGATCGAGAAGGGAATCCCACTCCCAGTAAAGTCAGCGGCGCGCATACTCTCCAACATCCTATTCTCCTCGCGCTACTACCCGTACATAGCGATCGTGCTCGTAGGAGGGTACGACAGGACCGGCGGCTCGATCTATAACGTCGACCTCTTCGGGTCGGCGCTCCCAGAGAAAGTGACAGCGACAGGCAGCGGTTCTCCGGTGGCATACGGCGTGCTCGAAGAGGGCTATGAAGAAGGGATGAGCGTCACGAAGGGGGTGACTCTCGCTGGCAACGCGATAATCGCTGCCACGAGGCGCAACGTCTTCACTGGCGACCATTTTGACATCGCCATAATAGACAAGGCGGGATTCAGGGAGGTTTCAGAGCAGGAGAAGGAGAAGCTCCTCGCCCAGTTCGCGGGACGAAGTTAGGTTTTGGCGCAGAAAGCAAATCACGTAAGCCTCATGGGGACGATTCTAAACAGTATCCCAGCGGAGGCTCAGATCACAAGGATAGAGTACGAGGGTCCTAGAATCGCGCTCTATACGAAGAACCCAAAGTACCTCCACCAGAACAACTACATCATATCCGAGATAGTCAACACAGTCAAGAAGCGGGTGGTCACCCGGACAGAAAAGTCGATACGCAAACCCGAGCAGGACGCAAAGACCCTCCTCGAGAAAGGGATTCCCGTCGAGGCGGGCGTCTCGAACTACTTCTTCGACGACGCCACCGGCGAGGTCATCATCGAGGCGAACAACCCGCGGGTTCTTTCCCCCGAGGTCGGCTACGACTTGGGCGAGCTCATGGGGGTGACGGGATGGAAGATCAAAGTCAGGAAGGCCCCACACATCGCATCCTCTGCAATCCAGACCATGTATTACGCCATGAGGACGGGGAGCGACGAGCGGGAGAAGTTCTACCGCGAGCTCGGCGAGACGATCTTCAGGCCGAGGTACGCCACCGCGGAACAGGTCACGATAAAGTGCCTCGGAGCGGGGCAGGAGGTAGGCCGCTCGTGCTGGCTCGTCGAGACGTCAGAGAGCAAGGTCCTGATGGACTGCGGGATCTCCCCTGGCGCCAAGAACAGCTGGGACGCATATCCGCGCCTCGACTGGGCGGACGTCAACCTGAACGAGCTCGACGCGGTCATCTTGAGCCACGGCCACCTCGACCACATGGGGTTCCTCCCGGCGCTCTACAAGTTCGGTTACGACGGGCCCGTCTACTGCACCGAGCCGACGCTCCCGCTTATGACTCTCCTCCAGAACGACTTCATCAAGATCGCGCAGATGGAGGGCGGGAGGATGCTCTACGACCAGAAGGACATCCGCGACCTGATACAGCACACCATCACCCTCCAGTACGGGACTGTCACCGACGTCTCGCCCGACATCAAGCTCGTCCTCAACAACGCAGGGCACATACTCGGCTCCGCGACGGTCCACCTCCACATCGGGGAGGGGGTCCACAACATCGTCTACACGGGCGACTACAAGTACGGCAGGACGCAGCTCTTCGACTCCGCTAGCTGGAACTACCCGCGGGTGGAGACGCTCATCACCGAGGCCACCTACGGCAACAAGGAGGACNNCCTCCTCGCGAGGAGGTGGAGATGAACTTCGTCAACGCGATCAACAACACCCTTGCAAACGGAGGGAAGGTGCTCATCCCGATTCCCGCCGTGGGTAGAGCCCAGGAGATTATCCTGGTCCTCGACCACTACATGCGAAACAAGGTCCTGACCGAGGCGCCCGTCTTCCTCGAAGGGATGATCTCCGAGGCGACCGCGATCCACGTCTCTTACGCCGACTACCTCTCACGGGAGCTGCGGAGCAAGATACTCGAGCAGGGCATCAACCCGTTCGTCAGCGAGTACTTCACATCGATCGAGCACCCCTCCAAGAGGGACGAGGCGCTGAAGCAGGGCCCCGCGGTGATCATGGCTACGTCAGGCATGCTCGAGGGCGGCCCCGTGCTCCAGTACTTCGAGCACATCGCGCCCTCCGAGAGGAACAAGATACTCTTCGTCTCCTACCAGGTCCAAGGGACGCTTGGCAGGCGCGTACTCGACGGCACTCGTCAGGCCAGCCTGCTGGGCGACAACGGGAAGATCAAGATTGTCGACGTGAAAGCGAGCACGGAGAAGGTAGACGGCTTCAGCGGCCACAGCGACTACAACCAGATAATCAGGTTCATCGGGAAGATGCGCCCGAAGCTACAGCAGGTCATAGTGCAGCACGGGGACAAGAGGAAGATTGAGAACCTCGCGTACGTCATCCAGCGCATCTACAGGATACCGGCGTTGAGGCCGGCCGTTCAGGAAGCTATACGCGTATTCTAGCCGGAAAGAGAGCCTCTCCAGATCCTTACACCTGGGGGCGTTATCACTATCCTTTCCTCGCCTAGCCTCGCGATGTCCCCGCCTATCGAGGTCGCGAACTCGTAGAGCTGCTCGACGACCGTCTTCAGGTCCTCGACGCTCTTCTGAGCGAGCGGGGTGACCCTGAGGATCACGATGGTCTTCTTTGCCACGTCGTCCTGGATCCCCTGAAGGTCCTCTGCGCTTCGGAGCTGCAGGGCCTTCAGCAGCATCCCGCCTTCTCGCGAAACTCCCTCTCCTGGCTCTTCGGCCGTTAAACTTGATTCCAAACTAATCTTGACACCTGTGAATACGTTATCCCCACTTTTAAAGATAAATGCGATATATATAGCGAGAGGTCAAATTGTCTTGTACGCGTTCCAGTATTTGTCGCCCGCGTGGTGCAGATTCTTGACGCAGTTGCCCTTTTTCAGCTCAGCCATCTCGGGGCTCGAGACCGCCGTCTTGCCGACCGCCGCCGCCCTGCCTTTCTTGTCCTCACGCACGACGACGAGGTTCCCGGCCTCGCCCCACTCGTCGTACTTCGAGATCCCCGGCCGCATGACGTCCGCCCCCTTGATGATGTACTTCACGGCACCTTCGTCGATGGTCAGCGATGGGAGGAGGCCGACTGCCTCCGAGGACCCGACGAACGGGATGTAGCTCCCGCCCTCGCCGGCGTTGACGAACGTGAACCTCCCGTCGACGATGACGAATTTCGACCCGTCGTCGGGCTCCAGTATCTCGACCTGAGCGGAGCGGGGGACCTCAATGTGTATCCCNNCGGCTATGAGGTCCCTTGAATCATGCTTCGACACGACCTGCCTTTTCAATTCTCAGGTGAACGCCGAATGCATCAATTTAATAAAGCCAGTCTCGAGCCGTGCGGACATTCACAATGTCCGCGGACATGGCGATCAAAGCGCTCGAGACGAGCCTCGGCAAAGTGGTCCTGATCAAGCTCAAGGGAGGGAAGGTGATTCGGGGTTCCCTGCAAGGGTTTGACCAGCACATGAACCTCTCGCTCGAGGCTGCTGAGGAGATCGTCACCGACGGCAAGTCAACGCCAATGGGGACGCTGATAGTAAGGGGAGACAACATCATAATGATCTCTCCTCCACCCGGCTGAGCCTGTCACCGCCGCTTCTCCAACTCCTCATTGTGGAACTCTTTTACTAGGCGGGCCTAGCTCCTGCACGAACGCATCTTGAGCAGCGAAGCCAGGCCCGCCCCAACACGAGTCGTATCGGTGGCGGTCATCGGGGCTGGGACGATGGGGCACGGCATCGCCGAGGTCGCCGCCCTCGCGGGGCATCCCACCGTCCTCTACGACGTGGAGGCCCGCTTCCTGGATTCCGGGATGGAGAAGATCAAGTGGAGCCTCTCGAAGCTCGCGGAGAAGGGCGCGATCACCAGCGAAAAGGCGAAGCAGGCGGCCGCCGGAATAGTCTGCACGACGGACCTCAGCAAGGCAGCGAGCTGCGACCTGGTCATAGAGGCTGCGCCCGAGAACCTCGACATCAAGAGAGACCTCTTTGCGCGTCTCGACTCCCTCGGCAAGGGCTCGCTGCTCGCGACCAACACCAGCAGCATCCCGATCTCCGAGATCGCAGCGGCGACGAGCAGGCCTGACATGGTCGTCGGCATCCATTTCTTCAACCCGCCGGTGATGATGCCGCTCGTTGAGGTGATCAGGGGTGCCAAGACCAGCGACGAGTCTGTCCGGAGGGCCGCCGCGTTCTGCGAGGAGCTCGGCAAGCGCGTTGTGGTATGCGAGAAGGACGTGCCGGGGTTCATAGTCAACAGAGTCATCGGCCCTTTGATCAACGAGGCAGCTTGGGTCGTTGCGAGGGGAGAAGCGACGATCACCCAGGTCGACTCGTGCTGCGTGCACAAGGTGGGCCTCCCCATGGGGCTCTTCGAGCTCGCCGATTTCACGGGGATAGACGTGATCTACGCGGCATCGCAGACGATGAGGAGCCGCGACCCAGCCGCTCTTCCTGTCGCCACGGTTCTCGGTGAGAAGACAAAGGCCGGCAAGAACGGACGCAAGACAGGCGAAGGCTTCTACAACTACTCTTCCGGCGGCGGTGCCTCCTACTCGAGGACCGAAGGGGACTCGCTCGACCCGCTCCTAATCTTCTCCGTAGGGATAAACTCGGCGGCATGGCTACTCCGGAACCAGGTCTGCTCCAAGGAAGACCTCGACTCATCGGTGAAGCTGGGCCTTGGCTTCCCAGAGGGCATCCTGCAGATGGCCGACGCGTGGGGAATCGACAAAGTGGTCGAGACACTTCGGAAGAAGCAGGCGGCCCACGGCGACTCCTACGCCCCCGACCCGCTCCTCGTCCAGATGGACGAAAGGGGAGACCGCGGCTCGCGCTCGGGCAGAGGTTTTTATGACTATAGCTCCAAAGAGACCAAGTTGGAAGAGATCGTCCTCAAGAAGGCGCCGCCGCTCGCGTGGATAACGCTGAGCCGGGTCCACAGGCACAACACCATCACACCGAAGATGATGGACGAACTGGAGACGGTCGCAAACGACCTCGCGAGAGACGGCGCGGTGAGGGTGGTCATAATCTCTGGGGAGGGAGGGAAGGCCTTCAGCGCCGGGGCCGACCTGACGACCTTCGAGTTCAACAGCCCCCTCAAGGCCTTCGAAGCGTCGCGGAGGATGTTCGAGGTCTTCAGCCTCTTCGAGAAGATGCCGAAGCCCGTCATCGCTGCCATCAACGGCTACGCCTTCGGCGGAGGCTGCGAGCTGGCGCTGGCGTGCGACTTTAGGCTAGCGTCGGAGTCGAGCCAGATAGGCCTCACCGAGACGAGCCTGGGCATAATCCCGGGGGCCGGAGGAACGCAACGTCTATTGCGCCTCGTGGGTTTGAGCAAGGCGAAGGAGCTGATCTACTTTGGGGAGCGACTGCCCGCCCAAGAGGCCCTCAAGGCCGGGCTCCTCGACAGGGTCTACGCAAACGACAGTTTCCAGACCGAGGTGGAAGGTTTCGCGAAGAAGCTGGCCAAGCGCGCCCCCGTCTCATTGAAGCTCGCAAAGTACGCGATCAACCTCGCGCAGCAGGTCCCCAACGCTGACGCGGGGCAGCTCTTCGAGGCCGGCGGG
>PLCG01000092.1:22585-22973 GCA_003135575.1 Nitrososphaerota archaeon
ATCCACTTCTCACCGGAGCACGAGGACCTCCGGACGTGGGCAAGAGAATTCGCCAACCGCGAGGTTGCGCCCCTCGCCGAGAAGATAGACAAGAGCGACGAATATCCGTTCGGCCTCGCGAAGAAGATGGGGGAATACGGGCTCCTCGGCATCGGGACGCCAAAGGAGTACGGGGGGCTCGGACTCGACCTCGTCTCTGCGGTCGTCGTGGCGGAGGAGATAGCCAAGGTGAGCCTCTCTGCTGGCCTCATCATCGGAGTGCAGAACGGCCTGGTCGCCTACCCTATCTCTCAGTTCGGGTCGAAGGAGCAGAAAGAGAAGTTCCTTCCTCGCCTCGTGAAAGGCGAGATCATCGGCTCCTACGGTCTGACAGAGCCTGGAGCCGGGT
>PLCG01000079.1:0-17131 GCA_003135575.1 Nitrososphaerota archaeon
AACCCCGAGACGGTCTCCACGGACTTCGACATGAGCGACAGGCTCTACTTCGAGGAGCTCACAGTCGAGCGGGTCCTCTCCATCTACGAGAGGGAGAAGCCGATCGGCATCGTCCTGTGCGTAGGAGGGCAGATCCCCAACGACCTCGCGCTGGAGCTCGACCAGAAGGGAGTGAACGTGATGGGGACGAGCGCCGACTCGATCGAGAGGGCGGAGGACAGGGAGAGGTTCAGCTTCCTGCTCGACAAGATTGGGATCCCCCAGCCGGCTTGGGGGAGCTTCAGGTCGATGAAGCAGGCGAGGGAGTTCTGCGACAAGGTCGGCTATCCCGTGATAGTTCGGCCATCGCACGTCCTGAGCGGATCCGCGATGAGGGTGATATGGGGAAGCAGGGAGCTTGAGGGCTTCCTCGCAAAGGCGGCGGAGGTCAACCCCAACTATCCGGTGACGATAAGCAAGTTCCGCGAGGACGCGAAGGAGGTGGAGGTCGACGGGGTCTCGGACGGGGAGACCACTGTCATCGGGGCGATAATGGAGCACGTGCAAAAGGCAGGCGTGCACTCCGGGGACGCGATCATGACGATTCCAACCGTCACGATCAGCGAGGCCGCGAAGGCGAAGATCCGCGACTATTCGAGGGCCATCGCAAAGGAGCTGGGCGTGAAGGGGCCGTTCAACACCCAGTTCCTCTGCGTCAAGGACGAGGTCGAGGTGATAGAGTGCAACCTCCGCGCGTCGAGGTCTCTGCCCTTTGTGTCGAAGGCGACCGGCGCGAACCTGATCAAGCTCGCCGCCAACGTCATCTTGGGCGGGAAGCTCGAGGGGATGAGCGACGTCCCCGAGCCCAAGCAGTTCGCCGTGAAAGCGCCGCAGTTCTCGTTCATGCAGATGGAGGGGGCGGAGCCGACGGTGGGCGTGGAGATGCGCTCCACAGGGGAGGTCGCTTGCTTCGGGAAGACGCTCGCTGAGGCTATGAGCAGGGCCCTCATCGCCGCGGGCCTGAAGATACCCTCGAAGGGAGAGACGGGGATAATCCTCGCGGACGAAAAGTCCGACCTGGGGGAGGCGAAGGCCCTCGTCGAGGAGTTCAAAGGCGCGGGGATAGACTTCGTTACGACCGAGTCGCTGGCCCCGTACCTGGGCGACAGGGCGAAGGTCGCCTCGCTCGATGAGATGCTCGGCATGATAGACCGCGGGAAGGTCGCGATGATCCTCTCGCTCAACACGAACCTGAACAGGGTGCGCAAGGACCTCTACAAGGTCAGGAGGAAGGCGGTCGAGCTCCAGATACCGTTCTTGACCACGGTCGAGGAAGGGAAGGCCGTGCTGCTCTGCGTCAGGTCCCCGCTCAAGACGCTGAGCTGAGCTCAGGCCTTCGTGAGCCTAGCGAGGAGGCCGTCGATGGGGACCTTCTCCTCTTCCCTGCTCCGCATGTTCCGCAGGACCAGCTGCCCGGAGTCCAACTCCCTCTTCCCGATTATCACCACCCAAGCGAAGTCCCTGGAGCTCGCGTCCTCAAGCTGCTTGCCCAGGCTCTTCCCCCTCGCGCCGAGCTCGCTCCGTATCCCACCGCCCCTGAGCGACGAGACCGTCGAGAGCGCCTTCTCGGCGAGCCCGGGCTCCGTGTAGGCGACGTAAACCGAGGGCTCGAGGTCCGCGCCACCTGCTGCCCTGCCCATGGAGAGGGCGATGCGCTCGACTCCGCCAGCGGCCCCCGTAGCTGGAAGGTCTGGCCTGCCGAAGAGCTTGGGGAGGACGTCGTACCTTCCTCCGCCGCACAGCGAGCCGAGGTCTGGATGGTCGCGGTCGACCACTTCGAAGACGATGCCGGTGTAGTAGTCGAGGCCCCTCACGATGCTCATGTTGTATTCCACGTTCTGGATGCCTCTCGACTTGAGCGAGTCGCGCAGGGCGACCAGCTCTCCGCCCGCTGCGGAGGCGAGGCGCAGCTCCTCGAGCCGTTTGCAGACCTCATCGGGAGATCCCTTCGTCCTTCCGAATCTGAGGAGCTCTGCGAGGGCCTCGCGGCCGACGCCCTTGGGCCCGTACTCCTCGGCGAGCTCGGCCTCGGTCTTCTTCTGGACCTTGTCTAGGACCCTCATCATCTCCATCATCGTTTCCTCTGAGGCCACCCCCATCGCCTGCCGGATGTATCCCTCTACGACGCGACGGTCGCCCACCTGTAGCGAGAAGTTCTGAAGGCCGACTTTCTTGAAGAAGTTGTAGCTCAGGTCCATCACCTCGGCGTCTGCCTCGACGCTCTGGTCGCCGAAGACCTCGACGTCCCACTGGTAGAACCACCGGTACCTCGCGTGCTGCGGCTCGTCGTACCTCCAGACCCCGCCGTAGGAAGCGAGCTTGACGGGAGGCTTCAGGGCCTTGTTGGCCGAGACGTTGCGGGTCATCCCCACGGTGAGGTCGAAGCGCAGCCCGATGTCGCGGTCGCCCTTGTCCTTGAACGAGTAGATCTGATCGTCGACCTGGGACCCGCTCTTCGCCCTGAGTATCGAGAGGTTCTCGAGGGGGCCGGGCTCCATCAGCTTGAAGTTGTAGGCGCGCGCGATCTCCTCGAAGGTTCGCCGTATCTTCAGGTGGAGGTCGAACTCGTCCGGCTCGATGTCCCGGATCCCGCGCGGCTGCGAGAGGTCCATCTCTAGCGCTTCCCATCGCGGCCGGACCGGAGCGCCGCCAGCTCTGCAAGGAGGGCGGTCAGCTGGACCTCGGGGTTCGCCCCCATGGCGAGCCTGTAGTCGTACTCCGCGAGTATTTTGATCGCTTCGCCGGTCTTCTCGTCGTCGCCCTTCGCGATCTCTTCGTTGGCGAAGCGCAAAAAGTCCGACTCCGGGATCCCGTAGACCCTTGTGAGCTCGACGAGCTTCAACCTGGCTCCTGGGAAGTCGCCCCCGAGCGCGACACGGATGATCTCCGCTGCCCTCTCTTTCACGCTCGACCCGGTCACCGCGTTCACCTTCTCCAGCGTAAGCTCTGTCCCCCCTGCCGATGCGGCCTGGAGGAGGTTGATCCCCTGCCGCAGGTCACCGTCGACCGCAGCCGCGATCGCCTGGATGACCTTGTCCGCCACCTTCACATCCTCGGCCTTGGCAATCTTCTTCAGGCGCGCGGCCACCTCCTCGTGGCCTATCTTCTTGAAACGGAAGATCGCGGTCCTGCTCTGGATCGGCTCGATGAGGTTAGATGAGTAGTTGCAGATGAGGACGAAGCGCGTATACCTCGAGGTCTCCTCCATGATGCGCCGCAGCGCCGTTTGCGCGTCGCGGGTCATCTCGTCTGCCTCGTCCAGGATGACGAGCCTGAAAGGCACCCCCTCTCTCCTGTCCGAGTAGCTCGCGAAGGTCTTGATCCGATCGCGGACCGCGTCAATCCCCCGCTCGTCGCTGGCGTTGAGGGAGAGCGTATAGTCGCCCACCAGGTCGCCGAGTATCTCCCTGGCGAGCACGAGCGCGGTCGTCGTCTTCCCCGAACCTGGCGGTCCCGCAAAAAGGAGGTGTGGGAGTTCGCCCTTCTTCTGGAGAAGCGGCTTCAGGCGCTCCTTCACCTCCTCTTGGTTGACCAACTCGTCTATCTTGTGGGGCCTATACTTCTCGACCCACATCAGAGACTCGAGCGACATGGACCTTAGGCACCTGCCGATGCTCGGGTCAGGGCAATTGCGCTACAATAGCGGCGCAAGAAGAACATGATTGTTTCCGGCGGGCGCTCCTTGAGTATATATCCAGTGTGGAGGGTCTGTGCCGTTTGGACTGGGTCAGCGCGCCTTGGGGCGTCTTCCCCGCGACACGTTTAATATTGCACGGGGAAGAAACGCAATCCATCTCCTAAGGCAGATCAAGATGAGACCATCGTCCTCCTTCCACACCGCTTCGACCAGGCTGGCGATGTCGGGCCGCATGATCGTGTGCCTGTTGCTAGTCTCGGGCACCGCGGTCATGGTCCTGCCCAATCTGGCGGTGGTCCGCGGCGCGACGGTCACCACGTCGACGACAACCAACGCCTTTCCTGTCTCGACCGACACGCCCAGCTATGTCGGAAACGCGACGATCGTAGTGAGCGGCGTCGACGCTTCTGCCAACGGAGGCATCTCGATCGTGATCGCCAATCCGAAAAATAACGCGGTGGCGTCCCAGAACGTCGGAGTGGCGCAGAATGGCAGCTTCAGCGCGACGTTCCTGGCGAGATGGCCCGTCTGGAACGAGAGCGGCGTCTACAGGGTCACCGTCGTGGCGCCGATTGCCGACTTTGTCGGTACCCCGCCGACATCGTACACCTCATTCAACTACACCGCGGTTCAGCCTACGTCGACTGGTACCTCTAGCACAGCGACGAGCCCTAACGGCGCGGGAGACAACGGCTCCAGCATTCCAAGCATCCTGGGAGTGGTCGGAGTCATCGTGGTTGCGGTTGCGCTCGTGGGCTTCATGCTCAGGTCTCGAGGGCGCAGGAAGCCCGGAACGGGCGCCGCACCGGCAAAGCCGGCACCCAAGGCTCAAAGCCCCTGACCGACGCACGAACGCGCCTCTGAGGATAGGCTCCAGGAGCGAAAGAGAAAGAAAGGGGGTCGGGAGGGGAGAGTCCAGAAGCCCGTGAAAGTCCTAACGCTCGACGCAGACGACATCGTATCCGCATGTCCGATGAAGGGGTGCATCGAGGAGATATCGCGCTCCTTCGCCCTCCGAGCAAAGGGGGCGGTAGAGTCACCTTTGAGGACGAGGCTCGCCGCGCCGACCGGAGACGTGCTCGTGATGCCGTCGCTGGTCAAGAGGGGCAAGTCTGAGGGCAGCGTAAAGGTCGTGAGCATCTTCCCCGGGAACAGGGGCAAGACGCCGGCAGTCACGGCCACGGTGCTGCTGGTCGACGGCGAGAACGGCGCTACAAAGGCCGTGCTGGAGGGGACCAAGCTCACCGCCATCAGGACCGGGGCAGTCTCAGGGCTCTCATGCAGATACCTGGCGAGGAAGGACTCTAAGACGCTGGGCGTGGTCGGGGCTGGTGTCCAGGCCCTCCAGCAGGTGGCCGGAGTCGTCTGCGAGCTTCCCGGGATCGAGAAGGTCAAGGTCTTCTCGCTCGTCCCGGCGATGAGCAAGGCCATGGCGAAGGCGTGCTCCAAGAAGTTCAAGGTGAAGGCCAGCGCGGAGGACGAAGTCTCCAAGTGCGTGAGGGGGAGCGACGTGGTGGTCACGGCCACGACCTCCAAGAACCCGGTCTTCGACGGGCGGGACGCCCAGGACGGGGCCCACGTGATTGCCATGGGAGCGTACCGGCCCGACGCGCGCGAGCTGGACTCGTCGCTGATAGCAAGGGCATCGGTCTTCGTCGACTCGAGGGAGGCCGTCCTCGAGGAGGCCGGGGACCTGCTCATCCCGATTGGGGAGGGGAGGTTCGCGCCGGACTCGATAAGGGCCGAGCTGTCGGAGCTCGTCGTCGGGAGCAAGAAGGGCAGGGTGTCCGATTCAGAGGTGACCGTCTTCAAGTGCGTGGGGCTGGCCTTCGAGGACAACGCCGCGGGATGGCTCGCCTACCGCAACGCGCTCAGGAAGGGCATCGGGAAATGGACAGAACTCTGAAAGACGGCGCATAGATTTAATTATGCGAGGATAGTTGTTCGGCAGTCCCCATAAAAACAGAAAGGAGTTGTTGATTTTCTCTTGGAGGACCCCGGCGCAACGGTCGCGAAGATATTCGAGCAGAGGGAGAGGGAGTTCTTGCTATCACCCGTGAGGGTCATGATGAAGACCTCGACCGAGGAGATGGAGGTCGGCGACCTCGTGCTCGCCAAGGCGAAGGAGGGCGAGAGGGTCGAGCTGCCCCGCTGGGTGGCGGAGGAGCTGGTGGACCTTGAGCTCGCCGAGATGCAGGAGGAGTCGTTCGAGGTGGAGATATTCAAGGCCCTGACACGGGAGAAGATACTGGCCTCGCTGCAGCTCTCCCCCCTCGAGCCCAACTTCTACATCCGGATGCGAAGGCGGCTGGCGGCCGTCAGGACGGGCGTGGAGAGAGGGAAATATAGGCGCGAGGACTATGAGAAGCTGAGGATGACGAGTTACGACCTGATCGGGAGGCGGTTGAGCAAGCTCCTTTCGATGAGCTCGTCCTCGAACGTCAAGACCATCGCGGACAGGATAACACCCGAGGAGAAGGAGTTCTTCTCCATGAGCAGCTCGATCTCTTCGGGCTGGAAGAAGGCCCTCCTAGGAGAACAATAGGGCGATCAAGATGGCCGTGTTGACAAGAGGGCTGTCGGACCTCTTCGAGGAGTTCCTCCGGGGGTTCGAGGACAAGGACGGGGAGCGCAAGTACCAAGTCCTGCTGGCCCAGATGGCCGGCTCCGGAAGGAAGGCGGTCATCATCGACTACGAGGACATGATCCACTACAACACGGACCTGGCAGAGAGCCTCCTCAACGACCCGGACAAGGCCCTTAGGGACTTCAAGTCGGCAACCTTCGAGGTGCTCAGCACGGAGAATCCGAGCTACGCCGGAGAGATAAGGAAGAGCCTGACAGTGAGGATACGGGGAGTCACTGACCGGGTGCCCCTCCGCAAGGTCGACACCTCCCACCTGGACAAGATGATCGCGTTCGCAGGGATGCTGGTGCGCACCTCGGAGCTTAGGCCGCTCCTGGTAGATGCCGCGTTCGTCTGTCCTGACGGGCACACGACGAGGGTCCTGCAGGAAGGCCCGAGCATCAAGAAGCCGACGAAGTGCGAGGGATGCGACGAGACCAGGAACTTCGAGCTCGACCAGAAAGACAGCGCCTTCATCGACAGCCAGATACTCCGTGTCCAAGAGCTGCCAGAGGAGCTACCGCCAGGACAGCTCCCCCGGTTCTTCGACATCGACGTCGAGGGCGACATCGTCAACACCGCCAGGCCCGGAGACAGGGCGATAATGACCGGGATAGTCCGCGCGGAGCCGGACTTTGGCTTCGGGCAGCCGAGGAGCAGGTCGTTCCGCTCAAAGATAGACGCAAACTACATCGAGGTGGTGGGGAAAGAGCCCAGCCAGGTCCACATAACAAAGGAGGACGAGGCGATAATCAAGAGCATCGCCGCGACGCCCGACGCCTACCAGAAGCTGATCAAGTCGATGGCACCAGGGATCCTGGGTCACGACGCGGTGAAGGAGGCCATACTCCTCCTGCTTGTCGGCGGGCCGCAGACCGTGCTCCCCGACGGGACGAAGCTAAGGGGGGACATCAACGTCTTCCTCGTCGGCGACCCGGGGGTCGCCAAGTCTGAGATGCTGAAGTTCGCCGCGCAGGTCGCGCCCAGAGGCATGTTCGCGTCGGGAAGGGGCTCGACTGCGGCGGGGCTCTCCGCGGCCGTGATACGAGAGAAGAACACGCTCATGCTCGAGGCGGGCGTGGTGGTCCTTGCAGATCAAGGAATTGCGTGTCTTCATCCAGACAGCAAAGTGTTCCTGGATGGAAAGATAACCAGAGTCAGCACCCTGGCTGAGTCCCTGAGCTTCAAATCTGTCGAGGCCGCAAATGGTCGGAGTGAACTCGCCGACCTAGATGCAACCGTCGTTTCATTCAATTCAGATTCGCTGAAAACACGGGTAGGTCGATCGACCCTGATTCGAAGGCGGTGGCATAAAGGCGAGATTGTGAAGCTAGCGTTGAGATCTGGCTTTGTCCAGAAAGTGACCCCAGACCACCTTTTGCTCGACGGTAACACTCTTGAGTGGAAGGAAGCAGCCCGATTTGTCGCCGGAGACTTGCTGACAGGGCCGCAGCGGATTCCCATCGAGAGAGAGGATGAGTTGTTCCTTTGGGACATCCTACCAGAATCCTGCGTCGTTTCCCTGACTAGAGAGGAAAAAGATTCTCTCAAGGCATCGCTGGAGAAAAAATATGGTTCAGTCAGAACCGCCAGCACCTCCATTTGCGTCGCCAGGCTTACAAGGTACTTCGGCGATAGGCTTCAACCGTCTCTCTATGAGCTCAGAACAATAACTCGCGCTCTTGGCCAGGAAGACAGATGGAGGAGGAGCCAGCACGTCTTCGATAAATCCCCAGTTCGGGCTGTGAAGGTCACTCCTGAGATGGCTTACATTTGCGGATTCCTCTTCGGCGACGGAAACGTCAAGATAACACAGAGGCGTGCATCCATGACCGTCACCCAATCCCCGCGGCACGAGATATACATTCGACGCTTCGAGAAATATTGGAACCTTCTTTTCGGCACAATTCGGTTTAGGAAGGTTAGGCAGGTGCAGAGTAAGATTAGGGGCAAACTCGTATCTTCGCAGAGGATCGATTGGAGCGTCAGTCGCAGGGTGTTGGGTCACATCTACTCATTTCTGACACAAAACAACCTTGGAAATCTGCTATCATTCCCCGACGAGGTGCTGAAAGGGTTCCTAGCTGGAGTCACAGATTCCGACGGATATCATGGCGCAAAGCACACCTTGAAGCACGGAACCCTTTATGAAACTTGGAACGTCGTCTACGCAGCCTCCCGTAATCCGGACGCAAACCTGAATCTATTGCTCGCTTTGCGCAGGTTCGGTGTCATAGGATCATACCGAGGTTTGCGTGGCGGAGTTGGAGTGGTAGTGGTGAGCTCGCGCGCCGATTGCATGAGGCTGCAAGGGGTGCTCTCGGAATACTCCGTGAAAATGGCGAAACGGTCAGCAGGAAGGAAGAGAAACATCAGCGGGATTTCGGAGAAGCTGCCTAAGAAGCTGGTCGGCGCGGCGTTCAGAGAGGCATTCGCTGATGCAAGAAGGACAGGTCTCATCAAAGCGGGAGTCTGGTCGACGATTTACACTTACATGAATGAGATGAGGCAACCGTCCACGGCACAGGTGGTCAAGGTCGCTTCGAGAGTCGGTGGGATCTCCACCTCGCGATTGTTGGAGATTGCTGAGAAGGACTATTTCTTGGACGAAGTTGTCAGCGCCTCCCGAGAGCAATACGAGGGACATGTATATGACGTCATGATGCGGAGCGACCACAACTATCTCGCAGACGGCGTCTTCTCCCACAACTGCATCGACGAGTTCGACAAGATGAAGCCGGAGGACAGGAGCGCATTGCACGAGCAAATGGAACAGCAAACCGTCACAATAGCAAAGGGAGGCATTTATGCGACGCTAAACGCCAGAACGGCCATTCTCGCGGCGACAAACCCTATCCTAGGCAAATACAACCCCTACCAGAACTTAATCGATAATATCACCCTTCCAATCCCCCTGCTGACAAGATTCGACCTTATCTTTGTTCTCAGGGACACGCCGATCCCCGGGCAGGACGAGAAGCTCGCGACCCACATCCTCGACGTCCACAGGAAGAGGGCCTACGTGGAGTCCCCTCCCATCCAGTTCGACCTTCTCAAGAAGTACATCGCGTTCGCGAAGAACTACTCTCCGGTCCTCACGATGGAGGCGGAGAACAGGATCAAGGAGTACTACCTGCAGCTCAGGAGGAGCGCGACCGAGGGACAGATCGGCGCGACGCCAAGGACCCTAGAGTCCCTGATCCGGCTCGCGAGCGCAAAGGCCAGGCTCATGCTGCGCGAGCTGGTCACGGAGGACGACGCGCTCACCGCCATCGCCCTCATGAACAAGATGGTAGAGGACGTGCTTACCGACACCGAGACAAAGACCAAGGGAGACTTTGGGATCCTGCTCGGCCAGCCGGCCGGGGAGAGGGGGAAGCTCGCGACCCTGATGGACACGCTGAGGGCTCTGGAAGGGCCCGACAGGAAGCCCATAGAGGCCAAGGTCTTCAGGCAGGAGCTGATGAGGACCAACAAGTTCGCGAACGAGGACGAGGTCGACAGCCTGATCAAGAAGATAACCAAGGAAGGAATCATCTTCGAGTCAAAGCCCGGGTTCTTCAGAAGAGTCCAGGGCTAGAACGCAAGGAGGCGGGCTGACACCCATGGCGCGCCGCGCAGCCGAGCGACCAGAGGAGGCTCGCTAGCCGTGAAAGTGAAGGAACTGCCCCTGCCTGAAGAGTTCACCACGCACTTGAACTCGCAGGGCTTCGTCGACCTCTATCCTCCCCAAGCGGCGGCGGTCGAGGCGGGGCTGCTCCAAGGGAGGAACCTGCTGATTGCCAGCCCTACGGCATCTGGGAAGACGCTCATAGCCGCGCTCGCAGCCTACAAGAAGATAGTCCAGGAGCGGCGCAAGGTCGTGTATCTCAGCCCCCTACGGGCGCTCGCCTCGGAGAAGTACGCGGAGTTCCGGAACCTGCTCGAGCCGTTCGGAGTGAAGTGCGTGATCTCGACCGGCGACTTCGACTCGGCGGGGGAGGCGCTGAAGAACTACGACCTCTTGGTCCTTACCAACGAGAAGTTCGACTCGCTGCTAAGGCACGGCATCTCGTGGCTGCCTGACGTGGGGCTGTGCGTCTCGGACGAGGTCCACCTGGCGGGGAGCGGCGACAGGGGGCCCACGCTCGAGATGATTCTCACGAAGGTGATCCACAGCGGGGTGGCGGCGCAGCTGCTCTCGCTCTCGGCGACAGTGAGCAACGCGGAGGAAATCGCGCGATGGCTGAGGTCTGACCTCGTGGAGCTGACCTGGCGGCCCGTCCCCCTGCGGGAGGGTGTCTACGACCATGGCCGGGTTTGGTTCGGCGACCTTGCGGGAGAGATCCAGACTGTGAGGTCGACCTACGGAGNNATATCGTCGGGCGGGCAGTCTCTCATCTTCGCATCCACGAGGCGAAGGGCGGTGAGCCTGGCGACGAAGGCCTCCGAGCTCACGTCCAGGCACCTAGGGGAGAGCGAGAGGGCGGCCTGCACGGAGGCCGCGAGGAAGATCAGGGACTCTGGGGAGGAGACGGGCCTGAGCAGGTTGTTGGCTGACCTTGTGGCAAAGGGGGCCGCGTTCCACCATGCCGGGCTGCCTCACGAGCACAGGAAGATAGTGGAAGACGCGTATCGGTCGAAGGCGGTGAAGCTCCTCGCCAGCACGCCCACCCTCGCCGCGGGCGTGAACCTGCCCGCGAGGCGCGTCGTGATAGCGGACCTTTCCAGGTATGATGGCGAGGTCGGGATGAACTCCCCCATCTCGGTCCTGGAGTACCGGCAGATGGCGGGGAGGGCGGGAAGGCCCCAATACGACGACTACGGGGAGACCGTGATGATACCACCGCCGAGTATCAGCCCGGAAGAGGTGATGCGCCACTACGTCGAGTCGAGCCCCGAGCCGCCNNCAGCCGATAGAGTCGAGGCTCGGCGGGGAGAGGGGGATGCGGGTCCACCTGCTCGCTGTGATCGCCAGCCGGATGGGGATCACGCGGGAGGAGATTGACTCGATCTTCTCGAAGACGCTGCTCGCAGCCCAGACAGGCACGGACAGCGTCGCGAGGCACGTCAACGACGCGCTCGGCTACCTCTTTGCGGAGCAGCTCATAGTGGAGAAGGGCAGGGCCTTCCAAGCGACCGGGTTCGGGAAGAGGATCTCGACGCTCTACATCGACCCGATGACGGGCGTCCTCTTCAAAAAGAACATGGGCGGGTTCGAGCCAGGCCCCGACCACACGGTGCGGCTCCTCCACCTTATCGCGAAGAGCCCCGACTTTGAGCCGAAGTTCCCCATGAGGGAGAAGCACTACCAGAAGGCCTACGAGTTCCTCGAGTCGAACAGGTCCTCGTTCCTGCTCGGGGACGAGAGGAGGAGGTCGTCGTTCATGGAGTACGACGACGTTCTGCAGGAGATGAGGACAGTGATGGTTCTCGACTCGTGGATCGAGGAGCAGAAGGAGGATACGATCCTCGAGAACCTCGGGGCGGAGCCGGGCGACCTGCATAGGGCCGTCGACAGCGCCGACTGGCTGCTTTATTGCCTGAGCGAGCTGGGGAAGCTCTTCGGCAAGTACGATGTCATCAAGGAAGCGGGATTCCTCAGGAAGAGGGTGGGTGTGGGTGTGAAGGGCGAGCTTGTCGAGCTAACGAAGCTCCGGGGCGTGGGGCGGGTGAGGGCGCGGTCGCTCTACAACTCAGGGTTCCGCACTATCAAGTCGATAAAGGACGCCCCCGCCGAGAAGCTCGGCCTCGTAGAGAAGATAGGCCCGGTCCTGGCGCAGAAAATCAAGGAAGAGGCCGCCTGAGGCCGTGCGGGATGCGGACCAACGGGTTTGCGCTCTTCAGGGGAGAGGACGCTGCGTCCCGGGCCCGGGAAGCAGCGAAACGGGCGAGGAGGTATTCGAAAGGGCTGCTGGTCAGCACCGGGGATGAGTTCGGGGAGCTCGACGGCGCCCGCCTCTCGGGCAAGAGCGAGGTGGCGCTGGCGTTCTCGTTGGGGCGGGGCGGCTTTCCACTTGTGCACGGCTACGCAGGCGGAGATGATGCCCTTCCAGAAGGCGAGTTCTCCATGCTCGGCAAGGGTGCGCACGGGTTCTACGGGGCGAGGGACCGGCTTGGGACGAGAGGGCTGTGGGCGGTGCGCGGAGGGCCGAACGCAGGGTCGTTCGCGAGCGACTACAGGCTGGTCCCAGGCGCGACGCTGCTGCCTCCCAGGACTGTCTACGAGAAGGGAAGGACAAGGAGGGTGAAGGAAGGGAGGGTCGAGACCGAGGACGTCGGGTCGTTCGAAGAGGCGGCGAAGGCGCTTGCGGCTCTCGTAGAGGAGTCCGTCAAGGAGCGCATCCATGGCCAAGGGCGGGTCGCCGTCTCTTTCTCGGGCGGGCTTGACAGCTCCCTGCTTGCGCTCGTCGCGTCGAGGCACGCAGACGTCGTTCTGTGCTCAGCATACGTGCCGGGGTCGCGGGACGAGGAGCAGACCAGCAAGGCCGCCGGGCTGCTAGGACTGAGGCTCGAAGCCGCCGTTCTCGAAGAAGGGGAGCTAGCGGAGATGTCGAGGAACGCTGAGCTTCCTCCTGGCGACGCCACCCTCATGGACAAGGCGCTCTGGTGCATCTACTCGACGACCGGCGGGCTCGCGAAGAAGAACAAGGCCCGCACCATATTGCTCGGGCAGCTCGCCGACGAGCTCTTCGGGGGATACAGGAAGTACTCCGTCAAGGCTTCGCAAGAGGGTCCGGCTGCTGCCGAGCAGTTGATGCGGGACGATGTAAGGGCCTGCGCGGACCGGGGCTTCCTCAGGGACGAGGCCGCGTGCTCAGCGTCATGCGAGGTCAGGTTCCCGTACGCCGCCTCAAAGATAGCGTCGCTCGCCGCGAGGCTACCCCTGGACTATAAGATCAGGGAAGGGGAGCGGAAGGCGGTCCTCCGCGCAGCCGCCGTCGAGCTCGGCCTCCCCCTGGAGCTTGCAGAGGCGCCGAAGAAGGCTGCCCAGTTCAGCTCGGGCGCCGCGAAGCTCCTCAAACGGCTGTGAGACGCGCCCCATGCTTTTTATCGCTGCCAATCCTCCCCGGACCCATGACACCAGAAGGACAATCACCCAAGGGCAAGCTAGTGGGCTTCAAGCCCTTGCAAGAGAGATACTGCTACTACTCGTTGGACGACGGGACGGTATTGGGGGTCAAACCCGTAATGGTCAAGGTCTTCAGGATGCTCGGCCCCGACGGAAGGCCGGCGAGCGGGCCGGACGGCGCTCCCGCGTACTTCTACCAGACGCAGAACGTCACGCAGATCCTGACTCCGGACGAGTACAAGATAATGTCGAACCGCGAGCTCCAGGAATAGCTCGGCACGTAGCCTCCCCGGCGTCTGACAATTGGGACAGCCTCTCGAACGGCGCAAATACCTGCCAGCAGAGGACACCTACCTTCTGAAGGATGCGCTCCGGTCCTTCACGGGAGACGCGTGTCTAGAGATTGGCTTTGGGAGCGGTGCCGTCCTCGCCAGCGTCGCCGGCAGGTTTCGACTGGCCGTAGGGACTGATGTCGTGAGTCTCGAGGACGCGAGGTCAGCGCGCCTCCCAAGTCTCGGACTGGTGATCGCAGACAGGGCGCAGTGCTTCCGCGATGGGCTATTCGACCTAGTCTTCTTCAACCCGCCTTATCTTCCCGCTTGGCCAATCGAAGACTTGGCGGTCGACGGCGGCCCGACCGGGATTGAGGTGCCCGTATCCTTCCTTGGAGACGCGTTGAGGGTCTTGACGAAGGAGGGGACGATAGTCGCCCTCATGTCCGACGAAGGGGACGCGGAATCGTTCCTGTCTCACTGCAGCGACCTTGGATTGGAGGTCGACTCGACGATTAGGAAGAAGCTATTCTACGAGACCTTGTCGGTCCTGATTCTTCGAAGGAACAGAGATGCGGAAATCTAGAGCCCCATGCTGTTGATGGCGGCTCCTGAGCTCCCATCCAAGACGAAGACGATCTTCTTTCCTTTGTGGTCGTAGCGCGAGAACCAGACCGGGACGTGCAGGAGTTCCCCCTCGGAGACATCGATGTCGGTGTGCATCTGCTGGATCATGTGGTACTGTGCATGGGCTTTTTGTGACTGGAGCTGGTCCACGAGTGTCTTCGCCTGCGCCTGGGCCAGGTCCTCGCTGATGTCGCCGTTGAGCACCTTGATGCCCTTGTCTAGCTTCGAGACGTCGAACAGCTGCCTCTGCGAGAGGTCGAATGCGTAATCGCGAGGCTGGTATTGGGTGAGATCCTTCATGGCGACGACGGGATAGTTGTAGTTCAGGTCTAGCTGGTAGGTCTTTGTGTTTCCGCCCATTCCCATTCCCATCCCCATGCCCATGCCGCCGTAGAACCTCGTTGGCGGGAGTGCGAACTTGCCGCCGACACCAAGAGCGCTCCTCCACGACCCCATGCCGAGGAAGAGCGGCGACCCGAGCCGTCCTCGCCCGTCCAGCGAACGCCTTCCCCCCATTCCACCTAGGAGCACGCCCATCAACGCAGCCGTCGTGGCGACCTGCCCTGCCTCGGCCAGCGCGTCGACTGAGACTATGGAGGTGCGGGCCGAGACCGGGATGATCCAGTACGGGATGTAGCTGGCCGTCTGCTCCTCCATCACCGATTCCTCATGGACGTGATGCTTGAAGATCCCCTTGTCCATCATCTCGGTGATCTTGGCTTCGACCTGGTCCCTCGTTAGCCTCATGGGCAGCATCGTGTGCTTCTGGATGTTCTTCCATCCGTCGCTGTTGAGAGTGATCCCTGTCCCGCAGTATTCGCAGGTTATCACCATCTCTCCGAACTTGGGGGAGATGGGAGCGCCGCAGCTCGGGCACTTTAGCGCTGTCGCTCCTGCTGGTGCGAGGACGGGCCCGCTGCTCTGCTGGGGAGAATAAGCGCCTCCGGCGGTTGGGGCTGCGCCCTTGGTCTGGCTCGCGCCGCACTTCATGCAGAAGCCTGCGTCGTCAGGAAGCTGTGCTCCGCACTTCAGGCAATACATGTTGCGAATGTCACCCTTGTCAGAGGGAGCTGCCGCAGGTGGGGCAGAACTTTGGAGCGCCCGAGATGCCGGTGCCGCAGTTCGGGCAGAACTTGGGCTTGGCCGCGGTGGCCGAGGCTTGCTGTTGGCCCTTTTGTTGCTGGGGTTGCGGCTGCTGGGGGGTGGACTGCGCNNTGGAGCAAGACTTTGTGGCCCCCTGGTTCATCCCGCCCATCATCGCTTGGCCGAAGACAGACCCCACTCCAACGCCTGCACCCAGGCCTACTCCCAACCCCGCGCCCACGCCAGCGGTGCCTGACGGGTTGTTCGCCGCATCGGTCATGGCCTGTCCGGCTTGGTATTGGAGGTAGTTGACGCCGAGAACCTGCATCTGCGACCTGGTGTCGATCGCCTTTTGCACCTCGTCCGGGAGGCTAATCGTGAGCCCCGATATCTTGTTGATCTCGATGCCGTATTGCCCGATGTTGTCCGGGCTCGTGGAGAGGACGACCTGTTCGATGTTTGTGAGGTTCGCCGCAAGGTCGGTCACCTTGAGGCCCTGGGCCTTCATCTTGCCGATCGCGTTGTAGACCAGGATCACCAGCTGCTCCTTGAGGCGCGACTCTACGCCCTCTGAGGTCTCCTCGTTGAAGGTTCCCACGAACTGGTTGATGAAGTTCTCCGGGGAGGAGACGCGCCACCTGTACTCGCCGAAGATCCTGAGGTTCACGATCCCGAAGGTCGGGTCGGTGAACTGGTATGGCTGGGTGCTCCCGAACTTTCCGTCCATGTACCTCTTCTGGATGTAGAAGACCTCGGCCTGCTGCACGACTCCCGTGAAGTACTTCAGCAGGTTCCCGACGATGGGGGCGTTGAAGTCCGTCAGGGAGTACCTGTTCGGCTGGTCGAAGTAGGTCAGCACCTTTCCGTCTCTGTAGAAGACCGCTATCTCGTCCTCCCTGACGACGATGTTGTCGTTGAGCCTGATGTTGCGGGGGACCTTCCACATCACGTTGTCCTGCTTGTACTGGTCGTCCCAGTTTATCGTGGTCGAGCCTAGGACGCTTCCGCCTGTCGCGGGTATCGGGTTGTTCCCGCTGCCGCTCCCGCTTCCGCCGGATTTCCTCCAGAATAAGCCGATCATTGTCATTCTTCTCCCTCTGCTCACTGCTTCAGAAGAACGCCCTTGACCGCTTCCATCCTCACGGACCACTTTTGCTTGAAGTCTGAGATCGCTGAGCCCACCCTCGACAATGCCGCCATGATCGAGGCTGTATTGGCGGGGTCATAGACAAGGTTCGGAGGCGAAGTCGCCGTCACTAGCGCGAATGCCGAGCTGACGAAGGCGTTGTCGTTGTCGTAGAGCTGGTTGAGCCTGTTCTGGTCGATGGTTATGCTCGCGACCCAGCCCGAGTATCCCTGCTCAGCGTGCCTGACCTCGCCCGCTATCTGCTGCAGCTGGAAGATGAGCGAGCCGATGTTGGTCAGGTTCGTAAATACTCCCCCCGACGACATCTGCTTTCGGATGCCCTCGAGGTTGGACTTGGCGACGTTCAGCTTGTCGGCGACCTGGTTCCGCAGCATGTCGTCGGCGGCACGGATGTCGTCGAGCTTCCTGTAGGTGCTGAGGCCGGGGATGAGGAGCTCGAGGTTCTTCTGGGGGCCTCTGCTGGCGCTGACTTGGTTTCTGATGTCGGGGTTATCCTGTGACAACGAAATCTACCGTCTGATTTTGTTGGTGCTCTTCCTTGTTATAAAGGGTATAGGCGGCTCTGAGCGTTGAGAGGGGGCTCATTCGGCGGGCTTTTTCGCGTGGTCGCGGAGGAACCTGTCCGCGTCGAGGACCGCCTTGCATCCAT
>PLCG01000079.1:17146-19118 GCA_003135575.1 Nitrososphaerota archaeon
TTCGTGTTGGGATCGTATCCGATCGCGATGAACACGCCGTCGACGTCTAGCCTGCCCTCCTTGCCGGTCTTGACGTCCTTGATCGCGACTCCCTCGACCTTCCCGTTCCCGATGATATCGGTGACGACCGTGTTCCAGTTGAATCTTATCTTCGGGTCTGTGAGCGCCTCCTCTCCCAGCATGGCGCTAGCCCTCAGCTCGCCTTTCCTGTGTATTACCTGGATCGACGAGGCGAGGTTGCTCAGGAAGGTTGCCTCCTCCATCGCCGTGTCGCCNNCCTTGAAGAAGAAGCCGTCGCAGACCGCGCAGTTCGAGACCCCCTTCCCCATCAGGCGCTTCTCGGACTCAAGGTTGAGCTTCCGCGGGGTGGCGCCTGTCGCCACTATCACTGTGAGGGCACGAACCGTCGCCCCTCCAGAAGTATCCAGCTCGAACGGATAGCCGTCGAACTTGACGCTCACGATGTCCTCTTGGATCAGCCTTGCGCCCAGCCTCTCCGCCTGGCCCTTCATCCTTTCCATGAGTTCAGGGCCCATGATAGGATCTTGGAAGCCCGGATAGTTCTCGACCTCGCTGGTGACCATGAGCTGCCCCAGCGGCGAGCTCCCCATGTATACGACAGGGTTCAAGTTCGCTCTTGAGGCGTATATCGCCGCGGTCAGGCCTGCGGGCCCCGAGCCTATGATGACCAGCTTCTCGAGCGATTCCACGAGAAAAGTTGCCCCTCGGGGGCTGATAAACGTATGCGCAGGAAACGACGACCAAGTAAGGAATTTCTTGGTCCGCTCTAGCGGTTAGTTGATCGCACTGTATTCTTTGCTTTGGGCTTTGGGGATGCGGCGCCGGCTTCCTCAAGATAGACCGCTCCATATTGCTCGACCTTTGGAACGATGCAGAGGAACTCAGCGTCCTGCTTTCCCCTGTTCTCGTACCAATGGACGGTCCCGGAGGGAACGAAGAGGGAGTCGCCTTCTTTCACCCGGTAGACCTTGTCCCCTATCCCGACCTCGTAGTCTCCAGCGAGGACGTATTGCTCGTGCTCGATGTCATTGTGGTAGTGCTTCGGGATGCTTCCTCCTGGTTTGATGGTGAACTTCCTCAGCTCGAAGTTGGGGGCGCCGTCGTTCCTGTCGATGAGCCAGGCTATCTGGGTCTTGATGGCCCTGTCGACGGGCTTAGCAGCGACCTGTCCCTTGGTCTTGACGACCATGTGCTTGCGGGTCGGGGCCCCCAGTTATTACTTGTTCGATGAGACCGAAGAGCGAGACCGCCTGTGCCCCGGAGGGCTAGGCTGCTGCAACGGTCGCCGTGTCAATTGTGACACCGGCCTGCGCTAGAACCCTACCTGATATGGTCGCACCGTTGCCGATGACGACCGCTCCCTGGTCAAGGAGCACTCCCTTGAAGAGTGACCGTGCCCCCAGGGTCGTCTGGCCTGCGACCTGCCAGAAGACATGGCTGGCTTGGCAGCCGCCGCTCAGGTTCACGATGGCACCGCTGCCCATCGTGAGGTCCCCGCCCACCTGGAAGATGAACACCGCGTTGGTGTTGCCTTGGCAGTTGAGGTTGACGTTCTCGTCCTTTGCTATCGTCACCGCTGTGCTCCACTTGTATTCGCCGGGAGTGAGCACCATGCCGCTCATGTCACCGCCGCCTAGTTCGGAGGCGGTCAGGTTCGTCCTCCCCGCCGCATCGGCATACGCGGCCTTCATGTCGTTGACGGCTGTGGTCAACTTGGCCGGGGTGGGGGACGAGTAGTCTGAAGCGTACACCTTGCCGGAGACCAGGGACGAAGTGGCGTAAGTGTGAGAGTTGTCAGGGACCAGGCTGAATCCCGTGATTGCGCTGCTCTGGCCCGGGCTTACGCCAACGTCGCCAAGGACCGAGGCGCTCCCCGTTGCAGAGATTCCTGACTCGGAGATAATCGCAAAACTGCCGGCGGTTCCGAGGTTGACCATCGCTAGGGTTGGGC
>PLCG01000055.1:0-18915 GCA_003135575.1 Nitrososphaerota archaeon
TTCCACGAGGAGCACGGCCTCCAGTGCGGGTTCTGCACTCCTGGGATGGTGATGCAGGCGTCTTGGCTACTGCGGGAAAACCCGGACCCGACGGAGCAGGAGATCCGGATGGGCATCTCTGGCAACCTTTGCCGGTGTACTGGGTANNCAGCTGCAGCGAAAACGATGCAAACGAATGCAAAGATGAAACGCTGAGCGTTTGCAGCCGACTACTTTTTGGAAATGAGGGGAGCCGTGGTCGTCGCGACCCTGTGTGCCCGGCCGTGGCGATACATGTGGATGTAGCAATACTTCGCTCCGCACACGTGACATGTGAAAAAGTACTCTTTACCTAGAGTCTTTCCGCAAAAACTGCAACTCGCAGTCTTGCTCGTCTTGGACTCGGGGTATAGCTCGTTCGCCATGCCTAGCTCTGGCTAAATAAGTAATGGGTGTGACACTTAAGCGTAGATATCGGAATAATAGAATAGCCCCAATAATATTACAATAATTGCAATATCAGTCGGTTCCGCCAGCAATGAATTGTCGGACTACAGAGGTCCATGCCCTAGCGCAGTTACTTGGGTCGTATCCACCTCCGCCCAATGCGACGATCCTGCCTCGGCAGACCTTGTGTGCGACCTTGTGGAGGCTTTCGGCGACCTTCGAGTGATAAGTCTCTGAGAATAACAGCCCACCAATGGGGTCTTTGGCCAAGCCGTCGGCCCCACATTGCAAGATGACAAACTCAGGGGCGACTCTGATTGCAAATTCTTCAAGTTTAGGCAAAATATCCTTTATCCTCTCGTCGCCCTCCCCGGGAAGGAGCGGAATGTTGACTTTCGTCCCGACTGCCCTTCCCTCGCCCGTCTCGGTTTCGTTACCAGTTCCCGGATAAAGAAACCGACCGTCTTCATGGACATCGAAAATGAAAACGCCCGAGTCGTATTCGTATTGGTAGAAGACTCCATCTCCATGATGGACGTCGATATCGACGTAGAGGACCCTCTTCAGACCTTCTTTCTTGAGAAACTCTATTGCGACGCCGATGTCGTTGAAGACGCAAAATCCGGCCGAGCGGTCTCGCCTAGCGTGATGGAGCCCTCCTACCGGGTTGAACCCATGGTCCGCTTCACCTGACATGACCTTCTCGACGCAGGACAACGTCGACCCGACTGCGATCTCTGCCGCCTCGAGGACCCCCTTGAATGCAGGCGTGTCGCCCTCGTCCAGGAACCCATAGCCAAGTGTTGAGGCCTTTCTCACGAACTCGACATGACTCTTGTCTTGGAAGAGTTCGAGGGTCTGCTCGTCCGCCTGTTCGGGCTCGATGAGCGTCTCTCCGATCTCTTGTCCCTGGAGTTCTTCCCAGAAACGGACCACCCTCGCCGAGTTGAACGGGTGCGGCGACGGAAACGAGTACCGCAGGAGTCCTTTTCCCTTCACGACGCATACTCGGCACATCCTGAGTCAGATCCTTGTCGCGAGGGCCGACACGGCGGACCTGAGCGAGTCAGCGCCCGCCTTTAGAAGCTCGACCTGCCTCACCATTCCCATCCCCTTGAGGAGCTCCTCGGAGATGAGCCTGTCTGGGCCCGACGTGAGCTCCTTGGTGACATTCGAATAGTCAGGCTCCTTGCTGAGGGTGTAGCAATGCATCGCGTGAAGGTCGAGGACCGTCTTCACGACCTCGTACCCCAGGAACGAGTAGCACTCGATGGTCTCGCGCGAATCGAGGAGCTCGATGGCCTTCCCCCTAACGATCGCGATCGCATCATCCGCCCTGTATCTGCCGAACCTCAACGCCAAGGGCATGTCCATCGCCGTCGTCCTGAGCACGTCGTAGAGCACAGTCAGCGCCTCCAGGCGATTCTCGCAAGACGACCTCGACGCGAGCTTGAACCCGGAGGCGTCGGTCCACTCCTTGAAGCTCGCCGACTTTCTTTTCGAGAGGCCCTTCATCTGCGCGAAAAGGTGGCTGGGAGAGGGAACCTGAAGGCTGGAAAATATCTCTGAGACGCACAGGTCAGTCGCGGCGGCGGTCAGCCAAAAATCTGCCTCGGGCAGGTCCTGCGCTACCTTCTCGTCCACTCTTCCCAACGCCTTCAGCGCCGCGGCGAGGTGCGACTGCGCCGCCTTTCCGCAGTTCTCCTTGAACCTCCTCCTACAGTTCGCGACCGTGCTCGCAAGTAGCAGCGAGCCGTCCCTGAGTACGGTCGCCCTCGCGAGAGATGCGCCGAGCTCTGAGTCAGGGTTCCGGAGCTCCTTCTCCGACCTGAAGATTATCTTTGCATAGAACTCTCCCGCGCGCACATATTTCGGCGGAGTCGGGTCACTGCTTACGACGACGAGGTCGTATTCGCAGCTCCTCCTGCTTATGCGCGCGGTGTGGCAGCCGACGATGGCGACCTCGTTGGAGGGATACGTCTTCAAGACGCTGAGGATCGTCTGCGTGTTCGGGTCCGTCTCGCTCTTGGTGACGGGCGGAGGTGCCCTGGTCCTTTCCGCACCCTCCCTCTTGCTCATCTCTTCGCTCCTCTCCTCAGTTGGTTATCAGCGCTTTCATGCACTGCTGCTGGGCCGCTGCGGCGAAGGCCTGCTCGGAATCTGCAAGCGGGAACCTGTGAGTGACGAGGTCAGAGACGGAGACCGCGTTCTCTGTAAGAAGCTTGGTCGCCATCTGCGTCTCCCTCTCGCTCGATGCGTAGCTCGTCACGATAGAGGTCCCGTTCAGGAAGAGGCGCGCCAGGTCGATTGTGGCGGTCGCGCCTCTCTTTGGAGCCCCGAAGAGAAGGACCGTCCCTCCCCTCGCGACCAGCCTGGTGGCATCCTCGAAAGCCGCTGCGCTCGCCGTTGCGACCACGACGAGTTCCGGCCCGTCCGGCATCGCGCCGCGGATCACCTTCTCCTTCTCATCCTGGCTGGTGGCGTTGAAGACGAGGTCGCAGCCGTCCTTGCGAGCGAACGAGTTCCTGTATTCGCTCACGTCGCCGACCGCGACCTTGCCCAGGCCGCCATGCCTCAGCAGCTTGTAAATCATCAGACCCACAGGCCCGGCCCCGTAGATGACCGCGCTCCCCGCTTTGCTGGAGCGCGCGGTCTCGATGCCCAGGATGCAGCACGAGAGCGGCTCGATGAAGCTCGCCTCCTCGTACCCGAGGCCCGCGGGCAGCTCGAGCACGGCGCCGCGGTCGACGTTGAACTTCGGGACGATGAAGCGCTCTGCGAGGCCGCAGGGGATGAGGTTGTGCTTCGCAAACTCGGCGCAGTATGTCGTCTTCCCTCGCCTGCAGATGTCGCACGAGAGGCACGGCACGTGGTGATGGGCGAACACGCGCATGCCTCTAGATATGTTGGAGACTCCCCTTCCCACCTCCTCGACCTCGCCGACCGCCTCATGGCCTAGGATCTTCGTGGTGATTCCCACGACCTGGACCTTCTCCAGGTCGGTCCCGCACACCCCGCAGCACTTTAGCTTGACGAGCACCTCGCCCTCGGCGGGAGAAGGCTCCGGAAGGTCCTCCATCCTGACGCCTCCCTCGGCCCCGACGAGCGCGGCTTTCATTCTTGGTTACGAGAGCCTTCTACCTAAGACGTCTATAAGCGCACGCATGGGTTTTGGACCCGCGCTTGTCGGTCCTCACTTTGGAAGACCGGAGACGTCCTCGCAGTCGAGGAGGGCCCCGCAATTCGGGCAACGATATCGACACGACTGAATCGCTACCATTTTCGTGCCGCAGTAACAAATTTCGTCGCTCATGAGCTACCAATTGCTCTTGTGTGCGGGCATCCTTTTTTACTCTTCTTCCCCCATTGACAATTCCAGCATAGGACCTGAAGGCGAAGTGTGCGAGGGTAGTCGTTTCTCTTGAGCCAAAAGTAGAAGTCGCGTCCCGCGCGACTTCCCGTGGCTTCCCTTCGATGTTTAGCTCCGTCATTATCGATGTGATCGAGAGTCAAGAATTCAATTGATGTTATTCCACAGCATGAGCATGAAGGAGGATTTGGTCCATAGTGTGTCAATGCGTCGTGCTTGGTCTTGTTTCGATATCGCTGCGAGTATTCGGCTCTTTCGACCGTGTGATTCCAATAGTATTCCCTAACTCGCGATGCATGACAAAAATTGCACACGTAATACTTGTGTCGTCTTTGACCAGACCCCCAATTCTCCAAACCCAACAAGATTCCGCATTTTCTACAGTTTTCCGTAGTTTGTCGCTCCTAACTGTGGGAGTGAATATAGGCGCCACCTCACTTTGCAATTGCGGAGCCTTGATTTATCCGGCCGAGCTGGCGTGGTCTGACTGGTGCAATTGCTGGCGAAAGGGAGCGACAAATGGGGCCAAGGGAGCGGGCCGAGGGTCGAGGTCGTGGTGGGCGTACTCGTCGCGGTCTCTCTCGTCGGGGTCGCGTTCTATTACATCGAGACTGGCGGACTAACTTCGGGAAGTCAAGGCGCAGGTGTTGCGATATCTACTACAGGGATCCAGTGCAACGATAGCTCGATGCCGCAGACCGCCTTGACGGTCGAGCAGAGCGCCAACTTCACGAGCCTGAGCAACGGGCGCTGCTACAACTTACTCGGGCAGACTGTTCTTGTAGACAATGGCAATCTGGAATTCTCCTTTGTCTACTACAACGGCATGGTGACCTACCACTGCGGGACGTACCCCGAGATGCTCCCGCAATCTGAGATTCAAGTCGTGTCGACGCCTAAGGGCGGCATCGTCTCGGCGAAACTGCTCACCCCTGCCGGGGGTGGACTTCCGGGGTCCTGCGACTCCTCGATCCCGGTCGGGGTGGTCTCTGTGAGCGATGTCGAGTCGACCATCCCGGCGGTCCCCCAGCTGAACCTGACGCTGGCCGCGAGCGGAGGGCGTCCCATCACCGGCCTCCGTGCCGTCCTCACTCTTGACGGCGGTTTGCAGACTTTCCAATTCAGCGGCGTGAGCTCGAGCTCGCCCTTGAAGGCCCCGAACACGGTCTCCCTCACGGAGATCGTCCTCTCGAGCGCCTCCTTCACGCCCAACGAGGTCTACCCCCTGGCCATCTCAGGGACATTCGACAACGGACAGGTGTTCAGCTACGTGGCGCACGTCCAGATTGCGAACGTGCCCTTGCCTGCCGCTGGTCGCTAGCGCGCGAAAAGGGTTTTAGGGATGGCTGGCGCAACACGGAGACGTTTGCCGCCGTCTCAGGATGCCGACGAGGGACTCCCGAAGGTGGTCCGCAGGAACCCGACGAAGTTCGTTCCAAAGCTCTGCGTCAACTGCTTGAACCCTCTGGTGAAAGGGAGCGCGCTAGGTGGGTGGCTCGTGCCTCAGGACTACTTCTGCACCAAGTGCGGTTACAAGGGATACGTCTACCTAGAGGACCGACGGACTGAGGACGGCGAGGCAAGCGAAGAAGGCAGGCGTGCTTCCACCGAAACCCGACAGCCGTAGCCAAGTTGTCCTCATCCAAGGCAAGAGCCTTGCGGCAAGCGCTATCTGACACGCCGGGTATGCATCCATCGCCCACGGCGGGTTGGATATTCTTCTTCGTCGGGATAATCATCTTCACGTTCGCGATGATGGTCGTCTCGTTCCCCGTGGGTCTCTACACCGTCTTCGGGACCCACCTGTCCAACAACTACACCGCCTCGACTCCTGTGTACGCGCTCACGTACGACTTTAGCTTCACGAGCGTGAAGGTGCCGATCGTCGGCAACCTCGGGGATGTCTTCGCAGTCTTCCTCGCGATCTATTTTGGATTCTTCCTCCTCGCAGCCAAACAAGGCCCGGGACTATTCAGGGCGCTCCGCCAGGCGACATCTCAGGGCTACACCGCGCTCTTCTCCAACCCGCTTGTTGCAATGATGGTGCTCCTCGGGGCCACCAGCCTCGTGACGATCCTGCTCGACACGGTCCAGTCCAATTCCGGGATAGCGACGGGCTCTTTGACGGGCGACGCCTTCTCGCTCCTCGTGGACTTCACTGTCGCCCCTCTCCTCGAGGAGAGCACATTCAGGCTCATCATGTTGGGCCTTCCGATCGCCGTCCTCGCCCTCATCATCCTCAGAACCTTCTCCCCCGTGACGCTGGCAAGGGCGCTGTGGCGCCCATCCTCAGTTTGGGATGTCGACGAGACTGAGGAGGATGCCACCACGCGGTCCTTCAACGATTCTGACCCGTCGATGTTCCCAAGGGGCGAGGGGGGATCGCTGAAGGCGAAGGCGATGCGGCCAATAGTCTACGTCTTTCTCGTGCTCTCAGCGATAATGTTCGGGTATGCCCACTACGCCTCTGGCGCGGGATGGGGGCCCGGAAAGATCAGCGAGGCANNCCCTCGCCGGCCTCGCGCTAGGGTATCTCTACGTGAAGTACGGCTTCCACACTAACGTGCTGCTTCACTGGTCCATCAACTACGTAGGGAGCGTCTACTCCTTCTACGCCCAGGGAGCCTATGGGATCCCATGGACCTCGCAGTCGGGGAGCTTCCTCGACGTCATCCCCACCATCGATATCGCAATCCTGCTTGGGATTCCCGCCACTCTCATCGTGGCGAACGTGCTCCTCAACCGCATCCTTGGCGTGAAATAGACACCAATTCGCTCATTTGAAGGATTAGAATTTGCACGGGTCCGCGCACCCACTTCAGTGTGTCAGCCGAGTCCTTTTGAACGGGGATTTAGAATTTGCACAGACGAAAAACCAGTTTCGTCATGTAAAGAGCATATTTATTAGTCTGGATTCCCGAGAGCTGTCCATGGAAATAGAGCAGAGGATAAAGTACGCCTTTGCGGCGTTCGCGATAGCATCCGCGATCCTGGCAGGGCTAGGATTTCACTCTGGCGCGCACTTGAACGTCTTCGAGATCGGCGGTAGAGGGGACTAGCCGCTAGGCGCGACGTTCCCGATCCTCAAGACTGAATTTTCCAAACGAGACAGAACGGCCGTTCTGTCCAAAGTCCAACGTTGTCTTTCCTCGTCCCAAAGGTTGTAGCCTATCGTGAAGGACACCATCTCCCTCTTGTCCAGAAGGAATATCTCGGCTCTCTCACCGTAAGGCTTCAGCAGGATTTTGAGGTATTCGAGGGCCTCGTTCACCATGTTCAGGGGTATGAAGAGCTGCGAATAGTATGCCTCCCCGGCAGCTTCGGACCATAGAAACGGAAGGCGGTTCAGTTGGCTTCTCATTCTCATCTTGTCCTGCTCATCTGTCCTGCGGACAATCAGTGAAACCCCGAGGTAATCGTACTTCGCGAACCCTTCAAGCTTCGCGCTGCTGAAATTGTATTTCAGGCCGTGCCAACCGATTGAGTAGTCCCTGATCAGATGATGGCCCAGAACATGGTGTGCATAGTGCCAGCCTAGCGTCTTGTAATTGACGTCGACGCCATTTACTTTCTTGATCGATGCGTGAATCTCCGTGAGGGTGCGGTCGCTGTCTTTCCAAAGCTCTTTCAAGAGGAGAAGGTCGATCTTGTCGAATCTCTTTCCTTCGGAGATGGTAGCTCGAGCGGCCTTCTCGTCGACCGGTGGAGGGTTGCTCCAGTCGAAGTCCCACACACCTTCCTCGAAGTCAAAGCATTCCGCCCTCATCGGGGCGACCCTGAACCAGTTGCAATCGAAGAATTCGACCGAGGAGAAGACTCCCCCCTCCATGAGGCTCTCTATGATTCGATGGAATTCGTCTGTGAGTTCCGCTGGAACCCCAGCATGGGCCACGTAGACGCCGTGAGGCATCGTTCCTGCGTAGGCGACGAGATAGCAGAGGTCGTTCAAAGCCTCGAATATCCTCGGCGCTTCCTGGGCGTATTCCTCGGACACCTTCAGCTTCATGACAATCCTGTTGAGCCCAAGCGCGCCGTAGTCAAGGTCTGCCTTGATCTGGAAGCCGCGCTTCACGAGCTTCTCCTTGTACCTGTATCTCACGCTCTCCTTGAACTGCCCTAGGCGCCTCGATATTTCGGCGATGTCCGGACCAATCTCCGTGATTTGCTTGACGAGAGCAACCGTATTCTCACGGGGGGCGTGTTGAACTTTGTCCCCCCGTGGCCTCTCGATTTCCAAGAAATTATTTCGTATCTAGAATCCATATCTAGCATATTACATATTATGGAACGGTCTTCTAGATTCATGCTCTGAAGCTCCCTTTGAGCACAAAAGGGGCGTTTTCGCTAGATTCCGAGCGCAGACCGCAGGCCCTTGTACCTGTTCCTGATGGTCACCTCAGTGACCCCCGCGGCCTCCGCGACGTCCCTCTGGGTCTTGTCCTCGCCCTCCAAGGTGCAGGACACGTAGAGCGCGGCGGCTGCAAGGCCCATCGGGTCCTTCCCTGCCGAGATCCTGGCCTCCTCGGCCTTCTTGAGTATCTCCAAAGCCCTCCTCTTCGTCCTCTCAGAGAGCTGCGCCCTAGATGCGATCCTTGAGACGCACTTTGTCGGGTCGACGACGGGCATCTTGATGTCCATCTCCTTCAGCAGGAGCCGGTAACACCTGGCTATGTCCTTCTTCTTGACGTTGGAGACGACCGCGAGGTCCTTTAGCGTCCTCGGGGTCTCCCTGTCCCTGCAAGCGGCGTAGAGAGATGCGGCGATTATCGCTGAGATCGACCTTCCCCTTACAAGCCCCCTCTCGAGTGCTTTTCTGTAGATGTAAGCCGCCTTCTCGACCACCGAGTCTGAGACCGCCAGCTTGTCCGAAAGCCTGTCAAGCTCGCTGAAGGCCTGCCGAAGGTTCCTGTCTTGGGGTTCATGGACTTGGCTCCTGCTGTCCCAGGTCCTCAGCCTGTCGACGGTCGCCTTCATGGAGCCGGAGAGGGACTTGCCGGAGGCGTCCTTGTTCACCGCCCCGATGACGGTCGCGAGGCCCATGTCGTGCATCGCTATGGATGTCGGGATGCCGCCTCTAGACCTGTCGTCCTTCTCGTCCTTGGAGAATGCCCTCCATTCGGGCCCGGTCTCCTCGATCTTCTCTTTGACCACAAAACCGCAGCTACTGCAAACAAGTTCGCCGCCCGCGGTGTCGACTACCATCGGGCCTTTTCCGCACCTTGGGCACCTGTCTAGCGCCCGTTGCAACTTCATAAGTCTCGAGAAATCTCTTTCAGATGACAAGCAATACACCGGATGGGCTTGAACCAACTTGCAAATCTTGCACACCTATTTAGCTTTTGTGGAGAACAAAGTCCCGAAGGGTCACTTTTGCTCATCTTGACGCTATTTCGTGCAGAGTGATGCGCGGCGCCGGTCCAAGGGCCCAACTTGTCTTGCATCAAGCTTTTATACGAATACAGCCGCGGAATGTCACAGGTAAGGCCTGTGGGGTCAGACTTGGTCATGTTTGAGAACGCCCTACAGTTCATAGGGGCCTTTGTGGCGTTCTCTATAGCACTAGTTGCGTACAAGGGCGTGCGCGAGACTAGCAGCTCTTCGATGCTGCGCCTCGCCGCTGCCTTCGTCTTCCTCGGCTCGGGTTTCGTCCTCCAGGGGCTCGACGGTGTCGGGGCCTTCAGCAGCATCCCCGGCCTGGCGGTCTCGGTCGCGACGATATTGATCGCGGGGATGTTCTTGCAGACCGTGGGCTACTTTTTCCTCGCCTTCTCGCACGTGCTGGACGTCGTCGTCTCCCGTCGCCTGGGCCCGCTTCTCATCCTTTTCCCGATCTTCGCCATAAGCCCGACCAGCGTCGAGACTGTCTTGCGCAGCCTCTCCTTCTACTTCATACTCTACGGAGTGCTGGAGACGGCTCTGTCCTACTCCAAGAACAGGAACCCCAACACGCTCATGATAGCGACGGGGCTGGGGATGCTCGCCGCCGGTTGGTGGGTCTCGTTGGCCGCGCCCGACATCGGATTGTTAACATTGTTGCAGCTTTTGATGAGGGAAGTTGGACTAGTCGCGCTATTCGTGCCAGTCTTGAGATTCTCGTTCAGGAAGCCAGGAGAGATTTTGAATGCCCCAGTATAGAACCCAGGGTAAGATCATCGCCGACATCCTGGCGACCGCCCGAGACATGAACACGGACGGGCAAGGCGTCGGGATCACGACCCTCTTGAGGCGCGGGAATGTCTCATACAGCAGGATGACCAAGCTCATAGTCGAGCTGGTGGGAGCCGGCCTCCTCCTAGAGGAGACGATGGAGAGGGCGTGCAAGTACAGGATCAGCGACAAGGGAATGATGTTCCTACAGGCTTACGTGCAGTTCGAGGACTTCGCCCAATCCTATGGATTGAGGCTCTAGCTGCGCGCGAAGAATACTAGACTAGCTTTTTTACTCACCACGGGGTGCTGCTGCCTCAGGAGGGGTTGAGCACACCCGCATGATCGGTTTCCTCGGAGCCGGCCGCGTAGGCGCCCAGGCGGCGCTCGAAGTAGCCTCAGCTGGCATCGACGACGTGACCCTCGTCGATATCGCGCCGGGCTTGGCTGAAGGCGAGGCCATGGACATCTCCCAGAAGATCGCGGAGACGGGGGTCGACGTTGAGGTCAGGGGCTCGACGGACTTCTCCTCGCTCAAGGGCTCGAAGGTTATCGTCATCACCGCGGGCCTTGCCCGAAAGCCCGGGATGACCAGGATGGACCTTCTCCAAAAGAACGCAGGGATAGTGACCGCGGTGGCTAAGGAGGTGGCAAAGCACGCTCCCGACTGCGTCGCGCTTACGGTCACCAATCCCATGGACGTGATGAACTACGTGGTGCTCCGAAAGACCGGATTCCCAAAGGGGAGGGTCGTGGGCATGGGCGGGATCCTCGACCTCTCGAGGTTCAAGTCGACAATCTCTGCGATGCTCGACGTCTCACATTCGTCAATCACCTCGCTCGTGATCGGGGAGCACGGCGAGAGCATGCTGCCCCTGCCGCGGTTCACCTCGATAGGGGGCGTCCCGCTGACGAAGCTCATGGATGAGACCCAGATCTCCCAGGCGATAGACACCACCCGCAGGGTCGCGATAGACGTCATCTCGAAGAAGGGTGCGACAGTAGACGCTCCCGCGAACGGGATAGTGAGGATGGTCAAGGCAATCGCGTGGGACCGCAGGGAGGTCATACCTTGCTCCACCTACCTCGAAGGCGAGTACGGCGTGAAGGGCATATGCATCGGGGTGCCGCTAGTCTTGGGCGCCAACGGGGTGCAAAGGATACTGCCGCTCGACCTCGAGGACGGAGAGAAGGCGCAGTTCCTGAAGGGCGCGCAGACCATCCGCGAGGGCATCGCGACCATCGAGTCGACCCTCTAGAGCCCTCGCAATCGAAGCCTGCCATCTCTCGATATTACGAGAATTGTCGAAAATCGACGAAAACACTTTCGCCAATCCCAAATTCACCTAATACTTTTATGGCCGGAATGTTGGCCGAGGGACGTAATTGCTTATCATAGCACTGGTGAAGGGCGTCCCAGCGAGGACTGCCAAGGTCGTCAGGGTGGATAACATCGTCCAGCGCGACGCGATGGAGATGGTCGTCAACCCGAACGACGAGACCGCCATGGAGGCGGCCGACTTTCTAAAGAGGCGAGTAGGAGGCAAGATCGTGACGCTCAGCATGGGTCCGGATGCGAGGCTAAAGCCAATCCTGACGCCGCTCTACAACGCCGGGGCGACCGGAGTCGACGAGGAGATAATCCTGAGCGACCCGCGGCTGGCTGGTTCCGACACCGTCGCGACCTCATACGCAGTCGGCCTCGCCGTCTTCCAGATATACCAGAGGCACGTCACCCCGTTCGACACGCTGATCAAGCTCATAGGCGACGGCGCCTCCGTCCAAGAGATAGAGGCCAAGGCGAGGGAGCTCTACGACCAGAACCTCCTGCCGAACAAAGTCTACAACGAAGAGCCTGGCACGAGGACATCGATCATCGGGCACCTGGTAGAGGGAAACCTCTCCCGAGACGAGGCGATCGCGCGGCTCAAGACCGAGAGGGCCAACGTCACCAAGTTCGTGGTCGTCGCGGGCATCAGGACAAGCGACGGCGAGACAGGCAGCGTCGGCCCACAGGTGGCCGAGGTGGTCTCCCAGAAGATGGGCATCGAGCTTCCTCACGCCACGTATGTGGAGGAGCTGGACGTAGACCCGGACTCTCTTCGGATTCACGCGGGCAGGAGGATCGGGCGCTCGATCCAGAGGTTGGAGATAGAGGCCCCCTGCCTCATGACTTTCGCTCCCGAGTACGTTGCGAAGACCATCCAGTCGGTAGACTTCAACCGCGTGATCGAGAACTACTACAAGGGCAAGGTGAGGGAGCCGACCAAATGGACCGCCGACATCCTGCAAGCGGACCCCGCAAGGTTAGGGTTCGGGGGTTCGGCTGTGATAGTAGGTCCCGCAATAATCATGGGCGCGCCGTCGGGGCAGAAGACTCTCGACAAGAGCCTAGTCTTCACAAAGGCCGTCGACAAGACGACGTGGGAAGGGAAGGAATACGGGCCGTTCAAGCCTGGTGACGTGGCGGACGCTTTGCCGCAGACCCTCAAGGACGACTGGACCGCGAAGGGAGCGCTTACCCCGTTCACCCTCAAGATGCTGGGTGAGGAGTTGCTGGCATGAGCACCACGACCTCGGCCGCCTCAGCCACTCCCGCTCCGGCCAAGACCTCCGCCAAGGTGGTCCTAGCCGACTACAAGGACGTCTGGGTCTTCCTCCAGCGACAGGACGGGCACCTCTCCAACGATTCGCTCGAGCTTCTTGCCTCGGGAAGGAAGGTAGCCGACCAGGTCGGCCAGAAGCTGGTGGGACTCATCCTCGGGAACCACCTCAGGGGTCTCCCTGAGGAGGCCATCGACTACGGTGCGGACCTTGTCCTCGTCGTCGACGACCCAGCCCTCAGGACCTACCACACTCTGAGGATAATTGACACCCTCGAGGCGATGATAATGAAGAGGAAGCCCTACGCCATCATCTTCTTGGCGACCGAGTTCGGCAGAGAGATAGCAGCGAGGCTAGCCTACAGAGTGGATTCAGGTCTCGCCACGGACAACGTGGACTTTGAGGTCCAAGACTACTTCAACCCGAAGTTCAACGAGATGTTCCCGAAGACCATGACCCAGGTCAGGCCAGACTTTGGGAGCAGGGTCGCGAAGATCTGGACCCCTCGCCACAGGCCTCAGGTGGCGACGTTGAAGCCCGGGAGCTTCAACCCCTTGACAAGGGACCCGAGCAGGAGGTCAAATTCCAAGGTCGAAAAGCTGCAGCTACCTCGGCCAGGAAAGACCTACGCGGTCACGGTCAAGGAGCTCGTCGAGCTTCCAAAGGCCAACTTGGACCTTGATAACGCGAGCGTAGTGATCGGGCTCGGGATGGGCATACTACGCGGGGCGGACGGCTCAGCAAGGAACCCTCTCGACGCCTACAAGCTTGCGACGGAGCTCAAGGAGCTCATCGAGAGGAAGTGGGGCCTCAAGACGGAGATCGGCGCCTCGAGGGGCCTGGTGATGGCCCGAGTAAAGGCGCTCGAGGGGATAATCACAAGGGACCACGAGCTAGGCCAGACCGGCACCCTCATCAGCCCTGACCTCTACATTGCGCTGGGAGTGAGCGGCTCCGCGCCGCACAGGGCGGGCATCAAGGCGAAGAAGATCCTCGCGGTCAACCCGGACGCCAGCGCCCCGATACTTCTAGCCGCGCAATACTCGGTCGTCGGAGACCTCTACGAGTTCGTGCCGAAGCTGATCGACACCCTCGAGGCTCTCCCCGATAGGGCTTGAGTGCTGCGAGGACCGAATACGACGTAATCGTGGTCGGGGCGGGGCCGGGAGGCTCCGCGGCTGCATTGGCGCTCGCCCGTAAGGGCGTGAAGGTCCTCGTCCTCGAAAAGTCAAAGGCGCCGGGGGAGAGCAACGTCTCAGGAGGCGTCCTCTACGGCGACTTTACAAAGGGATACGGGCTCATCGACCTTGTCCCCGGCTTCGAGACCGAAGCGCCCCTACAGAGGAAGGTCCTCTCCCACGAGGTGGACATCCTCTCCGCCCCGGACCAAAGGCAAGGGAGCTACCACCGATATCGCCTCCACGGCAACTCCATCCTCGCAAGGCTGGGCCTCTTCACGGTCGAGATCCAGACGGGGCACGACTACACCGTGATACGCGGCGAGTTCGACAGGTGGCTCGCGGACAAGGCCGTCGCGGCCGGCGCGGAGCTGATGGCGGAGACCACGGTCAGGGGCCTTCTCACTGAGACGGACGGGAAGGCGGACGAACAAGAGGCCGGAGAGAAAGAGCCCGAGATCGTAGGCGTGAAGACTTCCCGGGGGGAGTTGCGGTCCAAACTCGTCATCGACTGCAGCGGCGTGACTTCCAATCTTGTCGAGATGGCAGGCCTCAGGGATGGACTAGGGCCTAGGCAGCTCTACCACGCGATCAAGCACGTCTATCGCCTCCCGAAGGAGGACATCGACGCGCGCTTCAAGCTAGGAGAAGGCGAGGGTCGGGCAATAAACTGCTTCGGCGACTTCATGCTGGGGGTGAGCGGGAGCGCCTTCATCTTCACGAACCGGGACACGCTCGCGGTGGGGGTGGTCGCCTCTTTGGACTCGATGGTGCGGGCATTCACGGATCGCTTCGACCAGGTCGGCACCCTTCACGACGTGCTACATTCCTTCGAGGTGCATCCCTACGCAGCGGAGCTCCTTGAAGGCGCAGAGCTTCTCGAGGTCTCGGCCCACAACATCCCGCGTGGGCACGCAGCCATGCTGAAAAAGCCCTACGCGAGCGGCTACCTGCCCACCGGCGACGCGCTCGGGGCATTCATCAAGATAGGCCCGCTTTTCGACGGCATAAGGAGAGCCATAGCCAGCGGGATAATGGCCGCGGAATCGTTCTTGCTCGCGAACGAGACCGGCTCGTTCCGAGCGTCAAACCTCTCCCGCTACAAGGACATGCTCTCCCCGCTCTATGAGGACGTAAACAGGTCGGGGAGGGAGAGCTTCTTCGGCGAGAGCGGGTTCGCATACTCCACGCTCCCAAAGATACTCTTCTCATCATCTTTGTTCTCGAAGCGGGTGAAGTTCGATCCGTCGCGACACGCGGCACGGACTAGTCCAGATCCGGCAGCACCTGCGGACGGACCGTCCGCGCGGATCACCGTCGACGTCGACGCCGCCTCCAAATCATCCATCAAGCCGTGGATCCCGAGCTGCCCCGTTGGGTGCTTCTCTCTCGTGACGAGCAAGGGGGCTTTCGCCTCCTACAAGGACCTCTACGCAGCTAACTTCAATGCCGTCGCCTCCTTGCCGGAGAACCGGAGCGGCCTAGACGTCCTGGCCTATCGGGAGACCCTAAAGGACATCCAAGAGGGGAAGCTCGCCTTCGACGGGAGCGCGTGCGTGGGGTGCGGGACGTGCGCAGCGATAGGGCCCAAGGAGATGGTCGCCCTCGAACCTGAGGAGGGAGGGCGGGGCGTGCGCTACAAGTACGGCTAGCCGCGCTCACCCGACGGCTCGCTGCTCAGCCCGAGTGCGAGTTGAGCTTCTCGAGATGGAAGGCCGAATGGATGGCCCTTACGGTCTCTTTCGCGTCCTTCTCCGCCACGACGAGCGAGAGGTTCTGGTACGAGGAGCCCGACGCCGTCATCCTGACGTTGATTCCCTTGGCGGCGATCGCCTCGAACGCCGTCGCCGCGACTCCCTTCGTGCTCCTCATCCCTCCGCCCACTATGGCGATAGCGCTGACGTCGTGCTCGGTGAGTATCTTCCGGAACACCCCGCCCTGCCCCAAGAGCGCGAGCTCCAGCGCGTTTGCCCCCTTCTCCATCGATGACCTCGCGACCACCATGCTGATGTTCGACTCGGACACGCTTTGAGATATCATCAGGACATTGATGCCGCTCCGGGCTATGACGTCGAAGATCCTCGCCGCGCTCCCGGGCTTGCCCACCATGCTGGCTCCGGCCACCGTGATCACCGCGACCTCCTTCACCAGAGCGACCGCCTTCACTACGTTCTTCGAGTAGAGCTTCGGGTTCCGCTTCACAACCGTCCCCTGGTCGGAGGGCTTGAACGTGTTCCTGAACCTCACTGGGATCCCCTTCTCCCCGACCGGCTCTAGCGTGCGCGGGTGCAGGGCCTTGGCGCCGAAGACCGCCATCTCGCCGGCCTCCTCATACGAAATCTCGCGGAGCACTCGTGCGTTGGGTACGAGCCTCGGGTCTGCGGTCATTAGGCCGTCGACGTCGCTCCATATCCAGACCTCGTCTGCGTCAATCGCTGAGGCGATTATCGTGGCGGTCAGGTCGGACCCTCCCCGGCCAAGAGTCGTGGTGTCACCGCTCTGGGTCGCCCCGGTATACCCGGTGACGACCGGCGTCTTTCCCTCGGCGAGGAGCGGCGAGAGCTTCTCCTTGACCTGGAACTTTGTGACCTCCATCAGCGGGTTGGCGTCGCCGAACCTGTCGTCGGTCATTATCCCGGCCTCGCCCCCCGTCATGTAGACCGCGTCCATGCCCCTCTCGAGGAGCGCGCCCCAGACGAGGGGGTTGGAGAGCCTCTCTCCACAGGAGAGTATCGCGTCCCTTGACCTTGGGGTGAGCTCTCCCAGTACCGTGCTGCCCCGGGCGAGCTTCTCGAGCTGGCTGAGCGTGACGTTGAGCACACCGAGGACCTGGCGCCTCACGGACTTTTCGGAGACGGTCGCGGCGAGCGCAGCGAGGTGCATCTCTCGGATGGAGGCCAGCCGCTCCTCGACCTGCTTCTCCAGCCCTTTCGATGCGTCGGCGCACAGCGCAAGGAGCTCGTCGGTCATGTCGCCCATAGCCGAGCAGATGACCACAACCTGATGCCCCTTCCCGGTGACCTTCACCCTGTCGGCGACGTTCCTGATCCGCTCCGCGGAGGCGACCGAGCTGCCCCCGAACTTCATGACGACTTTCATTATCTCCACCCTCCCAAACCGCTCATGTCGTAGGCCGGAACNNGATCTTCCCCCGTATCTCAAGCAGGTCTCTCAACAAGGACGTCGCCGTCTCAGGGCCACCCGCGCCCTTGCCTATTATCACCTTCGGACCAGAGTAGCGGCATTCGAACTCGACCGCGTTGTTGGCGCCGTTGATGCAGAGGGGGTGCTCCCTCTCTATCATCGTGGGCTCGACGACAAGTCCCCTCTCCTGGGAGAAGGAGGCGATGAGCCTGATCGCCCTGCCATCATGCTTCGTCTTCAAGACCTCCTTCGTTGAGATACCCCTTATCCCGCTGACCCTCACGTCCCTTATCCCGGCCTTGCTGAGCTGAAGGTGGTTGGCCGTGATGACCAGCTTGACCGCGCTGTCGTAGCCGTCGATGTCGAGCGACGGGTCCGCCTCCGCGTACCCCGACTTTTTCGCCCCGTCGAGGGCCTCGTCGAAGCTCAGCCCTTTCTGCTCGATCTCCGTGAGAATGTAATTGCAGGTGCCGTTTAGTATGCCCCTTATCCCGATGAGCTCGTCACCAAGCGAGCAAGTCTTGCCAAAGTCGAGCACCGGAGTCCCGCCGCCGACGGCCCCGCTGAACCTGAGTTGGACGCCGTTGTGCCTGGCGAGCTCGTGCAGTGCGTAATACGCGATTGCGAGGGGGCCTTTGTTGCACGTCACCACGTGCTTCCTGCTCTCGAACGCTGCCTTCATGTGGGAGAACCCCGGCTCGCCGGTCTTGAAGTTCGTCGGCGTCGCCTCGATCAGGACCTCGGCCTCCAAGTCCCTGATCACGTCCGCAGCGTTGGCTGACGCCTCTTCCTTCCGCCCCCTTGCGGCTATCTTGCCCGTCTCCTTCTTCGCCTTCAGGGCCTTCTTTAGGTCGACACCGTGCTCGTCGACGAGCCACCCCGAGTGGTCCATGATCCCCACGACCTGCGGGACCAGCCCGTATGTGAGCCCGAGCTCCTTCTCCTGGGCCATCAGAATCCGCGCGAAGCTCTGCCCGACTACACCGAAGCCGGCCAGGACGAGTCTCAAGGAGGATGGCCAGACCCGGTTTGGCTTTAGGAGTTTCGGTCTCGCGTCCCCGAACATGGGGGCTTAAGTGCAAAAACGAGATTAAATGCGGAGGAGAATGCGAGCTAGAAGGTCCATCAAGCAGCTCTACGAGTCTGGCCCACAAGTCCTGTCAATAATGGAGGACTTCCGCCGCATGGTGAACGAATGCATAAGAATCGGATTGAAGTTTGAAGAACAGAACTCTGTAACTCCTTCGATGAGGCGACTGTCTCAGCTTTGCTACTCCGAACTCAAAAGATATGACATCTACTCCGCATACAGATTAACCGCGATTAGCAAGGCGGCCGGAATTCTGTCCGCCCGCAGGAAATCAATCAAGAGAGGATTTGCCACAAAGAATCCTCTGGCTTCGAAGCCTCTTCTAGTATCGTGTTACAACATCAAAGTTCAAGAAGGAAAGCTCAAAGTTCAGCTCAAGGGCACGAGTTGCGAATTCATCCCTCTCAACGCACACACGCTCCGAGTCTTATCAGATAACGGCCTGACTGTTAGATCATTCACATTGACACCCGCCAGTCTGTCGCTCATCGTTTCCAAGGAGGNNAGCGAATTGACGGGCTTCGTTGGAATCGACAGGAATCTCCAGAATCTCGCGGCGGGAAATGCAAATCGGGTCACACTCTATGACATGAGCAAAGTTGTGCAAATCGTCGAAAACACGAGGAGCGTCTTAAGGTCATTGAAGCGCCAGGATGCAAGGATTCGTGGATTGGTCACACGGAAGTACGGCAGGAGAAGAAAGGAACGAGTCGAACAAATCCTTCATGTNNCGTAAACAAGCAAGCGATAGTCTTTGAGGACATTAAGGGAATTCGGAACCTCTATCGAAAAGGAAACGGTCAGGGGAGGCAGTTCAGAGCGCGAATGAACTCCTGGCCGTTCCAAGAAGTGAAGAAGCAGATCGAGTACAAGGCGGCTTGGGAAGGGGTGCAAGTGTTAACCCTTTCAAAGACTGAAACAAGAGGAACCACAATGGATTGTCCACGATGCGGGGA
>PLCG01000055.1:18940-29034 GCA_003135575.1 Nitrososphaerota archaeon
GGGCGGGTGAGGTTCGCCCGTTCAACGACAGAAGGCGAGGCAAGCGAAGCTATGAAGCGGAACGCGGAACACGACGGCGAGCCGCTAATCCTCAGAGTGGATGCCTCGAAGCTACATCTCATATGAGATGTTGCAGAACCGGAGTTTCGGTGCCACCACGGCCCTTCCGGGAATGGTTAATAGTTCCAGAGCCTCCCGAAGACCCGTCATGAGCGCCCCGAAAGAGCGTGCGACCTTCCTGACGCAGGACGATATCCCCACTTCGTGGTATAACATCCAGGCCGACCTTCCCGACCGGCTCCCGCCGCCACTCGACCCTGGCACGCACAACCCAATGCCGCCCGAGCCGCTCTTCAGGATTTTCGCGAAAGAGCTGGTCGCCCAGGAGGTCTCCCAGGAGAGGTGGATCAAGATCCCCGAAGAGGTGCTCGAGGCCTACAGGTGGCTGCCGCGGCCCACGCCCCTCTACCGCGCCTACAAGCTGGAGAACTTCCTCAAGACGCCAGCGAAGATCTATTACAAGTGGGAGGGGGTGAACCCCTCGGGGAGCCACAAGCCCAACNNGATCCCGCAGGCCTACTACAACAAGAAGGAAGGGACCGAGAGGCTGGTCACGGAGACGGGCGCGGGCCAGTGGGGCTCCGCGCTCTCGATGTCCTCCGCATACTTCGGGCTGAAGACCAGAGTCTACATGGTGGCCGCGAGCTTCAACCAAAAGCCCGGCCGCAGGACGATGATGGAGACCTGGGGGGCTGAGTGCATCTCGTCACCGAGCAACAACACAAAGTTCGGCAGGTCTCTCCTCGCCAAGGACCCGAAGGACTCTGGCTCCCTCGGCATCGCGATCAGCGAGGCGCTCGAGGACACGCTCACCGACGAGAAGGCCAGGTATTGCATCGGCTCGTGCCTCAACCACGTCCTCCTACACCAGACCGTGATCGGTCTGGAAGTGAAGAAGCAGCTCGAGATGCTCGACGTAAAGCCCGACATGATGGTGGGCAACATCGGCGGGGGCTCCAACTACGGTGGCTTCTGCCTGCCCTTCATGGGAGACAAGCTCACCAAGAAGGCGCCCATAGAGTTCGTCGCCTGCGAGTCAAGCGCCGTGCCTCACACGACCAAGGGCAAGTACACCTACGACTTTGGGGACACCGCGGGAATGACCCCGCTGCTGAAGATGTACACGCTCGGCAAGGACTACAAGACCCCGCCGATACACGCCGGAGGCCTCAGGTACCACGGCATGGCGCCCATCATCTCCTACCTCATCAACAAGGGCTTCATGCGCTCAGTCGCCTTCAGCCAGACTGACGTCTTCGAGGCAGCCGTGACCTTCGCGCGGACCGAGGGGATAATCCCCGCTCCGGAGTCGGCCCACGAGATCAAGTTCGTCATCGACGAGGCCTTGAGGTGCAAGGAGAAGAAGGAAGCGAAGGTCATCGTCTTCAACAACTCAGGCCACGGGCTGCTCGACCTGAGCGCCTACCAGTCCTACCTCGACGGCAAGCTCGAGGACTGGGAGCCGACGAAGATAGAGTACCCGAACATGGTCGCCTAGGTGCCTAGGTCGGCCTAAGTAGCTCGTCGCGTCGCGATCCCGAGAAACCGAGCAGAATCAGCGATGATGTCGCGGGGAGCAGGGTGAAGATGAAGAAGCCGTCCACAAGGAGGGGAAACGACGCCCCGAATAGCAAGCCTGCGCCGACCGCTGTAAAAATTCGGCGAGAGTAGAATGTGCCGGTTACGGTAAGGGCCACTCCGGCCAGAATCTCGGTGAAGACATAGCCTGCTGCAATGCTGAAGCTACTCAATTCGGTGCTTAGACCCATGACGGCAAAGATGAGGATGGGGCCAGCTGCGGCAAGAAGCAGAATTGTGAGAACCGAGCGTAGTATCATCTCAACCCCTCCTCGGTCCTCCGACTCTTATGGCTGCTTCTTCGGCTCGCGCATATAGTCGTCGAAGATCGCCTTCACCTTGTCGGCGGCGAGGCCCGTCCCCTCGACGATGCCCTTGTCTGTCACCTTGATCTTCTCCATCACTATTATGGCGCCTACGTCCTCCCTCACCGAGACCAGCCCGGGGAAGACCCTGCTGAGCCTCTCACCCAGCGCCCTATAGTCGAACGGCCTGTCCATCAGCCTGATCTCGCGGACGCCCTCGCCGTTCATCGCGAGCTTGAAGACGTTGGGGCCTACCCCGACCACCTTGTCCAACACGATGTTGAGCTTCTCGTCGACCCCCGTGAGCTGGCCGCTGTACTCCTTTCCGTCCGCAGTCACGACCACGACATGCCTGCCCAGGAAGGCGTTCAACTCCTCCCCGAATTTGCGAAATATCACTGACAACTAGTTTCGTTTCGTGAACCGCCCGACAGGGTATATAGGAATTATACCGCCTTTGAGAGCGGGAGCAGGCCCGGGCAACTCGAAGGCTCACAAATGGTAATAACGGTCTCGCAGGGCGAGGGCCGTGTGAGCCTCCCACAGCGCTACCTTGCGCTGCGCTTCGTCGTCCTCTTTCTGGCGGCCCTCTCGCTCATCGACCTTCTCGTCATGGTGGCGATGGTCGGAGCTCACGCCTACTCGCCTGGGGCCGTAGCAACCTCGATCCTCGCCCCCATGACCTTCGTGCTCGCGGGCGCGTCATCCGCAGCGGCGGTGCTTGGCCTGGTCTACTCCCTCCTTTCCTATCCTGCCTATCGCAAGACCATCTTGCTCCTCGCGCTCATAGTCATCGGCCTGCTGGGGGCGCACCTCTACACCATCAACGTCCCCGACGCGGCCAACTGCCACGACACCTCGAAGGGAGTCGACGGCTGCATCATGGACGAGGTCTACTACGTCCCGGCGGCGCAGACCCTNNACCTTGAGCACCCGTTCCTCTCCAAGGCCTTCATCGCCGCGGGAATAGCAATCTTCGGGAACAACGCCTTCGGCTGGAGGATATTCGAGGTCATCCTGGGCACGTTCAGCATCCCGGTGCTCTTCGGGATTTGCATATCGATCACCAGGAACGCGCGGCTCTCGCTCTACGCCTCGTTCCTCCTCGCGTTCGAGACCCTCTTCTTCGTCCACTCGAGCATCGCGGTGATCGACATCTCGGCGATGTTCTTCGGCCTCCTGGCCTTCCTCATCTACTTCGCAAAGGTGAGGTGGTGGAAGTTCGACCGGATCACGCTCACAGGCATCGCCTTCGGGCTCTCAGCCCTCTCCAAGGAGACGGCCATCATGCTGCTGCTCGTGCTCATTAGCTACCACCTCTTCCTCGGGGAGGGAGACCGGGTCAGGCGTTTCTCAGCGGTGCTCGAGCTCACCCTGTCCGTCTTCCTCGTGTTCGCGATCGGCCTGCAGGTCTACGACAGCCTCTTCGGCGCGGGCACGGTGACCAACTTCCTGGGCCAGATAGATTTCATCGTAAAGTACGGGGCCTCCCTCGTCGTGACAGCCAGCAGCCATGGCTGGATAGACAGCGTCCTCAACACGCCCATCACCCCGCTCAACTGGGTGACCTACTACTCGCCGATAGGCTACCTCATCACCAACGTCAAGGTGACGCCGCCGTCAGGGGACGCCTACACATTCGTCGCTGCGGGATACTACGGCATCACGAACCAGTTCGAGGTCTGGCTCATCTACCTCTGGGGCGCCTACGTCGTCTACCTCTGGCGAAAGAGCCGGCGCGTCCCGTTCGCGACCGAGTCGGAGACGAAGGACTTTCAGCTCGCGCGCCTCGCGCTCGTGTGGTTCCTAGTCGTATTCTTCGCCTACGTCGCCCTCTTCTTCTACGGCCGGGTCACCTACCCCTACTACTTCATCCAGGCGGTCCCCGCTCTCGCGATGGGCGCGGCCTACTTCCTAAGCAGGAGCTGGTTCCCGAAGGGGATCGCCTACATCGTGCTCGCGGGCGTCTTCCTCTGGTTCTTCATCTTCTACCCCGACAAGAGCTTCCTCCCGGACTGGCTGCGCGTCTGGCTTGGGCACTGACCACTCGCCCGTCGGCCAGCGCCCCGAATCACGAACGTGTTAATGATTCTGTGATTCTGTCCAGTCTGCGGAAGTTGCTATNNTTCATCTGTGCCCCGCGCTCCTGAGTGAACCTCACCCAGACATCTTATCTTCCCGCGTCTCTCGATGTTTATCGCAGAGTTGGGGTCGCGGTCGAGCCTGGCACCACAATTAGGGCATAGCCAGCTCCTTTCAGTGACCTTCAGCTTCCTGTTGACGTAACCGCAGATGTGACATGTCTTCGACGTCCATGCGGGAAAGACATACTCCACCGCCACTCCAGCCCACCTCGCCTTGTAGTCGACGTATGACTGAAGCTGGCGGAATGGCCAGAGGGCGATTCTACGCCTCTTCGCCGTTCCTTCCCCGTTCCCCTTCTGGTGGGCGTACCTGATCCCTTTGAGGCTCTCGAGCACGATCGCCTCGTTGTTTGCCCTGGCCTTTTCCACGATTAACGTCGAGACTCTGTGCAGAGCTTGATTCACGCGCTCCTTCTCTCTTGTAGAGCCTGCGAACTTCTTCTTGAGACGCCTGTCATGAGGATGTCTCTCGTAGAACCTGGAACGCCTGATTCCATAGAGTGTATGCAGTCTTGCGACCTCGGATAGGTCATGATATGTCCCGTCGCTACCGACGATAGATTTCTCGTTCAGGTCGTATCCGACTCTCCTCGAAGGCTCTCTCGTTGGTCCCTCTTTCGAGAAAGCAATCACGATGGAGGACTCTGTCATCGTGACGGAGCCGCGCTTTAGGGTCTTGTCCATCAAGAAGGATCTTTGATACTCGCCGTACTGCAAGGGCACAAAGACCCGCTCTCCTTTCCTGAAGGGGAGGGAAAGGATGGAATGATCGAGCGAGAAGCTCGCAGCGTCCATCTTGAACATCAATCTCTTNNGCCATCTCTTGTGCTTCTTGACAATCGACCACGCGACCTCAGCGACGCAATAGGGGAAGCTAGACGCAACACCATATCGCTCTAGGAAGTCCTTGTAGATTCTATTCCTGAGTTTCAATCGTCCCTTGATGTCCTCTGCAAGGCAGATTCGAATGGCGTCGTTGACCATCCCTCTGAACGTGGAGAGCAGCCCAAGAGTCTGAGGAGTCAGCTGATAGGCGAACTTGACCCCCTTGACCGCTTTCACAGGATGAAACTCGGATTCCGTATTTAACCGCCACCAGCAGACATCTCCCGTCGCTTGGACAGAGCCTTTTTCTACGTCACCACGCGCCCTTTTTGCATCTAACTTGAGCCGAGTCGCAGAGGTAAAGGCGAGGATCTCCTCCGTCGAGCTCCTCTCGACCCTGAAGAAGAGCTACAGCTACAAGGAGCTCTCCGCGATCCTTGGCCTCTCCGCGCCCATCCTGAGCCGATACGTCAGGGGCCACGTCCTCCCGAGCCCGTCCCGCTCGGACAAGTTCGTCGCGGTCTTCCGCGAGAAGCTCCTCAAGAAGATGGTCACCGACTACATAAGGCTCACCAACGAGGGCGTCTACGACCTCACTCGCGTCGTCCTCGACGTGGGCCTTCTCAAGCAGATTGCGAAGGTGGTCTACAGCGAGTTCGAGCCCTCCCACGTCGAGAAGGTCCTCACGATGGAGGTCGACGGCGTGCCCCTCGCGGTGGAGATCGCGGACGAGTTCAACGTGGGCGTCGCCATAGCCAAGACCGAGCGCGACCTCGCCGCGGAGGACTATTACGAGCAGCGGATGGTCATCTCCCCCGACTCTGTGAAGTACCTCTACATCCCGAAGACGTCCCTGAAGAAGGGCGAGCACGTCCTCATCGTGGACGACTTCATCAGGTCCGGCGTAACTCTCGACGCGCTGGTGAAGCTCGCAGAGAAGGCCAGGGCGCGCCCCGTGGGCGTCTTCACCATCGCCTCCATGGAGCAGTCTCTCCCTAGGCTGAAGGAGCGTCTGAAGCTCAACTGCCCGATAGAGACCCTCGTGACTCTCGAGCCCCCGAAGAAGCAGCCCTACTCGTTCTAGGAGAGATGTGCGAGCGCGGTGACCGGGTCTCCCTCCAAGTTTGAGATAGACGACGATTACGTAAAGTCGAAGATCCCGCCCCGGAAGAGGGACTCCCACAAGGGGATGAACGGGGTGGTCTGCATCGTGGGGGGAGGCAGGACATACCACGGGGCGCCCTTCCTCTGCGCTATGGGAGCGGCCCGAAGCGGGGTGGACCTTGTCTACCTCGCGGTCCCCGCCCAGGTGGCCGTGCCAATCCGGTCTCTCTCTCCTGACCTGATAGTCTTCCCTCTCCCCGACAGCAAGCTCACCCGCGGCAACGCCAACCGGCTCGCGGGCTGGCTCCTGGAGGTCAACTGCATTGGGATAGGCCCGGGCCTCGGGCCACAGAACCCCAACGAGCTGAAGCACGCCCTCGCGACCCTTTCGGCGAAATGCCAGACGCTCGTCGTCGACGCGGACGCCCTCCGCCCGGTGATCCTCGAGGCGCCCCAGGAGCAGAAGGCCAAGATGGTCGTGACCCCCCACGCGAAGGAGTTCGAGAGGCTCTTCGGGGTTGCTCTCCCTGAAACTCTAGACGAGCGCGTGGCTGCCGTGAAGAAGGCTGCGGGCGAGCACGGGGTGGTCGTCCTCCTGAAAGGCCCGACCGACGTGATAAGCGACGGCGACAAGGTAGGGCTCAACAACACCCACTCACCTGCGATGACGGTCGGCGGGACCGGCGACGTCCTCACAGGAGTCACATCGGGCCTTGCCTCGAAGGGGATGGGAAGGTTCGAGGCCGCCTGCTGCGCGGCGTATGTCAACGGGCTCGCAGGCGCCGAGGCCGCGAAGGAGCTAGGCCTTCACATCGTTGCCTCCGACGTGGTGGGCTGCATCCCAAAGGCGATGAAGCGGTTTGACAGAATCGAGTGACCCCGCCAAATCGCGAAGGCCAGGTCTCCAAGCAAAGTGGAAGGGCGTCGTCGACTCCCTCGAGGCAATAATACCAATCTACGAGAAGGGCTCGAGCAGGATCTCCCTCTTCGCAGACAAGGAGATGCGGAGCGAGGTCGCCTCCTTCGCCGTCGGCGAGGAGAAGGGGGCGCTCGTCCTAGACCTCGGGGCCGGGCCCGGGACACTCTCAAGGGTGGTCGCCCAGGCGGGCGGCGTGCCTATCCTCGCGGACGCGTCGCGCAAGATGCTGGCGAGGGCGCCCGAGTTCGACCGGGTCCAGTGCGTCTTCGAGTTCCTGCCCTTCAGGCCCGGCTCTTTCGGCGCCGCGGTGGCCGGCTTCTCTCTAAGAGATGCTAGGGACCTGGAGATTGCTGTCGCACAGATTCGCGGTGTCCTGCGCTCCGGCGGGCGGTTCGCGTTCTGTGACCTCGGCAAGCCAGACTCGCGGGTGAAGGCTGACCTCGTCGCAGCCTACATCTTCGTCGCGCCGCTTCTTATCGGCTTCCTGACCGGCGGGCGCGCGGGGCTCAGGTTCGGCCCGCTCTACGACACCTACAAGCTGGTCCTCAACAACGGGTCGCTTAGGAGCCTCCTCCTTACCCGCTTCTCGAAAGTGGAGATGGTCGCGAGGCAGATGGGCGGGTCGATAGTCGCGAGATGCAGCGCATGAGCGGGCTCAGGCAGATTCCAGTAGCTTCGCAAGGTCGGCGAGCAGCCCCGGGACCTCGGTAGTCGGGACCGAGCAGCCCGCGGCCTTATCGTGCCCCCCGCCGCTTCCCCCGTGCTTCTGCGCGATGAGGCCTATCTCCTTCCCAAGATGGACCTTGCTCTCCGAAGTGCTCCTGAGGCTCATCTCCGCCATCCCGCCCGGCTTCTCCTTGTAGGCGACCCCGAGAGGCACGTCGAAGGCGCCGATGAGCAGCTTCGCGACGTTGCCCGTGGCGCTCTCGCTGGTCTTCATGTAGGCGAGCTTGCCCATGCGCGTCCCCCTCGACTTGACCTCCTCCGCGAGCTTCCTGACGACCTCTGCTTGCTGGATAGCCTCCTTGCCCACTTCGTCTATCGAGTGCGGGGACTTCATCTGGGCCAGCTCCTTCACGAGCATCTCCGGGTAGGCGTAGTCCTTCCCGTTCCTTGCTAGGGCGTAGGCGAGCATCGTGCTCTCAAGGAGAACGAACTGCCTGTCGAAGGTCTCCATCATGCGGCTCGCGTTCGGGCTCACGTCCATGTAGTCTGTGACCGCGCCGAATAGCGCCAGCATCCTGGCCGCCTCCGGCAGCTCGGCCTTGTAGGTGAGGTAGGTGAGCACAGCGGCGCAGTCCTTGACGTCGTGGTGGAGCTCGACCCCCGCCCTGAGTATCTGCCCCTTCGCCTCCTCAGTCAGATAGTGGTGGTCGATGTAAGCGACAGGCATCCTCTTCGCGAGCCCTTCGAGCCGCGCGACGAACTGGGGGAAGTTCGATGCGTTCGTCCCGAGGTCGCAGATGGTGACGCTGGTGGCCGACGAGGGCACCGCGTCTATCTCCTTGAGGAGCTCGTCGTAGTCTGTGAGCCTGAAGGTCCCTCCCTTCGCGGCGACCACGAGCGCCGCGGACGACACCCCGTCGACGTCCTTGACGTGAGAGATGCAGTGATGAACCATCTTGAAGGTGCCGACCCACCTCAGGGTCAGCGGATATAAGGAAACACCAGAGGGTGTCGACGCCAGCATGATAAGCGCGCCACGGGGCCTCCTCAAACTGGTCTCCCTTCAGCTGTTCTCGGAGTCCTCCCTCTCGGGCGCCGAGCTTCAGGAGCAGATCCGCAAGACCAGCGACGGCGTCTGGAAGCCCGGCCCGGGCTCGATCTACTTCCTGCTCGAGGAGCTGAGGAAGGGCGAGCTCGTCGTGGAGCTGCCGAGGAAGGGCGGGACGATGAGGCGCTACATCATCTCCAACAAGGGCAAGGCGGAGCTCGCGAAGCTCCGGGGCGAGATCAGCGACGAGGTGAGGAGGCAGCTGAAGCTCCTCGCATACTGCTGCGACCATACCTCGAACCCGAAGATGGCCGAAGGCCTTCGCAAGCTCTCCGAAGCGCGCTAGCCTTCCAGCTTTGCCAGCTCGCCGAGAATCTTGTCTGCCGCCTCTCCGGGCCGCAACTTCTCCGAGTCTATCTCGAGGGCGCCCTTCGGGGGGTCGAAGTTCCGCCACAGCCTCAGGAAGCTCACGAGGGGTACCTTCTCGCTCCTCTGCGAGTTCTTCCTGTAGGCCAGCAGCGGGTCGCACGAGACCCACACGACTATCCACGCCTCGGACAGCTCCCCGAGCCGCGAGACCGCCTCGCGCCTGAACTCCTCCCGTGGGAACGTGGCGTCGAGGACGACGTCATATCCGTGGAGGAGCGCGACCTCTCCCACCGTCGTCGCCGCCTCGTAGACGAACCTAGACTCGCTCGCCGAGTAGTCTGGACTGGCCACCATCGCCCGGATCACGTCGGTCTGCACGTGCACGCAGCGCTTGATCTTCCCGCCCAGCTCCTTCCCGATGGTCGTCTTCCCGCTACCGGGAATCCCGCACAGGAGAATCAGACGGCCATGGCGGGAATTCGACACGCCGAGGTCTTGGCTTGTGGGTTACTAAAAGGCGAATTATTGCGTCTGGTGCCCATGGGTGCTGAAATACTGTTTCCATCAAATCTGATGTGCAGGTAGTCAAAGCCGTCAAGCAGAGATATCAGCCAAATCCGCAAGTGCGCGCGCTTCTCGAAGACTTCCGTCTGATGGTCAACGACTGCATAAGAGTTGGATTGAAGTTTGAGGAAGAGACTCATACGACTCCCTCAATGAAGAAACTCTCGATCTTGTGCTACAACCAACTCAAAAAGTACGAGGTTCACTCCGACTATCGCTTGACAGCGATTACCAAGGCCGCTGGAATCCTTTCGGCACGCAGGAAGTCCATCCGAAGAGGCTTCCTCACGAAGAATCCCTACGTTTCAAAGCCGCTCCTCGTTTCTTGTTACGGTGTCAGGGTTCAAAACGGCAACATGAGGGTCCAGCTCGGAAATAGGCGCTTCGAATACGTTCCCCTCAATCCGTATACGCTTCGAGTTCTATCGGACGCCGCGCTCATTCTCAAGTCGTTCACCCTGACAGCCACTTCTCTTTCCATCTGCGTCTCTAAGGATATGCACGCGCCGCCG
>PLCG01000029.1 GCA_003135575.1 Nitrososphaerota archaeon
CTCCAGTTCACCACTGACGCGTCCGGCAACATCCCCGGCGGGAAATCGGTGTCGACTAGCGGCGCCAGCAACGGCCTGGTCGTCGTGAGCGACCCCACCTCGAGCAACGTGGTAACCTCTGCCACGTTCACCGTCACGACGCCAGCAATCTCCCTCGTTTCTACGTCGGGCGCCGCCGGCGCAATCGTGACTGTCACGGGGTCGGGATTCTCCGTCACCACCGCCATCGGGACGTTCACCTTTGGCGGTTCCACCCCTGCGACGCAGTCCTGCATCTCGCAGACCACGTCGGGCACAGGCGCGTTCTCNNCGACACCGCGTCCGCGACATTCACCCTTGCCGCCTCGGTCCCTGAGTTCCCGGTCGCCCTGGCACTGCCCATTGTATTCCTCATAGCCGCAGCGATCTACCTCTTTGCAAGGTCTAGGATTTTCCCGCCGGGTGATGGGGTCGGCCGCGTTGGGTAGAAGCACCAGGGTGCTCCTCGGCCTCTCGATGATCGCCCTCTCCTTCTACCTCTATTTCCTCTACCAGGCAATCGAATCCTTCCCTGCGGGGATATCAAGCGTCGCACTCTTCGCGGTCGGTCTCCACCTCTCCATCAGGAACGTCCAGTTCCTCGAGCCTTTCAGGAGGATCGCGCCGTTCCTCGTGGCAGGGGCGACGGCTTCCCTAGCTCTGGTCGCGTTCGGCCTGGACGCCTACATCGCCAACTCCTACTACTCCCAGCTGCTCTCCATGGCGTCGGCAAACCTGACCGCACTCCTCTTCAACCTGGGAGGCGTCCAAGTCCACGTCTCGAACACCGTCCTCTCATTCCCCGACGGGCAGGCGCTCTCCATCGGGCCGCTCTGCAGCGGCGTCTCCTCCACGGTGCTATTCCTCCTCCTCTCTTTCGTGATGGTGGCGGATGTCGGGAAAGATGCACCGAGGAAGAGGCTCGTTGTCGCCCTCGCGCTCGGCCTCTTGGGGGCCAACCTCGCGAACGTCTTCAGGATAACCTTCCTGGCATCAGTGATGTATCTACTCGGCCTGGGCGCCCTTGACGTCGTCCACCAGTTCGCAGGATATGCCGTTTTCCTGGGGTTCATGTCGGCGTTCTGGTTAGTCTCTTTGAAGTGGATGGGCAGGCCGCAGTCAACGATCGCTTGATTCGTGCAACCTCTCGGATGAACTTCTCGAGTTCATCGGTAGGAAGTGGAAGGTGAACGAGTAGCAAGACTCCTCCTCGAATTTATACAGGAGCGGCGCAGCCCTACCACAGTTGCTCCTCGGATACCTAGAGTTCGTCGCGCTCCTCCTCCTCCCCGGGGCCGCCTTCATGGAGCTCTTCCGGCTTGGCGGCGACCTTTCCCTCACCGAGCGGCTGGGCCTTGCCTTTGGCCTCAGCATGGCGCTCGACGTTCTCGTCCTCGCGGTGCGGACTAGCGGATTTTCATCCTCCCTGCTTGGAATCGATGCAACGACCCTCGGGGCCATGCTAGGCGTCTCCGTCCTCGCGTTCGCCGCGGCTTTCGCGCTCCGGCGCAAGGTCTCCTTCTACGTGAAGCCCTCCCGGGACGACGTCATCGTGCTCGCGCTCGTCGCCGTGCAGGCCTTACTCGTCCTCGTACACTTTTCAAAGTACCCGATATTCCCCCAGTTCCAGAGCGCCGACTTTTCCCAGCACGTCCTGATCACGGCCGACCTCCAGGCTGGCCGCGCGGCCATGTTCCCCGGCGGGCTCCTCTACTACGGCGTGCACCTCCTTATGGGATCCCTCGTCGCGCTCTCCGGGGACCTCGTCCTCCTGGCGACGCAATACGCGATGGGCACCCTGACCGCGCTCTCCCCGCTGCTCGTCTTCCTCGCCGTGGACTCGCTGACCCAGTCCAGGCGCGTCGGGCTCATCGCCAGCGCCCTCTACGTCGCCACGGGGTTCGTCTGGTTCGGGAGCGTGTTCGACGCGGGCCTCTACGCGAACTTCTACGGGGTGCTCTCCATCCTGCTTCTCTTCTCTCTCGTGCCGGCAGTGATCAAGTCGCCTCGGAGCCCCGGCCTCTGGCTCGCCTTCGTCATCGCGCTCGGTAGCGGGTACCTCTCGCACTACTCCTTCGTGACGATAATCCCCGCGCTCCTCGCCCTGCCCGTCGCCGTCTTCGCTGTGGAGAGGAAGCTCAGCTGGCCCGCCCTCGCCATCCCCGCGGTTGTCTTGATTCCTGGGGTGATTGGAGCCGTCCTAAGGCCTGACCTCGTCACCCTCCTACTGCAGTTTGCCCAGATGAACGGCGGGCCCAGCACCGGCGACACGTTTCTGTCGCAATTCCTCGCCGGGTGGCCGGTGCTAAGGTTTGTCGTCGTAGAGATCGCAAACGACATCGCGTCGGTCGCGACCTTGGCTCTGGCAGCCCTCGGCGTCTACGTTGCGATTCGGAGCCGGAACCCCGGCGTGTGGATGGTCACCGTGTGGCTCGCCGCCCTGCTCGCCGTAGCCCCCATCACGGTTGGTGCGTGGCGCTTCTCCTATATGGCACTCGTCCCACTCTTGATAGTGGCGGCGCTGGGCTTCGATTGGCTTGGGCCGCATGGCGACGAAAGGGCCACGAGACAGAGGAGCAAGATGAGATATCGGCGCGACACAAACCGTTATCGGACTGGCCTGCTCGCGGTGGTCTTCTTGCTCCTCGTCGTGAACTCGTGGAGCTGGTCGCTCCTCGCGGACGCGGCCAACAACGGCGCCCCCAACAGCGACATTCAGCACGGGCTCCTGAAGGCGATGGGCTGGATGAACTCCACCCTCCCCGCCGGGAGCCAGATAGTCTCCGTGACGAGCGCGTACATCTTGTATTACCAGCTCCTCTACACCAAGCCCGCGGGTTACGCGCCCCTCGCCACCCCGGACGACGTAGTGGCTGCCTCCGCAGCCTCCGGCAGCAAAGCCCCGACCTACGTGGTGCTCACCACGGTGGGGACCGTAACCGTGCCCGACCCGAGCCAGAGCCCCTTCACCCTCTACCCCAAGGACAGCCGGTTCCACATGCAATACAACGACTCGGGCGTCGCCATCTTCAAGCTCGGCGTCTGATTCGCGCCTTCTTCTGAGTCAGCACCGTTTTCATTCGCTCGCCAACAAGACGCAGAGCTGAGTCCTGGACCTCAATGAGGTCTTCTTGTTGCTCGGGCAGTCATCGCAAGAAACTTGCTGGCATCCAAGATCTCAAGGAGCACCGGTTTGCAGCCCTTGGTGAAGTGAACGATGACGGAATCCATCTCCTCGGCGTAGTCGATGGGGTCCTCGCTAACCTCATACATCAGAGTGTCGTCTTCTGTGTAGTACTTTACTTTCAATATCGCCCTCTCCTCGCGGGATACATCGTGACCACGCAGGCCTAGCGTTGCTCTACTACGTTCGCTTCGCCGATGCAGTATCTCTCGGCCCGATGAAGGAGCGTAGTGAACTCCCTGAGGGCCTTCCTGCCTAGCAAGACCTTGCCGCTGCCGTGTTGGGGCGTTACGACGTCCATAAGCGTCTCCCTTCCGAGGAGCTTGGCTCGCGCGACGCTGCTCCTGAAGAGGAGCGTGCCAGAGACCGTCCTGTACGTGGGAAACTGGCCTTCCGGTTTCTCTGAAACCCTGAGCTTGAGCAGGTCGTAGGACGCTGAGTCGACCATGACCTGGCCCTCGAACCCGGTGTCGATCACCGCCTTCAATTTGGCCCGCTCCCCAGAGACGACGTTCGCCAGCTCGAGGTCGACCTCGTAAGGTCCCTCGCCCCGGTAGCACTCAAACTTGCTGAATGCTACCCGCAAGCCATTCATGTTGCTTACCTGCCGTCTCTCCGACCCGGGCTATGATGCCGTGCGCGAAGGGTTTCTTCGAATATCTCTTCCGCATCTCGCTCACCACCGCTTCCTCGTCGTCCCTCGTCGCGACGACCTCGCCGTCTGCCAGTCCGACCCACTTCCCCCCGAGCGACTTGTCACGCTCGAACCCCTCGAATGCGGCATTGTCGGCCTCCTCAAGGGTCTCGAAGGGATCATCCTGCGGAGAGCCTGCCCGTGACCTCGAGACGTACTCCGCGAGCGCCTCGTTCAACAGGCGGTAGACCGGTACTCCTCTCTCCGCGGCAATCGACTTCAGCTTGCGGTAGGCTTTCCTGTCGATCTTCTTCAGGAATATCCCTTCGGCTTCCATGAAGATATCCAATATATCCTTTGATATAAAGATATTTTGCGGGCAAGCCCGTGGACCTTTTGAGGGCGGTCTCCCCGCCTCGCCCCCGTACCGAGCTCCCACGCGTCACCGACCCGAATCTTCGCCTCTTCGATGTCTGGAGTTCCCGCCCCATGGGCGCTTTTATGGCGCGCGCCCCTTTCTGCCAAAGCGGGGCCTTGGTGTCGATCGCGGCGGTAAGGCTGGCCGCCCCGCTCCTCCGGCCGAGTCGAAGCGTGACTTTAGCATTCTAGTCGCCTCCGCGGACTTGGATTCGCCGTTTCGGCGCCCACCAATCAGCGAAAATGGAGCCGGAATCCTGATTTCCGCCACCGATTCTGAACCTGTGCGGGAGATTGACCCAAAAATATCCCTTTTTTGGCAAAAAGTCCAATACGGGCTTTGATTCGGGAAATGGAGCCTTGTTCTAGCTCATCGTAGACGATTTGTCCATAAGTGTTATATAGCATAATTCAGAGGTCATATGTTACGAAAATAGTGAATAATATGCAAACGCATATCACACCAAACAACAAACTAGCTTCATTCGGAACGATAGGGCNNAGGGCTGCTGTTCCTCGCAGGAATAGCGGGAATGGTCTTTCTGCTGCCGCTCAACAGCGCGCACGCAGCGACACCGACAGTAACCCTGTCGACAATATCAGGGCTGTCCACAACTTTGGGCGGCCCGACAGAACTCACAGGAGTAACTTCGGGCACTGTTGGCTCGGCTCTTACCATCACTGGTACGGGCTTTGCTAGCAACGCACCGATCTCCGTCACAACAACCGTAGGCACGGCCACGACTTCGTGGTTCCCAGCTACCAGTCAATACAACTGTGGCGGAACCTTCAGTACCGCATCCGGCGGATTGAACGGAGTTGACAGCCTTACCAGCGGCTTCACCCCAACAGGCTGCGTAACAACGTCAGCAGTTGGCAGCTTCAAGAGCTCATTCACAGTCCCCGCTCTGCCNNATCGTCACGACTGACGGGACCAACTCAGTGAGCACATCGTTCACCATCACACCCAGCGTCACCTTCACAAAGACTGGCTCTAACTTCGGCTTCCCAGAGCAAGCAATTGCAGGGACACTCGCAGTGACTGGTTTCGGCTCTGGTGAGCCGGTAACCATCGCCACACCCATGTGGGCAGCGACCTCATTCACGTGCACTACTGGCACGACACCTGAGGACACGCTGATTGCGAATGCAGCAAACTCAGGCGCAGGATCCTGCACGGTAGCTGTTGGAACCTCAATTGCCGACATCACCGGCGGAGCCAAGTCAATAGCCGCAACAGGAGCTCCCTCGGGTCTGACCGCGACGACAACGTTCACAGTCAACCCCTGGGCAGCGTTCTACAACTCAGCAAACAGCCAAACCACATACAGCTTCCTCGGCACAGCTCCAACGTCCCTCCTAGTGGAGGTCCACGGAGCGACCGCGGGCACCATTGCAGCGAACAGCATCACGATCGGCGGAATCGCCACCAACCACGCGTCATACGTCGTGGGTGGAGCAGGCACAGTCTCTGGACTGGGCATCTCGCCATCGTCTAACGTGCCGTTCGGCAATGTAGCAGCGGTAGTGCAAGGGAACACCTTCAACTACGCCAACGGCAACATCGCCAGTGGCCCAGTCTCGACAGGACAGGCCATCAGCACAGTGGGTGTTAACAGGAACATCCCATGGGGAGGAGCATTAATCTCCTCGATCCAGGGAACCTCAGCTAGCACCGGCATAGCCTCACTCGACGCATCGAACTACAAGCCAGGGACTGCATTCACAGCCTCGACGAGTAGTCCGAAGCCTGTCCAAAACCAGATGGGCTTCTTCGGGTACGGCTTTGTTCCACCATCATCAACCTGCGGCGGTACCGGCGGAACGCTCAGCATATCAACGCCATCCGGCGTGACATATTCAGCCGGGCCAACCTTCTTCAAGGGCACGGGCCCCGCAGCAGGTTCGCCTGACTGCAACGGCGCATTCCTTGCGACAGCAGGCTTGGGCGACACCGCATGGTCCACAACCGCAACACCCACAGTTGCAGCAAGCTACGCACCACTAGTCTCACAAACAACAACTGCACCAGCCAACATTCTTAGTCCCAACTTCGGCATCACAGCATGGGACAAGATCCCCGCTTCACTGGTCGACTACAGCACAAACACCTTCAACGTCGTCGGACACGGATTCGGACCCACTGACACACTCACAGTGACTGTCGGCGGGGCTTCGATGGTGACCTTCGGCACATGTGTCGTACTGTCGACCGGAACCTGCACAACTGCGAACGGACAAGTCCCTGACTTGGGCGCAGGTCCGCAGAACGTCGTACTCGCAGGCAGCGTCTCGGGTGCTTCCGTGACGACTACCTCAGGCACGACATACGACCCACGCATCAACGGCGGAGGCTCTGCGGCAACGCAGACGCTGAACTCCGTTGCTGGATCAGCAGGCTCGACCACCATCATCAGAACAGGAACAACCTTTGGTGTCCACGGGTTGTATGCTAACACAGCATACAGCATCGTCTGGAACGGCGCGTCCTCCGTACCCGGAGTGACGGGAATCGTACTTGGAAGCTTCACCTCTACGGCAACTGGCGGAATACCAGTGCCCGGAGTGCAGTTCTCCATACCCGCTGATACCAGCGGATTCCACATCGTCGATCTCCAGAGGACTTCCACCATCGGAACAAGCTTCATGTTCGGCAACAACCTCCAGGGCGACTACAATGATGTAGACCCAGGCCTTGGAACCACCTCCCTCTCTACCAACTACGGAGACATGCTCTTCCTTGAAGGCACGACTCTAGTAGCAACACCAACAGTAGCCATGGTTAACGGAACCACGACCATCTCAGGAAGCGGCCTACAAGCCAATACCCTGTATGACCTTGGCATCTCCCTAGCCGGCACTGACTCATCCAGCCCACCAGTTCCAACGACTTGCGCACTAACTGGAACCAACCCAGCAGCTGCTCCGACTACGATAGTCCGTCAGTTCACATCCACCAGCACAGGGACAGTCCCCTCGGGCGTCACTGTAGCAATCACCGACTTGCCGACGTTCGCAGGTGAGGAGCAGGGCACGCTCTTCTGCGTGTTCGCTCAGACTGCGTCAACCTTCGGCACGACAACCGCGGCTGGCAACTCCCAGTTCTTGCTGGAAGCAAACGCCAACCTCAACGCGACATCCGGCCCAATAGGCCACAACTTCATTGAGACCGCACACGGCCTCAGCGCGAACAAGGGCTACAACATACTCTTCGCACCCTACGCATGCGGTAACTCCGGTGCAATATGCGGAACCGTGGTAGGAGCAATCCTCACGAACGGACAAGGAGCAGGATCTGCAACCTTCACAGTCCCGAGCGCCATTCAGACTGCCATAGGTAGCACCCCAGTCAACACTGGACAGAGCTACTCGATACAGCTGGAGGCAACCGGAAGCACAAGCGTAGCACTCGCAATCCCACCCACATTCACAGTGAGCTCAGGCTCAACAACGACTTGCAACAGCACCACATGTATGACTGCCAACGGCAGCCCATCGTCAACAACGGTCGGCCCCAACAAGGCAGTTCAGACATCCTACACTAACAACTCCAACGCACCATTGACAGCAATCGTCTACGCCGTAGTACACAACGCGGCAGGACAGACAGTCTCCTACTCGACTGCAACTCTGCAGTTGAACGCGGGACAATCTGGAACTGCATACGACGTGCTCTTCGGCCTAGCGCCAGGTACATACACGGTGTCCGTCTTCGTCACAACGACGAGCGGAGTCGCCATATCATCCACAAGCACAGTCACGGTGACGGTATAGTCACCAGGTGATCGAAATGAAGACACTCAGAACCATCGCAGCAATCCTCGTCGCGGTCGCCTTGGTCTTCGGACCAACGGTCGCATTCGCGGCAGGGGAAACAGTCACCGTAGCAACAAACTCAGGCACATACGCGGGAGCAGCGGTCATCCAAGTCACAGGGACTGTAACTCCAGCGCCGGCTAGCGCCAACACGGCCGTCGTCGTAACGACGAGGGGCCCAGCGGGCGCGGTCGACACCGGAACAGCCACAGTCGCCACAGGCACGGGCGCGTACTCGTACACGCTCGTCGCTGGAGGCTCCACGATGTGGGTCAGCGGGACCTTCACCGTGAACGCCACCTACGGCGGCCCTGGCGGAACAGGCTCTACGACTACGACCTTCGCCTATACCGCAACCGGTACAGGCGGAGGCGGCGGATCAACCGCAGTCAGCGTCCAAGTATCCGCATCGACTCCAGCTGTCGCAGGACAGCAGGAGTATGTCGGTATCTTGACTTCGTTCGCAGGGAACGGAAGCCTGGCCGCGGTAACCTTCCAGACCATCCACTACCACACTCCTGCAGGCACGCTGGTGACCCTTTGCTCTTCAGCAACTGGGCCCGCTGGCTGCACAGGAACATTCACCACCATCCACAAAGGGTTCTACACAATCAACTTCACCATCCCAGCATCTGCAGGAACGGGCGGGTACTTCGTCCACGCTTGGACTAATGCTCCAATCGTGGCGGANNGTCCAGACCGCAGGCAGCGGCAACGGGGTCAACCCTGACACCGCAGCGCTGGCACAGATCCAAACATCTCTAACCGCAATCCAGACATCAATATCCGGGCTCTCGAGCAGCATCGCAGTCCTAACAACGGGCTTCGGTACGCTCAACACCGGAATCCAGCAAGTCACAACGAACACCAATGGTCTATCAGGCATCACCGCACAGCTCAACACGATCTCCACTGGAGTAACTGGCATCACCAATACTCTCAGCGGACTGTCAACCAACCTCACAATTGTCAACGGCATCGGAACACAACTATCTCAACTCAACACAGCCGTGTCCAACAACCAGACATACGTCTTGGTAGTTGCGGCACTCGCAGCAATCACTCTAGTACTCGAACTAGCAATATTAGTAAGAAAGTTGTCTTAAGCTAGGGCAACTTCCTTCCTCTTTATTTTTATCAAGACCTAGCGTGAGCTAGGCACGATTTGCTTTAGCGCCGTGCACTTGGTCAAGAATCGCAGAAGCTTTTAAAGCATGTATACGCATACGCATACAAATGACTGAGACCGTGCCAGTCCGAATTGACAAGGATATGCTTGAGACATTGGACCTTTTCGTCAAACTGGGATTCTACAAGAATCGGAGCGAAGCAATCCGGGAGCTCATGAAGAAAGGGCTGGAAGCTGGTGACGAAGCAAAGGAGCTAGGCAAGATCGTGAAGGTAATGGAAAGACTGGACAAGGCGGGGAAAGTGGACCTGTCTGGGCTTGAGCTCGAGAGGGAGAGATTCTGATCTACGTCGACACAAGCGTCGTAGTCCAGGCCCTCGGCGGGGCGCAAACAGAGGAGAGCAAGAGTGCCGCCGAGTTGCTCTCGACCAAGGCCGAGAAGATCGTCTCAGAGGTGTTTCTGCTCGAGCTCTCCGCTGCCTTTTCGCGAAGAGACGACTTGATTTCTGCGGTGGCCAGCGAGGTGGTGGCGACGACTGCGGCGATCGTGAACGCCTACGTGGCTTACGTGATGTCCAAGTACGGCCTCAAGTTGATCGAGACGCCAGGAGAGAGGGTCCTGACGCCTCTTGGCCGTGTGAGCGCCGAAGTCGCGGCCGCGATGGGTCATTCCGCTCAGGTCAAACTCAGGAGCCTGGACCTCCTGCACGTCTCTCACCTGCTCTCGATGAAAGACAAGGGTTACCCAGTCGAGAGCATCATGACCTCGGACAGGGAGTTCCTGAAGGCCGAGAAATTCCTGGAGAGCAGNNATCCCGAAGGCTTAGCGGCGCTCGCCACAAGTCCGATTTGGCCTCCCCGACCATAGCTGATAGGTAGTTCCCCCTATGCGCGATTGTCTCCATGGAAAGCGGCTTGACAGTAGGGCAACTTCTTTCCTTCTTTATTTTTATCAAGACCTAGCGTGAGCTCTGCCGAGACTCGGGCGACGGTCGGCAACCGGTAAGGGCAACCGAAGACGGGAGATACACACTCTCGCCATTTATCCTTATATACATATTTACCAAGTATAACTCGTGGCAAAGGACATCATGATCAAGGGCGTGGACCCCGAAATATATCGCCGAGCCAAGGCGACCGCAGCGCTCGAGGGCATCCCAATGGGCAGGGCAGTCAGCGAAGCTCTCGCAAGGTGGTCTGAGGAGGAGAAGCAGACGGAGATGGAAAGGGAGCACGAGAGGAACGTGGACTTTGTGCGTGGACAGTGGAGCGAACTCGAACGCCACAAGGGAAAGGCGGTTGTGATAAGCTCTGGGAAGCTGCAGGGCGTGTTCGACTCGTATGAGGAGGCCTGCAGCTTCGCGGCAAGGTTCCCAGTCGCATTGACCTTCGTGGTAAAGGATTTTCCCGAGGAGCGAGAGATCGAGGTTGGGCCTGACCTGGAAATACAGCGCCGAGCATAGTCCGAGCGCACCTGTCGTGAAGGCGAGCATAGGGGCGTTCTCACTTGAGCTCCTGGTCGACACGGGCTTCTCGGGAGGGATCCTCCTCCCCTTCCAGCTCTTCCAGGCTCTAGGCCTTATGAGCAGACTTGTGCCTGAGAGCTTCACCGCCGTGCTGCCCGACTCGCGGAGGGTCGCGGTCTACACCGCCGTCTCGGATGTGACCATCGAGTCCGTCCTCATCTCCACCCGAGTCCACTCCGCCCCTTCCCTTGACAGGAGACTCGTCGGCAGGGAGACCCTCCGCACGATGATCGTCACGCTAGACGGGCCGAAGGAGACCTTGACCCTTTCAATCGGACCCAGCTGATCGGGAGGCACGTCGTAGGTGACAGTCGAGGTTGCGGACTCGACGCGCCCGCAATCGCAGTGTCTTCTTCTTTCTACCAAGACCTAGCGTGAGCTCTATTCGCCAAAGGTCGGTTCGCCTTACAAGTTACACCGGCCTCAATCGGGGAGCCAGCGCGCCTTGTCAAGAGCAATCCGAGTTGTGTCAATACGCAGATTGACCATTAACCGAGCGCGCGGCGACTGGCAACGAGAGGCTCCTGAAATATCACCCGCCGTTTCAGGCGGGAGCATCGAACAACAAAAGTCCTTGGATTCAATCTGTCTCTCTTAACGCGCTTCAACTTGCTCTAGCCTTCTTTCATGCGCAGTCATCGTTTCCTTTTGCTTTTCCCCATTGCGTCGGATTCCGTCAAGCACCCACATGAGCCAGAGGAAAGCGTAGGGCACGACCAGCGGAACCGCGTTGTTGTTTCCGATAGATATCGATGATTGGAGGAAATAGAGTACAAGGAGTCCGAGAGCGAGTCCACCGTTGATGTAGCGCCAGTCCTTCTGTTCTAGCTTCATCGTCAGGCGCACCGCTATTGGTGGGTAATAATACAATCGGCAGTAGACGACGGCCCTGCGATTGTATTTGTATTTATGACAAATTGGGTGGTGGCCTTGCCCGTGACCCACACNNCTCCCAGGTTCGAGTTAGTTGTGCAACTGATCGCATAAGAGGTATCAGGCTCTGGGACGGGCAAGCTCACCGTCGTTGTGGTTCCTCCATTAGTCAATGCTTGGGCTATTACTGATTGGAATCCCTGTGTGTTTCCTATGCCGGTCGTTGAGAGTTTGAACACAGTCGGGCTAAATGATGGGGTGGCATCAAAGCAGATAGCCGTCCCGCACAAGTCAATACGGTAAGACAAAGGTGAACTGCCGCCAGCACCGAACTTCAAGAATCCATCACCTAATTGTGATGACGGGCTAGAGTCACCTGCTATATGAAAGATATTCAGAATGCCATTTGTTAGTTGCGCTATTATCGAAGTTGTTCCAGAAGAAGGATATTCATTAAATGCTCTTGAACTCATCGTTTGCCATTGATTAGTAGAGCTGCCAACCCCGTTACCGCCGGCGCCATTAGAATTCGGTATCAATGGTATGTCAAAGACCGTAATTGAAGATTTAGAAAACTGAAACACATTATTTGCATTGACCGCCCAGATGACAGCACCACCAGGGCCAGCGTTTAACTTGATGTTGACGCCACTACTTCCACCAATTCCTACGTGATTACCAATCGTCGGGTCTGCTGCATTAGCCAAACCAATGTAGCCGCCAATATCAATCGACTCTGGAGCGGTGTTAAATGTTTGAGTCGCGGTCCAAGTATTTGCATGAGCCAAGTTCAGGGATATCGTGATGTGCGACACGCCGGTGTTGAACGTAATGGTTGAATCGTTATTTCCGAGCGTGATATCACCTGGGAGATTATTTATTGAAGTAACAGGCCCGTCTATCAAAAACAGCTCAAGAGAGAGTGTATCCAGGTAGCTCGTCAGTCCTGCAAAGGGATTAGGGCTATTTTCGTCGGTAAAGTAAACGTAGCTAACGTATGGCGCCAAGCTGTCCAAGTACGACTGCGTCGGGGCGCCAACATTATAGGCGATCATCGCAAAGTTGCTCCTGTCGTATCCCATCGTAGCGCTGGAGATGGTCGAGACGCTAGGATCGTCTGAGTTCTCGTAGATATTCAGGATGTTCATCGTCCCTATGAAGCTCGCGGGGACGCTTGTTCCGGGATTGCCGATGGTGAGGGCCATCCCGAGGGAGTGAGTATAATTCGAGACCATCGAATAGTAACCGACATTTGCTTGGTTATTCGACATTTGGTCGAAGAATATCCCATTCACATGATACCAGCTATGGTAATTCGTGACATTGTTCTCGACTGCGCTAACGCTTGATGCCGCATAGTTGGTTGGTACGTAGCCCACGACGGTTATGCCCGCAGTCTGCAGACTTTCAATTCCGGAAACAAAGGTCGAATTGGAGGAACTCCCAGGACCTGACCTAGGATTGATTATGGCGACAAAAGGCACGCTAGGATAGGATCCTTTCTCATGAATCAGAGTGCTCCAAGAGGCGTCTCCAGGTGGCGTGTAAAGTGGGACGAGCAGGCCTGTTGGCCGTATCGTAACTGATGATGCGTGATTGAACCCAGAGAGGAGAATTAGCGATACTGTGATTGCCCCGGCAACCAACGAGTACGAGATTCCTCGGCCGGTGACAGAGGTCTTCAACTGCTGCCAATGATACGCAAGAATTTTCCTATAAAAAGATACGAATCGCTTATTGACTCGCTCCAGACCGTTGATTGCCTCGCAGATATGCCACGTGCGAAGCACTTCAGAGGATCGGTAGCCACATTTCTTGGCTAACCGACGTCGACTGCGAGGGAAGCATATGGAGTTCCATGGCGCGGGCGATTCATCCATCCATGATAATGATCATTGGCTCTAATTAGCAGACGAGCGAGAGAGGAGGGTGCGGTGGCTGACGCCGACTTGCTTCCCGTCCTTTTCTTCTCCGGGTGCATGTCGACCCGAGTCGACGTGCAAGTTCAATAATTAGAGAGCCTATCTACGATAAGCAACGCGCCTCCAGAAAATTACTTGTGGGATGACCTTTCGACAAAAAATCGATATCTAATGGTCAAACTGACCCTAACCTGAGCTTGAAGATCGCAGTCGTCGGGGTAGGCTACGTCGGGCTCTCCACGGCCGTGTGTATCGCAACCAAGTATTCCACTGTTGCAATAGACGTCAACGAAGCACGAGTCCTGAACCTTCGCGCTGGCAAAGTGCCAATTCATGAGAGAGGGCTCAAAGGTCTATTGACGAGCGGGCTCGAGTCGAAAAAACTCGGTTTCTCATCCTCGTTGGCAAGTCTCGCGAGTTGCGACGCAGTGTTCATCACGGTCGGCACGCCTAGCGCTGCAGATGGTTCGATAGAACTCTCACAGATTCGGAATGCATCAACGGGAATTGGTGCAGCGATTAGGGATAGCACAAAAAAGCCAGTTGTTTTCTTAAAGAGCACAGTTGTGCCCGGAACTGCTAGATCAGTCGTCAGGCCGTTGGTTGAGAAGTATTCGGGTATGAATTGCGGAAACGGATTCGGGCTGTGTTCGAACCCTGAATTTCTTCGAGAGGGAAGTGCGATAAAGGACACCCTTGCGCCTGACCGTGTAGTTCTGGGACCGTTTGATGACTTGTCTCTCAGGCTGGCGCGGACTTTTTACGAGGGATTTTACGGCAGAAATGGCCCGGAAGTCCTTGTCACGACTCCCGAAGGCGCGGAACTTGTGAAGTACGGAAGCAATGCCCTGCTCGCAACGAAAGTGAGCCTCATCAACCTGATTGCAAAGGTTTCAGAGAAGTTTCCCGGGACGGACGTGCAGGACGTCGCGAGAGGCATTGGATTGGACCACCGGTTGGGGCTTCACTTTCTCCAAGCCGGCCCCGGATTCGGCGGATCTTGTTTCCCGAAAGACGTCCGCGCATTCAGGAAATCGACGACCGACTTTGGACTCGACTCGTCGATCCTTGAGAGCGTCCTCAAGATAAACGAGGAGCAGCCACAGCACGTTGTTGAGCTCGCCGAGAAAGCGACCTCGCTTCAAGGGAGAGAGATCGCAGTCCTAGGCCTCGCCTTCAAGCCCGACACCGATGACATCCGCGAATCCCGTTCGTTTCCATTGATCTGGCGACTCTTGGAGAGGGGAGGAAAAGTGCGTGTCTACGACCCAGTGGCCATGCCCGCCGCCAAGACGGTACTAAAGTCACGCGTCGTCTATTCTACCTCGGCCCAGGATTGCATCAAAGGTGCGGATTTGGCGATAGCGATGACAGCTTGGCGACAGATCAAGAGCCTGACACCCGCGGACTACCTCAAACAGATGCGCTCGCCTGTCCTTGTCGACGCCCGGCGCATGTACGATCCTGACGAATATGGTCGGAAGCTCAGATACGTAGCGGTTGGACTTGGGTCGGAGGACAGACGCCCCTGAAGTGCGTCGTCACGGGCTGCGCGGGGTTCATCGGGTCGCACCTCTCGGAGGCCTTGGTCGAAAATGGCCACTCTGTCCTTGGAATCGACTTTTTTACAGACTACTATCCAAAGAGGACCAAACTAGCCAACCTCTCGAACTTGCGCAAGACAAAGAACTTCAGGCTGGTTGAAGCCGACCTCTCATCAGCGAGAATCGCGCCCCTACTGAGGGGCTCCGATGCCGTCTTTCACCTCGCCGCGCAGCCGGGGGTCCGCGCGAGCTGGGGAATGTCCTTCTCTCACTATGTCAAGGACAATATCGTCGCCACCCAGAGGCTCCTCGAGGCCCTGAAGGGGACGGCCGTCAAGAAAATGGTGTATGCGTCTTCATCGTCGGTTTACGGCGATGCTGAGCGAATGCCCACGCCTGAAGATGCGACGCCGAAGCCCGTCTCACCTTATGGTGCCACGAAGCTCGCCGGAGAGCACCTCTGCAACGTGTATCTCAGGAACTATGGCGTACCAGTCGCGACGCTCCGGTTCTTCACGGTATACGGGCCGAGGCAGAGGCCTGACATGGCATTCAATAAGTTCATCTCCAGGATAGCGGCAGGAAAGGAGATCGAGGTGTTCGGAGACGGCGAGCAGAGGCGGGATTTCACCTTCGTGAAGGACATAGT
>PLCG01000004.1 GCA_003135575.1 Nitrososphaerota archaeon
TCGTTATCTTTGCCATTGGAATCTAATTAGCGACCGCTGACATTTAAATCGATTTCCAACCCGCTCTCCTGCATCTTCCCAAGTGTCGGTAGGGTAAGTCCGCGCGATGTTCTCCGAGGTGCCGATAAGGAACATCGAGGAATGACACAGGTAAGCTTATACGGAATACCCTAGTATGGCTCAGGTATGATAAAGACGACCGTCTCCATGACTCCAGAGCTGTACACGGCCCTCACCCGGTCGGCGCTCAACGGTGGCACCAGCGTATCCAGAGAGATCGAGACTCACCTCAGAGAGAGCACGTTCCTCCAGAAGTACATCAAGGAAGTGCGGGCAGAGCCTGGCGTGGGCGCCCACCTGGTGAACCCCAGGACGCTGCGCGCGAAGTCTAAGAGCGCCGTGGTAACAGCTTCCGCTTTGGAGTGAGAAGCCTCCACACGGGGCCCTGGTAGGGTTTACCGCACTCTTCGTATCCCAGCACGTCGTCGTGATAGCTGACGACTTCCTGCAGGGTAGGGTGCCTGGTGCTCGGTGGATACGCGAAGACCGGCTACATCTCGAAGTTGCACTCACACATCAGCCTCCTCAAGTTCTGCGAGACGGCGTTCGGACTTTCATCGCTCAACAGCCGCGACTCGCAGGCGGACGACATGTCGGACTGTTTCGATTTCCCCAGGACGCCTGCTGGCCCCGCGAAAGCCAATCCCTAAGGTCGCTTCAACGAGAGGAAAGGAAGTCCCCTGCACAGACTCTGCGGGGCATCCTCCGGGATCAGGCCTCCCTTGGTGAGCCGGTGCTGTCCAGCTCTTGCCGTCAGAGGGGTTTCGGACTAGTTGCAAGACTTTGAGGAGTCAGACCACTCCTTCTGGACGGCATAGATCCCAACTTTCTTGGTGCGCCAGGAGCAGATGTCTCCTATCTCTCCATGATAATCGTCGTACCATCCTTGGCCAGGAACCGGGTCTGTAATGGCCTCACAGAGCTCGTGGGAGCTGGTTGAGGTCAGCGCTTCGATCACTGTAAGTCCGCTGGCCGCTCCGTTGCACCCGGGACAGCCCGGGTAGGGCATCGGCGCATAGAAAATCTGGCCCCCTATGTTATCGTGGTATCCGCAGAATACCTGGCATGACTTACCCCCTCCCTGCACAACTGCAACTCCGGGCGGGAGGTAGACGAAATAGAGAAGGTCAGGGTTGGGCTGCGGGATGCTCTTGTTCGTTCCTATTTCCTGCTGCAGGACATGCTGGATGACCTTGTCGCTCACTGAGCTCTTTAGGGCAGGCTTCGAAATTGTCGTCGTGCCCACGAAGGATCCATGCCCAATCTTGAAATTCGGCCGGTCATACTCCGCAAGCTGGTCCACCAAGCTGCTGGTCAGGATGAACTGAAAGAACTTGTTTATTTCATCAATCACACTCTTCATGCTTGGCCCTCCCCAAGCCGACCCCCAGAACAGCGTAAAGACCTGCACGTTCTTGAGCAACGGCCCGCCCCTGTAGGTGAGATTGGGTGGAGGTGTCGCGCCGGCCTCCTTCGTAGGCCGGGCCAACTCCTCCGGGAAATTCATCGCCACCACCCGAATAGGGTCCCTCGGGTGAGGCTGCACTACGTGACGGAGTTCGTCTTTCTCGACGCTCACAAGAATTTCATTCGGCGCGACTTGCTTATTTGCATTATGGGCGCAAGTGCTGTGACCTTGTTCAACCCGGGGCTCTTCCCTTGAACACGCACCGCTCGTTGAACAGAACCGACGTTTCATTGCTGGAGGATTGTCTCCACGTTAATATCGAATCTTAGCTAGGTGAGCTGTCCATCGGGAGTCTTCCTCAAGCTGTATGTTATCCAAGGCCGAATTCGAAAATCAACTACACAAGACCTTACAAGACCTGTTGTCCTGGTATGGTAGGAGGATGTCGAAGTGAACGATGCGATTCTAGCCCTTGCGATAATAGAGAGAGAGGCAAGAAAGAGGACAAGCAACCCCGAGCACAATGCTGTGATTGCATTAGATTCACACAAGATACGGCTCATGTTGTCAAAAAACGAGGATTTACACGCGAATCTTGCCAATTCTAGCAAACTTAAAGGTGAGAGACGAAATTAATCTCCTTGATTGACTTGGCGGAGGACAAAAACGATTGGGAGAATCTCTCCGCGCTTCTCACCTTGGCATCAACGCCAATCATGCCAGAGAAGCTGGATTACAAGGCTGCGAGGGAGAAGTACCGCCCTTCAAAGATTGAGACTCTATGGATTGCGGAATCTCCTCCGGCCTCGGGTGGATATTTCTACTTCGAGAAAGCGACGGGAAAGAATCCCGTCAATTTGTTCAGCGAGACGATGAAAGCCCTCGGATGGTGGACTCCTGATTCCAGGATGCACGCTGGCTTCGACAAGTCGCATTACCTGAGACGATTTCAGGAGAACGGACATTTTCTAATAGATGCGACAGACATTCCGGTTAATCATCTCAAAGCAGCTGCTAGGAATGCTGCCTTGAGGGAAAACATGACGATACTTCAAGCCGAGGTTGAGACGTTACAGCCGAAAAAGATTCTCTTAATCAAGAAGAATGTGCATGATATTTTGTACCCAGTCCTGAAGTCCGACTACAATGTGCTGAATGGCAACTACATTCCGTTTCCGGCTTCGAGTCAACAACCAAAATTCAGACGCCTAGTCAGGAAGTATCTGAAGGTCACCGATTAGGTTCGAGAATCGCTTCTCTAAGTATATCGGCTGTAACGAGGTCTTTCAGAAAAGATCAAGGTTCTAAAAGCCCGCAAGGAACTCTATGGTGTGGCCTAGATATATCGCGTCAGGAAGGACTTTTCGAGCTTCAACAGCTGAATCAGGCTGGCTTGCGCAGTTGCACTAAGAACTCGCAAGTCTGGTCTCCCTTCGAGGCACACTTGACCTCTTGGCACACGTAGTCCTTCCTGAAGACGACGTTGGCCGTCCCTTCAAGGAGCCCGCGAACTATGTGGCACTCAGGCTGCCCGGTCATTCCCACCGCCTTTGCAAAGAAGCTGTCTTCCAGCGACACCTTGATCGCAGTCGGCGGTCCGGACATGGCAAGGGAGACAAGCGTCGGGAACCTGAACTTCCCTAGGGCAAGGCTCGCGTATCGCTGCCTATAGACGCCCTCTGCTTGCTTCCCCAGCCCTCCCGTCTCTAGTATCCTTCGACCAAGTAACTCACCGTAGGCCAGGCCCATCTGGTATAGGATGACAACCGCCCCCGTGTGAAAAGCCTTGGTGAGGCTATCCGTGAGGGCCTTGATGAAATCCGCGTCGAAGACGATCACTCGGGTGTTGAGAAGGGTATTCTCAAGAATCTCCTTGTCCGGATCATACTTGAAAGTGTGAGTGTCGGGACTTGACATTTGGAGCCCCTCCCTCGCGTCTCTATTACTAGGCGACTCCAGCAGGAGGTGTCTTTTGAACCTCAAGCTGCGCTTCCAATTCCATCAAGTATTCTGTTATCTCTAGTTCCTCTCTTCTCTTTGTTTTCCTCTCGAGATTCTCTCCTCTAAACCCTTCCAAGAATCCCTCATTGATTCTAAATCCGCCCTCGTCGCTCCTTTCAACAACTCCAATCTTCTCTAGCTTGCGCACGCGCTCTTCACTAAAGCCTGTTAATCTCGAGATTCCTTCGAGATTTGTTCCCGGGGCGTCCTTGAGCATGACGAGCAGCTCCGCATCAAATGAACGTGGATGAGCAGCAGTAGCTTTCTTTCGCCTCGTTTCCCGCCCTCTTCTTGATCTCTCGCTTAGTGCTTGGCCTTGCTTGCTTTTGGTCTTCACCGCTCTTTGTGCAATATTGGTCAGGCGCTTGACTTTCTGGCGTCCCGTTCTCCGCGCTTTCTTGGTCCGCTCTATCACACCCACTGCGTCCTTCTTCCGTCTAATAAGGAGTGACGAATCTAGGTTCTGTCGAGTTGTCGTTCGGTACCGAATGCATGTCACAGTAGACCAAACGAAGGCTGGACAGCGCCTTTAACCCCGAAGATATAATTGGATGATAATCGTATCGTCCCTATTTGTATCGATGGTTATAGGCCGAAGGGGGCCATTGTTCCTTCGATTCGCCCCCACAGCCCCCCCAAAAATCGCCGAATCAGATGCTACTCTTTCTTCGCGTCGGCTAGTTTGACGAGCTCTTTCTTTAGGTCGAAGAGTTCCCGTGCCTTCAGATATCTACCCATGTGAACCGCAGGTTGGATAGAGGAGACATTCACATCGACGGAAGGGATGTCGGATGAAAGTACGCTCCCGTCTGGCTTAGAGCCAGTCCGAAAAATAACCAGGCCACTATCCAGATGAGCTGACCTCAAAGCATGTTCGGAAATGCTGGCAGCTCTGGGAGCGGGATCTTACCACAAACAGATTCTTATGGCGTTGTAACGGTATTGGCGTTCAACGTGACCGCGGTCTGTGCCAGCGCCCTGCCGGTCAACGTCGCGCCGGTGTTCAGCACGATCGCCGTTTGACACAGTATGACTCCCTTGAAGTTGGATGTCGTCCCGAGGGTCGTCTGACCGGCGACCTGCCAGAAGATGTTGCTGGCCTGGCAGCCACCGCTCAGAGTGACGATGGCGCCGTTGCCCACGGTGAGAGTCTG
>PLCG01000093.1 GCA_003135575.1 Nitrososphaerota archaeon
GAACCAGCGCTGGGCGATCCTGCCGTCCTCACGCCTCGACCAAGGCATCCCCCAGTGCTCCAGCTGGTAGATCTCCGCAGGCATCGCCTTCACGAAGCGCTCTATCGCATCCTGGTCGCCCAGGTAGTCGGANNCCCAGCTCCGGATACAGCACCGCAGCCGTCCCCCCTTCGGCGCTCACAGAGTGGGAGCGCATCGCTTGCAACTTCGTGACGACAGCCACGTCCGCCTTCCCCTCGCTGGCCCGAGCCGCCTCAATCGCCGCACGCAGCCCAGCGATACCCGAGCCGATAATCACCACGTCGTGGCCGGTCCGGTCCATCGCGCTCTCTCCTTCCGGAAGGAGAGGGCTGAAAGGCGTTAAACTTACTGTGTGTCTTAGAAATTCCGGCCGAAAATCGAAAGCATCCGCTAAGAAAACTAGATACTACCACCCTATCATTGAGTTAGCTTTATATTCACTACGCTGGCCGGCGGAGGTTACGGTACCAGCTAGTGCCTCACTTCGCTTACTCCTTCGAGGGCTACGACCCCGCGATTCACGTCAGGGCTAGCGGGAGGGAGCTTAACATCTCGCCAAAGGCGGCGCGAGAGATCTGCAACACGTTAAAAGGAATGACGTTATCGAAAGGGATTGCGTTTATCGAGAAGGTCGAGGCGATGGAGGTGCCCGTCGCGTTCAGGCGCCACAAGAAGAAGGTCGGGCACCGGAGCGAGCTCGTAGGTTTCCCGACCGGGTCCTATCCGGTGAAGGCGGCAGCAAAGATCCTTACCGTCCTTCAGAACCTGAGAGGGAACTGCGAGTTCAAGGGCCTCGACCCTGAGAGGGTGCGCCTGATCCATGCCTCCGCGAAGGCTGGAAGGGTCATCAAGGACTACGTCCCAAGGGCGCACGGTCGAAGTAGCCCGAACTTCCACGTGCTTGTGCACGTCGAGTTCGTGGCGAGGGAGGCTCAGTAGAGGGCTATGTCTCAGGTCGAAAAGAGCGCCGTCAAGAGCCTTCTCTCGATGCACCGGAACTACGCCGAGCTCGATGAGTATCTCGAGGGCCAGCTCAAGGAGGCTGGCTATGCCGGCGTGGACATCCAGAGGAACCCGGTAGGGACGCGGATCACGGTCTTTGTCACGAGGCCCTGCCTCGCCATAGGGAGGCGCGGCACTGGGATCAAGGAGCTCACTGAGAGGGTCGCCCAGAAGTTCAACCTGCCCAACCCGCAGATTGCGGTCTCAGAGGTTGAGAGGCCTGAGCTCAACCCGAGGATAATGGCCCAAAGGACCGCGCAGATAGTCGCCAGGGGGACGGCCTTCAGGCGCGCGGCCAACTGGACCATGACCACGATAATGGAGGCCGGCGCGATGGGCTGCGAGATCGGGGTCGCGGGGAAGCTGAGAAGNNCACCGGGCCCACAAGGAAAAGTACAGGATGGGCGTCGTGCCCAAGAGCGGCGAGACTGCAGACGAGATAGTCAGGTCCGCGACTACAGACGTGCTGCTCAAGTTAGGCTTATTCGGGATAAAGGTGAAGATCGCAATCGCGGACGCGCTCCCTCCGCCGGTGGAGTTCATCGACCAAACGGCCGAGGCGCAGGCTGCCCAGTCCGCTCCGTCCGCCCCTGCGCCAGCGCCCGCTCCAGCAGTCGCTCCTGCTAGGGGCCCCGCGCCCCAGGTGCCTGCGGTCCAGGCCGCCGTCGCGGAGCCCGTGATCCGAGCCCCGGCAGCCCCGGTCGAGATGCCAGCTGCACCTGAAGCACCCGCCTCGGAGCCTGCAGCAGCGCAACCAGAGGCGGCCCCTGCGAAGAAGGTCCGCGCCAAGCGCGCGACGAAGGACCCCGGGACGAAGAAGAAGGCCACCAAGAAGAAGGCAGCGAAAGAGACAAAGGAGGAAGCAACAATTGCCAAGAGTGAAAGCTAAAGCTTTGAGAGAGCAGGACGCCGATCAGCTGAAGGATCGGCTATTCGAGCTCCGCGGGGAGCTCGCGAGGCTGCGGAGCCTCACTGCAAGGGGAATGATCCAGAAGCAGAGCGGCTCGCCCGCCCGAGTGAAGCGCGACATCGCCAGTGTCCTGACCGTCATGAAGGAGAAGGGTGCGATAGAGTGACGCTCGTCATCGGAGAGGACGTGAGGGTGGCAGCGGCAAGAGACGCGGTCCTCCTCGGGTTGAAGGGGAAGGTCGTGCTCGAGACCATGCACACGCTGACGATAAGGACCGACGCGAAGCGGAAGGTCGTGCTGCCAAAGGCTGGCAGCGCCATACAGCTCAAGGACGGGCAGATCCTTCTCGGCGACGACCTCAAGGGCAGGCTCGAGGACAGGATCGCCATACTCGGTAGGCCTGCAAGACGGGCAGGGAGGCGGACGAGATGAGCTCCGCAGGGCTCGACATGGCGCCTCCGAAGCGCGGCTGCGAGGACGTCCGCTGCCCGTTCCATGGGCACCTCAAGGTCAGGGGCAAGGTGCTGGTCGGGACGATCGTGTCGCTCTCGAACAAGCAGACCGTAGTCATCCAGAGGGAGCTGCTCCATCACGTCCCGAAGTACAACAGGTATGAGAGGAGGCGGAGCAAGGTCCACGCGCACTTGCCTCCATGCGTGGAGGCTAAGGAGGGTGACATCGCGACTATCGCCGAGTGCAGGCCGCTCACGAAGACTGTGTCGTTCGTGGTTGTCCAGACGAGGGGGCCTGCCTAGATGTCTACCAAGTCCAGAGCCGTCTCTGCGAAGGGCGTCGAGGAGTTCAAGACCTACATCACGCGCTCCATCCCCCTCAACGCCGTAATCGTC